>JBGPKH010000452.1:0-7551 GCA_041485845.1 Bryobacteraceae bacterium
CGCAAAGGCCTTTCGAGACTGGTACTGCGCCTACTTGCGGACCGTCTCGATCTGCTCGGTATTGATTCTATTGTGCCGTCCAGGCGACGAGCGAGGGCAAGCAATGAAGCTGTTCACGAACGACCACACGATCGTTCCGGCCGATGTCCGGCCAGCCTTTGCAATAGCGTCGGCTCCGAAGGCAGCCGGACCCGTGGGTAAATAACCTTGGGAGGTAGGCCGCTGCCCTGCCTGTCTGCGGTGGCTCATTGAAAACCACCGGCACGCAGAAGGGTCACCACGGAATCGATGATCTGCCGGAATGGTTCCGCCTTCAGCTTGCCGACCTGCGTCACGATCAAGTCCCGGCTGGCGGTGAAAAGCTTGCCAGGCCGCGCATAGCTCGTGGCCCGCAACGAGCCCACGGCGAAGCTGGCGTCTTCAAGCATGATGGCCCGCGCGTCACCGTAAGCCTTGCTGGTCACTTGGCACAGAATCCGGTCCCCGCGGCCAGCGTCGGCAAGAACCACGGCCGGGCGCAGCTTCGTTTGCGATAGGTCGGAGAATGGGAACTGCACCAGGATTACTGCGCCTGCTGCAGGTGGGACCACGCCTCGTCCTCCTCCGGACGGTTCCAGTCGGCAAGCGCCGCCTCGCTCAGCAGCGCACTGTCGGGGGCGCCCGCGACTGGGTGGTCCTCTAGGATCGTGACGAGCGCGCGCCGCGCCGTCGGGAGATGGACGGGCTCGAGCAGGCGCACATTCCCCTGCTCATCGATCACAGCTTCGACCGTTCGAATCATCGTCTCTCCCTCTGTGCGCAGTGTACACCATACGGGCCGCGCCAACCTAACGAGTGTTTAGGCTGACCTGGATAAAACCGGTCCTGGGCTGCAACTCTTCCATCCCATTTCTCAAGTCGCGCGCGGCAGTGCGCATAATCTCCTTTAAGCTTCGGCCCAGTTCACCCTACGCGACCAATAGCGGCGCCAGCCTTGGGGCGCAAGGATTGCGGCGGGTTCGTGACTCGGAGCCCGCTGGACAGGCAGCTCGGGGAGATCAAGAAGGCCAAACTCGCTCCTGGTACAATGCGAGATGGAGCTAAGGAGCAATGGGCCAGAGCTTAACTGTGGAACTGAGCGACGAAGTCTATGCAGCGCTTCGCCGTCAGGCGCAAGCCACCGGAACGTCGCTGGCGCGCGTGGCCGCCGCATCGCTAGAGCGACAGTTCAAAGGAACTGGTACGCTGTCCACCGACGCGGAGAAGCAAGCTGCCCGGGAGCGCTTCGAGCGGCACTTCGGTGAGGTGAACCTGGGTCATCCGACCGGGGCTGATAACCAGAGCATTGATGCTGATCTCGCCCGAGAGTACATCTCGGCCCACGAGCGGACCTAATGCTACTTGATACGTCTGGGTTGCTCTGCCTACATCATGGGGCAGAGCCGTTCCATACCCAGGCTCGTGCCGCTAAATCAGGATGTGATGCCGGAAGCGGGCTTGGGGCGGTAGTCACGTGGGTCTATGCAGGTATCGTAGGTGGCGCGGTCGATGCGAATCCTGTCAGTCCAGTTGATCCCCTTGCGATTTGGAGTGACCGGGCTCACGGGGAAAGCGCTGGCGATTTTGATCCATCGGTCCTGGCGCCGCGCGATGTTCCGAATCTCCCGCGACACCTCCGACAGGTCCTGGTCTTGGCTGAAAATCACGGCGACATCGTATACGTTCTGCCAGGCCAACCCGATCACATCGATGGCTATGCGGACGTCGATGCCCTTCTCTTCGCCCGAAAGATGGCTGTGTTCCGTTCCATCGGGCAGGTGGACGATCTTGTTCCGGTAGACCAGCGACCGGGAGTAGACGGTGGCCCGCGCCGACCGAGGTGGGCGAGCTTGTTGGTCCAGAAGTGGCGCCAGAAGGGATTATCTTCACGGTCGGGAACACCGGTATAGAAGCGGACTTCAGCCAAGTCCCAGCCCTGCACCTTCGAAATGGCGGAGGCCAGCGCAAGGGGATCGTAATTCGGGTAGGCATAGCCGAAAGCGTGCCGGGCGGCGTGATAGAGGTTCTGGCCGTCGAAGAAGGCAATGGTCCGCTTCGCAGACGGTTCGATGGTCATTCACCAGGCCCCCAAAAAAACAGATAACCCACCGGAGGGCTTTCGCCAAGTCCGGTGGGTAGGAATTTCATCCACAATATTACCACAATCCAGGCACCCCTCTGGCCCGGAGGCGCAGCAGTCGCGGCTCAGCCTGACGAACTCGCTACGCTCACATCTCTTGCCGCGGCCAGATGCACTTTCATGTCGCATCGCATCCCCCGCGACGCCAGCGATCATGTATACTGGCCCCGAGGTTGTCTCCCCGTGAACGAATACCTCGGGATTGCCGTCAGTTTCGTCCTGGCCGGAGGGATCTCGGCTTTGATGGTGATTTTGGGCTCCACCCTCGGAAAAAAGCATCCCACGGCCGCAAAGTTAGCGCCCTTCGAGTGCGGAAAGGACCCCTTCTCCCTCCCCATGGGGCGGTTGGCGATCAAGTTCTATCTGACCGCGATCCTGTTCATCCTGTTCGACGTCGAGCTCGTCTTCCTCTATCCGTGGGCCGTGGTCTACCGCGCGCTGGGGCCCTCAGGCCTGGCTCAGATGGGGGTCTTTCTGGGGGTCCTGATGGTGGGCTTCGTTTACGCCTGGGACAACGGCGCCCTGCACTGGCGGTGATATGACGGCGGCGATATGACGAGCGATTTAGGATTTTTCACCAGCCGCCTCGAGGAGGCTATCGGCTGGGCCCGGAAGTTCTCGATCTTTCAGTATCCCTTCGTGACGGCGTGCTGCGGGATGGAGTACATGGCCACTGCCTGCTCTCACTACGACGTGGACCGCTTCGGCGCCGGTCTCCCCAGATTCTCTCCGCGGCAAGCCGACGTGCTGTTCGTGGTGGGCACCATCAGTCACAAGATCGCGCCGGCCTTGAAGCGCGTCCATGAGCAGATGGCCGACCCTAAGTGGGTGGTCGCCTTCGGAGTCTGTACATGCACCGGCGGTTTCTACGACAACTACGCGACGGTGATGGGGATCGACACGATCCTGCCGGTGGACGTCTACATACCGGGATGCCCACCGCGGCCGGAGATGGTCCTGGACGGTCTGATGAAGCTCCAGGTCAAGATCCAGGGCCAGCGCTCCACCGGCCAGCGGCCCGCGCCCGAACCCCGCCCGGAAATCCTGCAACCATGAATACCTCCTGTTTGATCGAGTCGGTCACGAGCCATTTCCCGGACGCGGTGTCGGCGTCCCATACCTACCGGGGCGACGCCACTGTGGTTTTGCGCCGGAAGTTCCTGCTCGAGGTGGCGCGGTTTCTCAAGGAGGACCCGGCATTGCAAATGAATTTCCTCATGGACCTGACTGCCGTGGACTATTCCACTTTCGGCAAGCGGCCCGCTCCGGCTTTCTTCGCTTCCTCCGGAGTGGCGTTGAGCCCCTCGCCTCAAATTCCCGATGAGGACCCCTGGCCTGGACTTCCGGACCAGTCGCGCTTCGCGGTGGTGTACCACTTCTACTCGATGGTCCACAAGCATCGATTGCGGTTGGTGGTTCCCGTAGAAGAGGCCGAGGCCGTTGACGGGGTGGATTCCCTCACCTCGTTGTGGCCCGGAGCCAACTGGCTCGAGCGCGAGGTCTGGGACATGTTCGGGATCGGCTTTCGGGGGCACCCGGACCTGAAACGCATACTCATGTACGACGGGTTCGAGGGTCACCCGCTGCGCAAGGACTATCCCGTCAAAAAGCGCCAGCCCCTGATCGGACCGATGAACTAGTTCCATGCCCGCGTATTTTGTATCTTTCCGGCAACCCCTCCCTAACCCGGCGAAGCCGGAACCAAAAAGAACACGACTATTCCACCGCCGAGACGCCGAGGCGCCGAGCAAAAAAGAAGAAAAGTCAAAACCTGAGAGCGCCGAGGTGGCCGAGAGCGCCGAGCAAACCGCACTCCGTTGGCGGGGATCCTTCCAGTTTCGGCAAGAATTCCATTCGGCAGGTACGGACGGCCGGGGCTCCGATCGGAGCCGCGCACGATGAGCCCGACATCTCAGAGCGACTCCGCGGATCTCGAGACGCGGGATATGCTTCTCAACGTCGGCCCCGCGCACCCGGCCATGCACGGGATCATCCGCATCGTAGCCAAGCTGGATGGGGAGCGCATCGAGGAAGCCGAAGTGGAGATCGGCTATCTCCACCGCGGCTTTGAGAAGATGGCGGAAACGGTCGACTACAACGGGGTCATCCCCTACACCGACCGGCTCAACTACGTCTCCCCGCTCATCAACAATATGGGCTATTGCATGACCGTGGAGAAGCTCCTGGGGATTTCGGTTCCGGAGCGCTGCCACTACGTGCGGGTCATCCTCTCGGAGATTTCCCGGATCACGGACCACCTCACCTGCGTGGGCGCGAGCGCCATGGAGTTGGGGGCCTTCACCGTCTTTCTCTACATGATCAAGGCCCGCGAGTATCTCTGGGAACTGGTGGAGAAGGTGACCGGGGCGCGCATGACCGTGAGCTACTGCCGCGTGGGCGGAGTGAAGGCCGACCTCCCCGAGGATTTCGCCGAGCCCTGCCGCAAGGCTTTTGCGGAGACCCGTAAGGTTCTCTCGGAGGCGGATGGGCTGCTCACGCGCAACCGCATTTTCGCCGACCGCATGAGCGGAACGGGCGTGATCTCCAAGGAAGACGCCATCTCTTACGGGATCACAGGCCCGTTTCTTCGCTCCACCGGCGCAGACTACGACGTGCGCAAGGACTGCCCGTACGCGGTCTACGACCGGCTGCCTTTCGATGTCCCGATCGGTACTCGTGGGGACAACATGGATCGTTATCTCGTCCGCATGGAGGAGATGGAGCAGTCCATGCGGATTGTGGAGAGGGCGCTCCGCGACTTGCCGCGCGGCCCGGTCCAGGTCCACCCCGCGACCGGGCGCCCCATGCCGGCGGCGGAGATGGTAGACCTTGGCAAGGTGGGGAACATCGGCGCCATCGCTGGCGATTCCGCCGTGACTTGTCCAACCCTCGAGGGCTCCGGCCGTGCCGAGCATCCGTCTATTGCCACAGACGAAAAGCGGGTCTTCCTCCCTCCCAAGGAGGACACCTACGGCAACATCGAAGGGCTCATGCAGCAATTCAAGCTGGTCATGTTCGGCCACGGAGTGCGGCCGCCCAAGGGAGAGGTCTACTTTCCCGTGGAAGGGGCCAACGGAGAGCTGGGGTTCTACGTGGTGAGCGATGGAACCGGCAGCCCATACCGGGTGCGCGTCCGTCCGCCCTGCTTTGCGATCATGTCGGCGCTGCACAAGCTTCTCACGGGGGACATGATCGCCGACATGATCCCCACCTTCGGGTCGGTCAACATGATCGGAGGGGAACTCGACCGGTGAAACTCTCCGACCTCGAAGGCCAAGCTCAGGAGATCCTGCACCGCTACGAGTACCCGAAGGCGGCTATGCTGCCTCTTTTGTGGCTCGTCCAGCAGAACCAGAGCTACATCTCCCCGGAGGCGGAGGCCTGGGTTGGCCGCACCCTGGGAGTAGCGATCTCCCACGTGCGCGAAGTGGTCTCCTTCTACAACATGTTCCGCACCAAGCCCGTGGGCCGGCGCGAGCTGCGGGTCTGCACCAGCTTGCCCTGCGTTTTGCGCGGGGCCGAGGATCTGCTGGACCGCATCAAGGAGAGCTTGCAGATCGGCCCGGGCGGGACCACGCCGGGCCAGGAAGTCACCCTTACGGAGGTCGAGTGCCTGTGCGCCTGCGAGATGGCGCCCATGGCCCAACTCGACGAGCGCTTCGTCGGCCCCCTGGAGGTTGAGACGGTCGACAGGATCGTCGGGGACGCGTTCCTGGAACCCGGGGAACCGGAATCGACCCCTGAGCCGGAACCCTTCATCTGCTCGGACGGGCCGGTGCTCTCCACGCGCTTCAAAGATCCCGGCGGGACCTGGTTCGAAGACTACGTGGCGGACGGCGGATATCTCGCGGCCCGCAAAGCTCTCACCTCCATGACACCGGCACAAGTGACCGACGAGGTGTCCAAAGCCAAGCTGCGCGGTCTGGGCGGGGCGGGGTTTCCAACCGGTAAGAAGTGGTCCTTCATCCCCAAGCAATCCACCAAGCCAAAGTATCTCGTGGTCAACGCGGATGAGGGCGAGCCCGGGACCTTCAAGGACCGCTACATCCTGGAGCGGGACCCGCACGCCCTGCTCGAAGGCATGATCGTCGCAGCCTATGCCATCGGCAGTCATAAGGCCTATGTCTACATTCGGGGCGAGTACTTCCGGCCGGCTCGGCGCTTCGAGCGCGCCATAGACGAGGCCTATCGCCGGAGTTGGCTTGGCAAGAACATCCAGGGGACCGGCTTCGACCTGGACGTGGTCATCCACCGTGGGGCCGGAGCCTATATCTGCGGCGAAGAGACCGCTCTCCTGACTTCGCTCGAAGGTGGGAAAGGCTTTCCCCGGATTAAGCCCCCTTTCCCCGCCATTTCGGGTCTCTTCCAATGCCCGACCATCGTCAACAATGTCGAGACCCTGGCCTGTGTCCCGTTCATTCTGCGCCATGGCGCCGAGCGCTTTGCCGCCATAGGTCCGGACAGTCAGGGCGGCACACGGCTCTTCTGCGTGAGCGGGCACGTGGCGAGGCCAGGCGTCTACGAGGAGCCGGTAGGCGTGACTCTGCGGCATCTCATCGAGCGCGCCGGTGGTGTGCGCAACGGCAACCAGCTCAAGGCCGTCATTCCCGGGGGCATCTCGGCGAAGATTCTGCGAGCCGGCGAGATCGACGTTGCCATGGACTTCAACTCCCTCATGGCCGCGGGAAGCATGGCCGGTTCCGGCGGCGTGATCGTCATGGATGAGACCACCTGCATGATCGACGCGCTGGCTTCCGCGATAAAATTTTTTGCCCACGAGTCGTGCGGACAGTGCTCACCCTGCCGTGAGGGGACCGGCTGGGTTCATCGCATCATGAATCGCATTACCGAAGGGCGGGGAACTCTGCGGGACCTGGACGACCTCCTGGCCATCGCCGGCGACATGGAAGGAAAGACCATCTGCGTCTTCGCGGACGCGGCTGCCTGGCCGATCCAGTCCTACATCTTAAAGTTCCGGAACGAATTTGAGACGTACATCCGCACCGGCCGCAAGGCCCGGAGCACGGAGGCCATGGCATGCCCAAGCTGAGCGTCGACGGCCGTGAGGTGAGCGTCCCCGATGGAACCACGGTCATCCAGGCCGCGGAGAAGTTGGGCATCTTCGTTCCGCGCTACTGCTACCATCCCGGGCTTTCGATCGCGGGCAACTGCCGCATTTGCCTGGTGGACGTGGAGAAAATTCCAAAACTCCAGATCGCCTGCAACACGCCGGTGATCGAAGGGATGGTGGTACACACCAAGAACGACAAGGCTGAGGACGGCCGGCGCGCAGTGTTGGAGTTCCTCCTGGCCAACCACCCGCTCGACTGTCCGGTCTGCGACCAGTCCGGTGAGTGCGACCGGCAGAATTTCTACCTGAACTTCGGGCTCTA
>JBGPKH010000453.1:0-7537 GCA_041485845.1 Bryobacteraceae bacterium
CAGCGGCGTGACCGCTACCGGCGACGGACCCGCCCAGGATCTCGATCCTAACCCGGCGTAGCCGGAACCAACCAGCGGCGTGGGCGTGAAGCCGGTCTGGAGCGTTACCGCATGGCGTTCTTGGATAAGGCCGGAGGCCTGTCCGGCCTCAGGCCCAGAGTTCCTGGACGGGGCGGAATTGGAACGGGCCCGTGGCTGGCACGTATTCGAATCCGCGGCCGAGGGGGTCGTCGTGGCGGACCGAGGTCCAGTCGATTCCCATAGCCGAGTAGATGGTCGCCTCGATGTCTTCCGGATAGACCAGGCGGTCCGCCGACCAGCCGTAATCGGCGGTGGCGGATCCGGTGGCGTTGGTTGCGCCGACGATGGTACCGCCCTTGATCCCGCCGCCGGCGAAGAAGGCGAACTGCTGGGGCCAGTGGTCGCGTCCGCCGGCGCCGGACAAAGGGCCGACGGTGCGTCCGAATTCGCCGGCCATCACGATCAGGGTCCTGGCGAGCAACCCGTTGGCATCCAGATCGTCGATCAATTGGGAGACGGCGTTGTCCAGAATCTTGCCCTTCGCCGGAAGCGAGTTCGCCGCGTAGATGTTCGAATGCATGTCCCAGCCGTCGTTGGATGTGATCTGGATAAAGCGCGTGCCCTGATTGGCCTTTAGGACCTGGGAGGCTACCAGGCAGGCGTTGCCGAGGCCGGTGTTGCCAAAGCGCACGCTGTCGGCGGTGGTGTAACCGAAAGCCTGGTTCACGACGGGGTTGTACATCATGCCCGAAGCGGCTTGGTAGAAGTCGTTGTAGTCCTCGAAGCGATCCCCGTTGGGCGAGTTCAGCCGCAGGCTGTCGTCCAGCGAGTGCATCAGCTTCCAACGGTTGTTGAAGATCGCCTGCCCGTCGGGGTTGGTGGTGTTGGCGATGCCGCCGGCGGTGGGGTTCACCTTGAACGGGGCGTAGGCTGCGGGTAAGTAGCCGGCGCCGACTCCGCCGCCGGAGTTGAGCGCCAGGAAGGCCGGGAAGATCTGGCCGGGTGTGCGCTGCTTGTCTTTCTCGATGGCCACTATGCTGCCGATATTGGGAGCGATGTTGCCCAGAGCCGCGGCCGGGTTGCGCCCGATCTGGGTCCAGGTCTGGGCCAGCGAATGCACCAGGGCGTGCGATTGCATGGAGCGGACGATGGAGAATTTCGAATCTGCAAACGCCTGGCCGAGTTTCGGCAGCAGTCCGGTGGGCCACAGGACACCGTTGATCGTTTGCGGCGCGAAGCTCGCGGGAGTGACGCCCTGCACCATCTTGAAATCGAACGTGTCGGTGTGGCTGGGGGCGCCTGCCAGGAGTATGAAGATCACGTTCTGCGCGGTGTTCCTGGTGGCCGCGCCGCTGCTCGTCACATCGGCGGCCTTGACGTAGCGTTCCGCCAGAAACGAACCCGTTACACCGGCGCCCAGGAGCTCGAAGAAGCGGCGCCGCGTCCAGTGCGGACGATTGAAGAATGTCTTGTGGTCCCACCCGTACTTCTTGAGAGCCTGGTTGATTTTCTCTTGTTCTCCGCTCATGACAGTTCTCCCGGCATCCCTTCGCTCAATAGTTGAACGCGAAATCCACCTTGTTATAGAGCGACCACACGAGGTCCTGTGTGGCAGCCGTGCGAGTAGCGCCGCTGGCAGGCAAAGCGGCCAGCGCCTTGGCCATTTCCTCGTTCGTAGGGTAGCGCGAAAGAATGTTCAAGAAGAGCGTATTGATCAGATCCGTGTTGCTCTTGCTCAGATTCTGAACGATGAGCTGGCTGAGGGTCGATCCGGTGGCGTGCGACCGGCTCACGACGTAGGCGTTGTTCATCAGGTTCAGCGCCTGGAGGATGGAGCCATCCGGCTTGCGGGGCTGGTCGTCGCGATTGCCGCGGAAGAAGCTGTCCAGGAACAGGCTGACGGCGCCGCCATTACCGTCGGGCAGGCCTACCACGTCGGGCAACTGCATGGCGTAACCGATCTTTCCGTAGCCTTGTTCGGTGAACCCGTTGACCGTATACGAGGGGAAGGTTCCGCTGGACTGGGCCACGGCATCGTGAACCTCCTCCGGCCATAGCCGCCGGACGAACTTGCGCGCGAAATAGGGCTCCCAGGCAGCGTTCCACTCGCCGTAGTACCGGCTGGAAAGCTGGTAGGCCTGAGAGTTGGCGATCTCGCGCATCAAAGCCTTGAGGTCGTAGCCGCCGGCGATGAAATGCTGCGCCAGGGCGTTGAGCAGGGCGGCGTTGGACGGCTGCAAAGTCCAGGGCGCGGGCGGTGGCTTGTCGGGGTCCAGCCGCGCGGGGTCGAACGTGTTGGGCGGATCGACGATGCCGCGTCCGAAAAACTGCGCCCACATGTAGTTGACGGTGGCGCGTGCGAACTGGAAATCGCCGGTGACCTGGCGGGCCAGCGCGACGCGGTAGTTCTCGCCCGCCTTGGGAGATTCGCCGGTGAAGATGTACTGTGGGGCGACCGTGTAACAAGGCTGGCCGGACTTGCAGCCCGCCGGGGCTACTCGCCCAGGGCGGTTCCCGGTGGTGGTGTTGAGTGCATAGTCGGTTGTGAAATTCCGGGTGTTATCCAGGACCGACCAGTAATAGATGTTGTTGTTGCTCGTGTCCACCGGAATGCGGCTGAGCTGCGTGTGAGAAAGATACGAAGCCAGTTGCCAGGCCTGATACCGGGTGGTGCTCCGGCCCCAGAGGCTGAGCGAATCGAGATGGCCGGCGCCGTTATGGCACAGCACGCAATTGACGTGCGCGATGCCCAGGAAGGTGTCGAATACGAACGAGGTCGCCTGGTCCATGATGTCCTGGTTGGGACCGCCGGTGATGTACCCGTTCAGCATCCAGTTGATGGCCCCGTTCGTGTAGCTGTTCTCCGCTGCCGTGCCGATCAGCTCGGTGGCGATCTGGTTATACGGCTTGTTGGTGGCCAGCGACTCGTGGATCCACGAATAGAACTCGTTGCGGCCCGTGGGGAAGCGGTTCAGGCTGGTGCTGGCCTTGTTGGCGGTGTTCTGATAGAGATCGCCGAAATACATGGTCCACTTGTCGGTCCACTCCGGCTTGGCCAGCAGCTCATCGACGAGCTTGGCGCGCTTGCCGGGCGTGGTATCGGTTACAAAGGCGAGCACGCGGCCGGGAGTGGGGATGCGCCCGGTCAGGTCGAGGGTGACGCGGCGGATGAATTCCCAATCGGTGGTCAGGGGAGCGGGCGTGATCTGGTGTGCGGCGAAGTCCGAGTTGATGTAGGAATCGATGGAACCCGCCGGCGCGGATTGCGGGTAGGGATGGGTGCGGCTGCCTCCCGGTGAGGTGGCGAGCAGCGCGGTCACGCGCTGGGTGATCTCGCTGAGGGGGTGGGCGTTGGCCCGGCCGCCGGCGCTTGCGTAGCGCTCGCGCTGGCTGCCGAAATACTCACAATCCGGATGCGCGACGGTCAGTTGATTGGAATCGGAAACGGCGCCATCGGGAATCTGAGCGATCGACGAACCGGCCCAAACCGAAATCCCCGCGAAAATCAGACACCACCGAGGCTTACGCATTCACCCTCCGTTGGCAGGAGCTGTATTGCTTCAAGTGTAACCCAAGGGATCGTCGAGAGTTTCCACATTTTTTGTTAGCGGCCGGCTGCTGCCGGGCAAAAGGTCACGGCCTTAGGATGAAGCTGGAATAAGATTTTGCAAAAACCTGGGTCTTCTTACTAGTTTTCGCCACTCATGACTAAAGGCGGCCCTCGCGCCGCAACGCACGAGCGTGGGGGGCCGTCCGGCTAGGGCTATCGCGCGGCCGTGAATACGGGGAGCACTACCGGACGCTGGAGGCGGCCAAAGGACGAGGCTCTGATCGAAACCGATTGCTCGCCTGGCGGCCATCGGATCCGGTTGGAACGATGTGAATCCGAACACAGGGGAGCCGCTTAATTAACGACAATCGGCGCTGGCCGATCGCGGAGAATTCGGTATACATCCGGTTGCCGGAGATGCCGG
Source organism: Bryobacteraceae bacterium (assembly GCA_041485845.1). Classification (GTDB taxonomy): domain Bacteria; phylum Acidobacteriota; class Terriglobia; order Bryobacterales; family Bryobacteraceae; genus OMOG01. The sequence goes on from JBGPKH010000453.1 coordinate 3,996, forward strand.
GGCGGTAATGTGCTATCGCGGATGGCGGTTTCAGAATCAAGTGGGCAGCCCGCTACGTAGAGCAGCGGCGAAGCTCTTGCATCAGGGTAATATCGTCCAAAATGCGAATGCGGTGGGCGGTGCAGACGCGCTCTACGGCTTCGTGGCGAAAGGCTTCATCGCGGGTGCATAGAACATCGGCGTGGCCCACAATGGCGGTTTGCAAAATCGGGTCGTCGTCTGGATCGCTCACCACGGGCACAGAAACCGCCGGTGGTTCCACCAGAACGCCGGCGGCTTCCAGATAGGCAAGGTACTGCTCGATGGCCTCTTGCGTCAGGGGTCATCTGGCTTGAACGTTGGGGTAGGCAAGCACACGCTGTACCTCGATCAAGATTGCCGGCGAGAGGATCGGCGTATGGGGTCCCGATACGGTTGTCAGAAGGAGATCGCGGGCAAGGCCCTGGGGAGGAGCTTTAGGATTGGCGCGCACGAGGATGTTGGTATCAAGAACAATCCTCACGGTTGCCAGCTAGCGGCCGGACATGCGCCAGAGCTTCCGCAAGGGCGGCTTCCATCTCTTCGGGGGTTGTCGCCGGCGCAACTTGGGAAGCCATATAGTTCAGGTGATGCTCAAGATTCTCGGCATCCCGGCGATGCTGGCGCTCCAGGGCGCGGGCGACGATATGGGCAAGGTAGCGTTCGGTCGGCATGTGAGCGGCGCGCGCCTGGGCTTCCAGCGCGGCGGCATATTGCTCCGACAGATCGATGGTCATGTTCATAACGGCTATCCTTGCTGTCACTTCTAGCGTAGAGGATATACGTCTTGTTGTCACCCGCTCACCCTTGGCCCGCAATACTTCCGGGCTTGCGCCCTATGGCCGGCATTACCAGCCAGACGATGCTGGCGGCGAGCACGGCGACTACGATCCAGCCTTGCGCCTGCAAGGCCGGGAGCGGGTTGCCGAACAGTTCTCCCAGCGGCCCGCGCAAAGACAGGACCCAGAGCACCAGCGCGTAGGCCAGGTAGTTGCTGCGGGCGAATTGGAAGCAGAACACAAACGCACAGGCCACCCCGGCGAGGGCCAGGACGTACTCCAACGCGAATTCGCCCGGCGTGTGGATGCCGAACGGCAGAGACGCGAATGCCGCGAGCAGTCCCAGCGGGATGGGCGTCCACGGTTTCGGCAACAGCTTGTGCAGAACCAGTGCGGCGATGGCGATGACCGCGGCGTTCATGATGGTCGAACGGATGGCGCCGGCTACGGCAGCCACTCCGGGCGCGGTACTGACGATCAGGTCGGGACTGGAGATCGAAAAGAACGCCAGTGCGTGGAAGCGGTCCTGGAGCGCGGCTCCCACTTGATGCAGAAGGAGGGCCAGGCCGGCGGCGGCCAGGAGCGCGACCAGGGCATCCACCGCCAGCAGCCTGCGGTTGGCCGCGCGCAAGGAAGCCGCGCTTTCCGGAAAATACGAGAGGAGCAGCGCCACCGCCCCGCCCAGAAACAGGAAGGCGAATACCGCCGACATCGATACGATCACGTACGTCATAGCCTCGTAGGTTTCGAGCGGAATCGCGGTATTGTAGCCCTGAAGCAGAAGGCGCATCGAGAGGAGCGGACCCACCGCGGTCAGGAGGGCCGCCGGCACGGCGATGCGAATGACCGCTCGCCATGGCACCAGCCCTTTGCGGATGTTCTGGACCAGCAGCAGGATGCCCACTACCACGCCGCCGCCGATCACCCCGAAGCGCAGCGCCATCACCGCGATCGAAATGAAGTTCTGCTGGGAACGGGCGCGCGAAAAAGCTTCGGGAATTTTCCAGTACCCGCGAAACTCGCTCACGCGATCGCCGGCTACTTCGAGATGCAGCCGATAGTGGGCTTCGTCCAGGTTGCGCGGGTCGCCCGCGGGCGCCTCCCATTCGAGCGTGTGATCGCGCCGGGCCTTCTTCTTCGCGGAGCTTTCCTCTTTCAATTCCATGGTGGCCAGGTCCCGGCCCTGCGCACGGGCGAAGCCGGTGGCAATCGCGCGCGACGCCTCGGGGGGAATGTCGGCGCCGGGACGGTCTTCGGGAATGGTGTGGTCGAACGCCAGCACCTTGCCGGTCTCGGGGTGAACGGACACCGTGACCTCTTCCTGGTCGAGGGATTTGAAGTAGCGGGTCACCCAAACCTGCAACGGCCGGTGCTGCTCGAAAAGGCCGGAGGCAACCGCCACGGGCCGCCGTTCGAGGAAATACTTGCCCGCCATGCTGTCATTGCCGCTCCAAAGCGCGAACGGGAACGTCACGTGCCGGAACGCATCGGGATGGATGCCCTGCGCGCGCAGAAATACGTCGGCCGCGGTGCGCGCCTGCTCGCCGGGGATCTTGTACCTGGGCGACTCCCCGAAGCGGCTCGCGGGAACCAGCAGCGCCGCGAGGCCGAGGGCGAGAACCACCAGCGCCGCCAGACGCACCTTCAGGGAGAGGGGCCGGTAATCCACGCTCGCCGCGGCGGGAGCGGGTGCGGCTTCGGGTGGAGTTTCGGCAGCGCCGGCTTCCTCGCCGTTCAGAAGCCCGGACTCCGGCTCGAAACCGCCGTGGCGCAGGTAGGCAATCAGCGCCACCACCAGGGGCAGAACGATAATGCCCGCGCTGGCCGCGCCGGAAAGCCGGAAGTAGAGGCTCTGCGAACGGATGAGCAGCAGGGCGCTGTACATGGCGTCCACGGAGTAGTGCCACACCAGCGTTGGCAAAATGCCCCAGCGCAGCATGACCAGGCCGAGCGCCACGCCGCCGATCCCCACTTCCACGCCGCGGATGTAGAACGGCTGCTGCGGGTATCCGGCGTGTCCGAACCCCCAGAGGAAGCCCGCCAGCACTACGGCCACGGCTGTTGAGCGAACCAGCTTCCGCAGGAACGGAATGGCGAAAACGCGGAACAGGAACTCTTCCGACACCGCCGGCAAGAAGCCGCCGAACAGTACGAACAGCCAGGGGAATCGCGTATTGAGCAGGTCGCTATAGGGGACATCCGCGGGCGACCACGCGCCGAACTTGTAGGCCACGATGTAGAAGGCCGTCTGGTAGGCGATGAAGATTCCGGTCAGGGTGACGCCCAGGATCGAGCCCAGGAAGAACCGCTTGGTCCGCAGGCCGCGCACGGTGAAGAGGCTGCCCATCGAGATCTTGTCGCGGAAGGCTTCGCGGTAGAGCGGCTCGGCGGCGGCGGTGAGCACGAACAGGAACCCACCCCAGCCGAGCGCGCCCATGAGCGCCTGGAGCATCTGGCGGGAGAAAAAGCTGCCGTACGAATCGGTGGTCGGGTAGTTGAACTCCTGAAGCGTGAACTCGTTCAGGGAGGAGCAGAAGGAGAGGACGATCCCCACCACGCCAACCATCGCCGCCCAGCGCCAGTGTACGTCGTGGCCGCGCACGCGCATCGCCAGCACAACGATCAGGCCGACGATCATGACCACCCGCAGGGCGCTGTCGACGAGCTGCGCAACCTCGTTTTTCGAGCGCAACCGCTGGTAATCGCGCTTCCACTGCTCGGGGACCTTGAGGTACTCGCGATAGC
>JBGPKH010000454.1:0-7515 GCA_041485845.1 Bryobacteraceae bacterium
GGAGGACCTGCTGGCCGCCGACAAAGCCGCTCGTGAACGCGCCATGGACCTGATCGGGATCTACCATTCGCATCCCGATTGCGACGCCTATTTTTCCAGGACCGATTTGCAGAATTCCTGCCCGTGGTATTCGTTCGTTGTGCTATCCGTCCGGAAGGGCGAATTCCACCACGCCAACAGTTGGCTGCCGAACTTCGAACAGACCGAAGCGGCGAAAGAGGAGTTGATCTACTGATATGGCCAAAGTCTTAATCCCGACACCCTTGCGGCAGTTCACGGGGAAGCTGGACTCGGTGAGCGTGACCGGCGCGACCGTGGGAGAAGTGCTGCAAGCGCTCACCACCCAGTACCCCGACCTGCGCAAGCAGATTTTCAACGACGAGGGCAAAGTCCGCAGCTTCGTCAACGTCTACCTGAATGACGAAGACATTCGTTACCTGACCAAGGATGCCACCCCGGCCGAGGACGGCGATACGATCTCGCTGGTGCCTTCGATCGCCGGGGGTTCGACGGTCACAGCTCCCCCCGAGGAAGCCACGCTGTCGAACGATGAAATCCTGCGCTACAGCCGCCACCTGATCATCCCCGAAGTGGGCATCGACGGCCAGAAGAAGCTCAAGGCTGCCAAGGTGCTCCTGGTGGGCGCGGGCGGTCTGGGCGCGCCGCTCGGGCTGTACCTGGCCGCGGCCGGGGTCGGCCGCATCGGCATCGTGGATTTCGACGTGGTGGACTTCACCAATTTGCAGCGCCAGGTGATCCACGCCACACAGGACGTCGGCAGGAAGAAGCTCGATTCCGCCGCCGAGAAGATGCACGCCATCAATCCGAACGTGCAGATTGTGAAGCACGAGACGGCGCTCGCCAGCGACAACGCGCTCGATATCCTGAAGGACTACGATCTCGTCGTCGATGGCACCGACAACTTCCCCACGCGCTACCTGGTAAACGACGCGTGCGTGCTGCTGGGCAAGCCCAACGTCTACGGATCGATCTTCCGCTTCGAAGGCCAGGCCACCGTCTTCGCTTACCAAGGCGGGCCGTGCTACCGCTGCCTGTATCCGGAACCGCCACCCCCGGGCCTGGTCCCCAGTTGCGCCGAGGGCGGCGTGCTGGGAATTCTGCCCGGCACTATCGGCCTGATCCAGGCCACCGAAGCGGTGAAGCTGATTCTCGGCATCGGCGAGCCGCTCGTCGGACGCCTGCTGCTGTACGATGCGCTGGGAATGAAGTTCCGCGAGCTGAAGCTGCGCAAGAATCCCGACTGCCCGGTGTGCGGCGAACACCGCACAATCACCAAGCTGATCGATTACCATCAGTTTTGTGGGGTGCCGCAGCCCCAGGCCGCCCCCGCAGTTCAGGAGACCAAGGTGAACGAAGGCGAAATCGACGTCACGGAGGTGAAACAAAAGATCGATCGCGGCGATAAATTCGTATTGATCGACGTGCGCGAGCCGCACGAGTACAGGATCTGCAACATCCCCGGGGCGAAGCTGATTCCGCTCGGCGAGTTTCCCAAACACGTCGGCGAGTTCGATCCCGAAGCGGACATCGTGATCCACTGCCGCAGCGGCATGCGCAGCGCCAAGGCCTGCGGGGTACTGCGCCAGGCAGGATTCCAGCACGTACGCAACATGGTGGGCGGGATTCTCGCGTGGAGCGACAAGGTCGATCCCAGCGTGCCGAAGTATTGAAGGTCAACGCTCAACACGCCGCCTGACAGCCGCGAACTGAGCCTTCCTGCCGCCTCGCGCAGATTCGGATACACGGCTACAATGTGGTCATGGTCAGATTGGAGCACGTGCTCGATTCCTGGAAGACGGTCCGGGGGGATACCATTCATGCCGTCGAAGATTTTCCGGCCGATGAGCTCGACTTTCGTCCCACGCCCGAGGTGATGACCTTCGGAGAGCTCGCCCGCCACATTTTGGATGCGGGCGATGGGCTGACCGGACTGCTGCTCTCCGGCGACGACAATCTCGCAACACCCGATTTTCGCGAGAAGCTGATGAAGCACGCCCGCAATGCCGGCTCCGGAGCCGCCGGCCTGGCCACCGCTCTGCGGGAATCGATCGACCAGCGGACTGCGCAACTGGCCGCTCAGCCCGCGGATTTCTTCTCGCACGCGATCACGCGCTTCGACGGCCAAAGAGTGACGCGGCTGGAGATGCTCCAAATGATCAAGGAACACGAATTGACGCACCGCGCCACGATGTTTCTCTACCTGCGGTTGAAGGGTATCGTGCCCGCCACCACCCGCCGCCGGATGGCCAAGCAGGCCGCCAAGTAAAAAAAAGGCGCTCGCGGTGCGTAACGGGGCTTGCCAAGCTGGCAGTCTTTCGTATAACAGTAGTATTTTGGGAGGAATGCTGCATGGTCACGTGTCCGGTATGCGATGGCACAATCGATGTGGACGAAGAGGACGTCGACGAAGGCGACACCATCAGTTGCGATGAATGTGGCGCGGACCTGAAAGTCGTGAGCACCGATCCCCTGGAATTGGAATCGGCCGAAGACCTCGAGGAAGAAGAGGAAGACGAGGAGGATTTCCTCGAAGACGACGAGGAAGAGCCCGAGGAGGACTGGAAATAGGTGCCGGCCGCCATAAATGTAACAGGCGCGCCTGCCGCTGCGTCCAACAGGAGGGAGGGTCACATGCGCACGATCTGGCTGGTACTGGTGGGGGTCCTCCTCTTGGTTTGCGTCCCCGCCGGATTCGGGCAGGGTAAGAAGAAAGCCGACGATCAAAACCGCAGCGTTCAGGGCGCCGTCACTTCGGCCGGCGATCAGGCGGTGGCCGGGGCGGTGGTGCAGTTGAAGAACACCAAGAGCCTGCAGATCCGCTCTTTCATTACCAAGGAAGACGGGACCTATTATTTCCACGGGCTGAGCCCCGACGTCGATTACGAGCTCAAAGCCGACTCCCAGGGCGCCGCGAGCGGCACCAAGACCCTGAGTTCTTTCGATTCGCGAAAGCAGGCTACCATCAACCTCAAGTTGAACCCCAAGAAGTAAGGGGTTCGTCATGAAACAACCTTCTCATCGCTCCCTTTGGTCGCGGTTCAGTAACTTGCCTCCTGCCGCGCCGCGACCGGGGGGAGCGGTCCCGCAATTGGCAACGTTGTTTCGGGACAAGGTCTTAAGGGGCCCCCGGCCACCACCTTGCCCCACCGGGCCGCTACTTTGCCCAGGAACTCGGCTACGCGTACGCGTGGAAGGCGGCGAGCAGTGGGGCAGGTTGGCACCCTGCGGCGGATTGTTAATCCGCCTGCCGCCCGTGGGTGCGCCGCTGCGACTCGGAGAAACGCCTGTACCGTTTGCGGCTTGCCGCTATGTGGGGCAGGTTGTGAACCTGCGGGCCGATTGCCAATCGGCCCGCGTGGCCTTTGCCAACCGCCGCGCAGGATGCCATCCTGCCCCACAGGCGGATTCGCAAGGTTTTCAACGGTGTACGAGAATCGGCCAATCTGCAATAGTTATTTCCTGACAAGCCCTCAGCTCCCGCTGTTCCCCTGCTCGGTGCTCCAGGTAGTGACGCTCCAGGCTGGAGTGCGAGTGGGAACTCCACCGGCAGACCCCGCAGCGGAATGGCTTTACGCATGGATGGTTCTGCATATTTACTGAGTCACAAGTTTTGGCGGAAAATTTTCTGAATCGTTTCAATCACTTCCGGATCTCAAGACCGTTAGCCCAATAATCGCCTGCTATATCTGAATCCAGGAGGAACCGATGCCCCAACCTGCCAACCCCGTCTCCATCGCCCGCCGCGGCAAGCTTTCCCTCGGCCCTGTCGGGCGCCGCAGCAAGGCTTGTGACGCATCGCGCGGAAAAAACCCCTCCGATGCGTCACAAAACACCCGGGAATCTTGCGTCACACGCCCGAGACTCGGGAGACGCATCTTGCGAAAAAAGACCTCCAGATGCGTCTCCCAACTTCGCGTCCCCTCCGCAACCTGAAGAAATAGAAATACTTACAGCGGCGAGAATAATAACTCGACACACCCGAAGAACTTGCGTCTCCCCGCGGCAATTACCGGACCTCGGAAACCGCGGCAGTACCTGTGATACGCTTCCTCGAAGGAGAACGAACAAAATGAGCTTCACTCGCATCACAGTGGGAGCGTTCACGTTCATGATGGCTGCCGGAATGGCGGCGGCACAGGGGCGGCGCGGCGCCACTCCCGACGCCCCACCGCAATCCTCGCCGGCGCAGGAAGTGCGGCGCGGGCCGGCACTCGAGGAAAAGTCCTCGGTGACACATCACTCCGCGCGCATCGGCGGGCAGCAGATCAACTACACCGCGACTGCCGCCAACTACGTGATCAAGTCGGACGACGGCGCGCCGAAGGCCAGCTTCTTCTTCGTGTCGTACACCAAGGACGGAGTGACGGACTTTGCCAAGCGGCCCATTTCGTTTGTCTACAACGGCGGTCCGGGTTCGGGATCGTTGTTTACCCATATGGGGCTGGGACCGAAACGCATCCTGCTCACGGACGACGGCCACGGCATGCCGGCGCCGTACTCCATCGTGGAGAACGGAGATTCGTTTCTGGATGCCAGCGATCTGACCTTTATCGATGCGATTTCGACGGGCTACAGCCGCCCGGCCCCGGGCGAAAACCCGTCGCAGTTTTACGGCACCGTGCAGGACGCCACCTGGTTCTCCGATTTCATTTACCAGTACCTGACGCGCAACGACCGTTGGGCGTCGCCCAAGTATCTGATCGGCGAGAGCTATGGGACCACTCGCTCGGCGCAGATGGCGTCGGTCCTCCAGCACCGTCACCAGATTTATCTCAACGGGATCGCGCTGGTGTCTTCGGTGGGGTTCGGAAATTGGGGCGCCGACGACCGGACCAAGTTTTTCCTGCCGACCTTCACCACGTCGGCGTGGTATCACAAGCTGCTGCCGCCCGACTTGCAGAAGGAGAACATCGAAGCGGTGGCGCAGGCGGCGCGGCAGTTTGCGCACGGTGAGTACGCCGCGGCGCTGGAGAAGGGCGACGAGCTGTCCAAGGCCGAGTACGCAAGAGTGGTGAAGAGCCTGGCGCGCTTCACCGGGCTTTCGGAGAAGTACATCGAGCAGACCAACCTTCGGATCAGCCCGCAGCGGTGGTTCAAGGAACTGCTGCGGGACAAGCGTAAGACCGTCGGCCGCCTGGATTCCCGGTTTACCGGAATGGACGTGGACGCCGCCGGCGAGCGCTACGAATACGATTCCAGCGAGGCTTCTTACGAAGGCGCGTATGCCTCCATGTTTCAGGACTACGCGCGTCGCGAGTTGAAGTGGAACACCGACCTGTATTACCAGATCTCGGCGAATGTGCGGCCATGGGACCAGGGACAGCCCGGCGCGGTGGCCGAGTCGCTGCGGTCGGCGATGACCGAGCAGACCAACCTGAAGGTGTTGGTGGTGGCCGGGTATTACGACCTCGCCACGCCGTTCAACGGGATCGAGCAGACGGTGTCGCACATGAATCTCGAGCCGGCGATGCGCAAGAACGTGAGCTTCGCGTATTACGAAGCGGGGCACATGATGTACATCGACAAGAAGGCTCGGGAGAAGCTGCACAAGGACGTGGATGAGTTTCTTAATGCGGGGTATCCGCATTAAGAAAACTGGCCGCAGATAAACGCCACATGTGGGGCAGGTTATCAACCTGCGGCCGATTGTCAATCGGCCTGCTGACACCGTGTGTACACCGCAACTCAAAGTGAACAGTTGAGGACGGCCGGGAGCTGCCGTCATTGGTGACAGTAAACAAAGGACTTACGCATTGTTTACTGGAGAGTATTGGACCTAGGCTGGCTCTGCGAACAGGGCGAACTCGTTGAGGATCGGATCCGCAGCGGCGGCAGTCACGCGGAGGCGGAGGCGCTGCGCAGTAAGCGGCTTCTCCAGCCGGATCAGGCGCCGCGGGCCGATGCTGGTAGCGCTCGCGATCTGCTCCCAGTCGCGCGAGTTCCAACGGTCGATGGCAACGGCGTCGACGCGCTGGCCGTAACGAATATCCTCGCTGAGACGGATCACGTTGAACGTTGCGGGATGCGGCAGATCCAGGGCCATGGGGCGGCCTTTCGCCCCGGCCGCGAGGTTCTTGCCGAAGGTCGCGCGGCGGTAGTCACCGAAGGCCTTCAACGACGCCACATCCTCCGCACTGAGCAGGCCGTCGCGATTCGGCGGGACGTTCAGCAGCAGATTCGCGCCGCGCCCCACTGACTTGTAGTACAGATCGATCAGTTGCGCGGGCGTCTTGACGCGCGCGTTTTGATTTTCGTGCCAGAACCAGCCTGGACGGATCGAGACATCGCACTCGGCGGGCAGCCACTTCGACCCGTGCCGATGGCCGGCGGGCGATTCCTTGTCGCGAACATCGCCGGGAGACGCGGGACCGCCATCGGCGCCCACGGGATCGTAGGTGGCCCAGCATGGATCTCCCGCGATGCCTCGTTCGTTGCCCACCCAACGGACGTCGGGGCCCACGTCGCTGAAGATCACCGCGTCCGGCTGCAGCTTGCGCACCAGGTCCCAGGTCGTGGGCCAGTCGTAATAGGTGCGCTTGTCGATGGTGCGCTTCGCGCGGGCGCCGCCGTAGAAGCCATCGCCGCCGTTCGCGCCGTCGTGCCACACCTCGAAGATCGGGCCGTAGCGCGTGAGGAGCTCGGTGAGTTGCGCGCGATACATGGCGACGTATGTAGGGGCGCCGTAGCGCGCGGTGTTGCGGTCCCAGGGAGAAAGGTAGACGCCGAACTTCAGATTGTGGCGGCGTGCGGCGTCGGAGAGGTCGCGGACCACGTCGCCCTTTCCCGAGCGCCACGAACTGCTGCGCACCGAGTGTTCGGTGGTGGCAGTGGGCCATAGGCAGAAGCCGTCGTGATGTTTGCAGGTGAGGATCACGCCGCGCATGCCGGCCGCGGCCAGCGCGCTGACGATGGCATCGGCATCGAAGGCCGCGGGGTTGAAGAGGTTGGGGTCTTCGTCGCCGTAGCCCCATTCCTTATCGGTGAAGGTGTTGACGGTGAAGTGCAGGAAGGCGGTGGTTTCGAGTTCGTGCCAGCGGAGTTGGCGCTCGGTGGGGATGGCGCCGTAAGGGCGCGGGGTCGACGCGCCACGGGCGAAGGCGGCGGGCAGGGTGGCAAGCAGGGAGCGTCGCGAGAGCATACACGTATAATAAAGGTATAGATGCACCAGAAATTGAATGAGAGGGTTGTGGACCTGGATCCACGGGAGACGTCGGAGTGGGTGGAGGCCCTGGATCAGATTATCGATGAGGCGGGACCGGATCGCGCGGCCTACATTTTGGAACGGCTGGGCGAGCATGCGCGGGCCAATGGCGCCGAGCTTCCGATTCACCTCAACACGCCCTACATCAATACCATTCGTCCCGAAGACGAGGTCCCGTATCCGGGCGATCGCGCCATCGAGCGGCGCATCAAGAGCCTCCTGCGGTGGAACGCCATGGCCATGGTGGTGCGGCAGAATAAGTACGATCACGGGATCGGCGGCCACATCTCGAC
>JBGPKH010000455.1:0-7514 GCA_041485845.1 Bryobacteraceae bacterium
AGCGCTTCCGCGCCGGCGCACTCGTCCGCGACACCAGCGACGCTGCCACCCGATACCCCAGCGCCAGCGCCACCAACGCTCCGTACAGCAGCGGCAGGCGTATGTCGGACTTCACCAGCCAGTAGTAGTGCATCACCGCGGCGATGCCGGTGAAGTACACGAGACGGTGCAACATCTGCCAGCGCTTGCCGCCTAGGCGGCGGATCCAGCCCGTCGTGGACGTCAGCGCCAGCGGCAGCATGGCCACGAACGCGCTCAATCCGGCGAAGATGAACCGGCGCTTACCGAAATCCTGGAGAATCTCCCGGAAGTCGAAGAACTTGTCCAGCGCGAACCAGGTGAGGAAGTGCAGACAGCCGTAGAAGAATGCGAACAGCCCGATCATGCGGCGGAAGCGGATGAGGTCGGGAAGATGCAGCAGCTTGCGCAGCGGCGTAACGAACAGCGTGGCCACGATCAGCCGGATGGCCCAGTCGCCGGTGAAATGCGTGATGTACTCGATCGGGTTCGAGGTGAGGTCCTGGTTCCATGCGCGCCACGCCAGCCACAACACCGGCGCCAGGCACACCACGAAGACCAGAATCTTGCTCCAGCGGCGCTTCATGGATCAGAAGAACTTTTTCAGGTCCATGCCGGCGTACAGGCTCCCCACCTGCTCGGCGTAGCCGTTGAACATCAAGGTGGGTCGCCGGCGGAACTCGCCCAGGCGGCGTTCCGTGGCCTGGCTGTATCGCGGGTTATCCACGTTCGGGTTCACGTTGGAGTACCAGCCATACATGGGCGGGTTCGCCAGGTTCCACGTGCATGGCGGTTGACTCCCCACCAGCTTGATCTTCACGATCGATTTGATGCTCTTGAAACCGTATTTCCACGGCACCACCATGCGCACGGGAGCGCCGTCCTGGGGCGGCAGCGTTTCGCCGTACATGCCGACCGAGAGAAGCGCCAGCGGGTTCATGGCCTCGTCGAGCCGCAGTCCTTCCATGTAGGGGAACGGAAGACCGGCGATCTCGGGCCGGGCGAGGGGCATCTGCTTCAGGTCGTAATAGCTCTCGAACGCGACGAACTTGGCTTTGGAGTTCGGCCCGACGGCCTTGAGCAGGGTGCTGAGCGAGTATCCCACCCAGGGCACCACAATCGACCAGCCTTCGACGCAGCGGTGTCGGTAGATGCGCTCCTCGAGCGGCGCCAGCTTGACGATATCCTCGATGCTAAACTTGCGGGGTTTGTCGCACGCCCCCTCGACAGAAACCGTCCAGGGATCGGTTTTGAAATTCCTGGCATGCACCGCGGGCTGGTCCTTCTCCGTGCCGAACTCCCAGAAGTTGTTGTAGGTAGTGACTTCTTTGTAGGAGTTCTCTTTTTCCGTGGTGCTGAACGGGCTCTTCACCAGGTTGGGCAGCTTGGTTGCGGCCACCGCGCGCCCGGCCAGAAACGCCGCCGGGATGGCGGCGAGGAACTTGCGCCGGTTCAGGTAAACCGGCTTCGGGGTGATCTCTGAGTAGGGGATATCCGCAGACTTCTTGATCAGCATAATATTGCCAATTCTATATCGTTAGACGAGGCGGATGTATTCCCCGGATTCAGCAATTTACAACTGGGGACAGGCCGGGAGGCCTGTCCAGGATGCCTGTCCATCGCCGGCGGGTGACAGACGACAAAAACCGATCGTCTGTCCTACGCCTTCACCGGCTTGTCGGAAGCCTTCCAGCGCTTCTCGTCCCAGTACAGCGTCTTGCCCTCGCGGTAGGACTGCGCGGCGAGATTGATGACCACCACGGCCTTGGCGCCGGTCTCGACATCGAGATGCGGTTTTTCACGTGTCCGCATGCACGAAAGGAAGTTCTCGATGTGCGCGACCATCATGTCCTTCTGGTCGATGGGGATCTGGATTTCTTTGATGCCGAACTTCTCTTCGTACTTGGGACCGCCGATCGCCTTGCCGCGGCTGACCTGGGGCTTCACCGTGATGAACGGAACATTACGCTCAAACTGCCCGTGTTCCACCATCACGATGGTCCCTTCGTGTCCGCGGATGGTGCCGGGAACGTGCGTGTCGTTGGCCATCGAGGAGCTGAGCACCAGCGAGTGGCCCTTGGCGTATTCGGCGAGCAGGTGGAAGGTGTCGGGGACCTCGCGCTGCGGGCCTTCCTTGAAAACGTAGATGCCGCCGGTGGCCATCACCTTGGTGGGGAACTGGGGCTCGTCCCAGCAGATGTTGAGCGGCGCGATCACGTGATAGAAGAGGTCGCTGGCGGTGCCCAGCGAGTAGTCCCAATACTTGCGGAAGCGGAAGAAGCGGTCGGCGTCGAACGCGCGCTTGGGAGCCAGCTTGAACTGCGAGCCGAGCCACATGTTCCAGTCGATGAAATCGTCGCCCTTGCCGTCGGGACCGGCGTTCTTGTCGATGGGATAGTTCCATTCGCCCTCGGTCGAGTTGCGGTGATAGGAGCCCTGGCTCTCGATCATCTGGCCGATCATGCCGTCGGCGATGGCCTTCTTGGCCTTCCACCAGATGTCGGCCGAGGTGGTCTGCGAGCCGACCTGGAGGATGCGCTTGGTTTCCTTGACGGTGGCAACCAACTGACGCGCCTCGTCGTTGGTATGCACCATGGGCTTTTCGAGGTAGACGTCCTTGCCCTTGTCCATGGCGTCGAGGGCCATCTTGGCGTGCCAGTGGTCGGGCGAGGCGACGATCACGGCGTCGACCTCGGACTTGGCCAGCACCTCGCGGTAATCGAGAAAGCCGGGCACTTTGTGCCGTTCGGCGGCCTGGCGTTTGCGCTTCTCGTAGACGTCGCACACGGCGACGATCTGGCAGGCGTTGTTCTGCTGCCCGAAGCGCGAAAAGGCCTGGGCATCGTAGGCGCCGCGTCCACCGACGCCGAGCACCCCGATATTGATGCGATCATTGGCGCCGAGGACCCGGCCGCCCGTCATTTTGTTGCCACTCTTGGCCGCGAGAGCCGAGTTGGCCGCTCCCAGCGTGAGACCGGTTGCGCCTACGGTCTTGAGGAAGTCTCTGCGATCGAGAGAATCTTTTTCGGTTGACATGAAAACTCCTTTTTCAAACACACAAGGCAATCCGGAATTTCGGATCGCCTTTTCCTGGACGTCGTTCACCGGATCGAGCACTCCTATTATCACTCACGGCGCGGCGGAACGGGGGGCAGGGTTCGAGGGCAGCGTGGCATCCCCTACAGATCGATCGCCACCACTTCGTGATCGAGTATCGACGGAATCGTCAGCCGTACCTTGCCGGCCGCCTCCTGCACGCGCGGCGCACGCCCGCTCACCAGCAGCTTCACCTGCCGCGCCTTCCGTCCTTCCGGCAGCGCGATACTCACCTGTTGCGGCGGCAGCGGGATGAACTCGCGCAACGGGCCCTTCATCATCATCGGATTGGTCAGATTCACCAGGTGCAGGGTCATCGTATCCTTCTGCCGCCAGAGTGCGACATCCAGGATTCCAGGGCCTTCCACCGTGACCGGGCGCGGCTCGTTGGCCGCCCAATCCACCGCATTGCGCAGCAACTTTCCGTGGTCCACGGTCAGGATCTCCCAGAAGATGCGGTCGATGTCCCAAGGGAAGTACACCACGCGGCCCGCGCCCACCTCGCGCACGTAGACTTCGGGAATGTCGGTCTTGGGGACACGCGGGAATACCTCTTCCATCGGAAGATCGGGGTACGAGGGAATCAGCGTCAGCGGCGGGTTCCGATATTCCTTCGCCGTCTTGGTGCGAACGCGGTTCACCCCGTTGATGATGCGCTCGGCGTCCTCCAGGCCCGCCAGAATGGGATGGCGTTTGCCGGTCGCCGGCTCCGGCTCCAGCCGCAGGTAGGAGTTCATCATCCGCTCGTCCAGGCCGCCGTCGTAAGAGGCGCCGAACAAATCCGCCAGCCCGAAATCGGGGCGGCGCACGCCCCACTCGTTGTAGAGCGAAGTCTCGTGCGTGGCCACCACCCCGCCGCCGCGTTCGACGAACTCCCGCACCTGCCGGCACTGCTGGTCCGACAACGCCGCGATGTTGGGAAAGATCAGCACCTTGAACTGACCGACGTGCTCCGCGTCGAGCAGGCGGTCGTTGACCATCTCGAAGGGAATGCGCGCCTCGATCAACGCCTGGTAGTAGCCCAGCGTGTGATCCTCCACCTTCTGGCGCGCGCGTTCGGCGCCGTAATAGTGCGCGGTCTGCTGCGAGTAGACCATCGCCACGTGGGCCAGCGGCGCCTCGTTGCGCAGGTAGCGCTCGTTGCGGTAATGCCATGTGTAAATGTCCTCGACTACGCTCAGCCAGCGCTTGTCGTGCGGCACGCCGCAGAACTTGGTGAACCACGGCCGCAGCCCGTTGGCGATTCCGTCGAGCGCCCACAGGCGGATCTCGGGACCGTTCTGCGCGGAGTCCTTCCACCGGTAGGTCTCTTCCACGCCCACGCTGAAGATCCCGCCGATGGCTTTGCGTCCCATGGTCGAGCGGTACTCCTTGCCGTTCTTCCCGTTCGCCCAGGGAGCCGTGACTCCGCTGCGCGCCTGGCGATCGGCAAAGAGAATCGACGCCCGTTCGCCGACCGTCTTCATATCCAGCTCGCTCAGCGCGCCGCCGCCCGAATTGGGGACATAGCGCGCGTTCGGATTGGCCTTGCGAATGGCATCGTCCCACACGCGCCACAGCTCGAATAGCCTCTGCTGCTTCCACTCGATGTAAGCGCGCCGGCTGGGATCCTGCGGATTGAGCGTACGCGGCAGATCCAGATTCGCGGCCGCCTTGAAGTTCTGCCGGCAGTGCTCGCAGTAGCACATGCCCGACCCCGCCCACCGGTTGCTGAAGACGCCATCCACCTGGTAGAGCGACACGATCTCGCTGGTCACCTCGGTCATGAACTCGAAGTTATAAGGACCGAGCGCGCAGGTGACCCACAATTCGGGCATCGCCCAGTGGCGGCGCTTCTGCCCGTTGGCCTCCACCGCGATCCAGTCGGGGTGCGCATCGCAGACATCCTGGTGCGCGGCGTGCGGATCGGTGCGCGCCAGGATGACCATGTTCAGCTTGCGGCATCCGGCTACGAGGTCGCCGAACGGGTCGCTCGCGCCCATCCACTGGCTGCGATAGTGGAGCGGAATCTTGGTGGGGTAGAAGGCCACGCAGCCTCCGGCGCTCAGGCAGGCGGCGTCCGAATGGGTGCGCTTGAAGTAGTCCAGCCAGAACTGGAGATCGTAGGCGCCCGGATCGTTTTCCGCCAGGGTCAGTTGGGCCCAGCGCATGGGCTTGTCGAACATGGCGGCCGGATCGTCGGCGGGCGACGCGCCGGCGCTTTCGCCAGTCAGTGCGAGCGCGGAGCCGGCCAACGCGGCGTTGCGCAGAAAGTCTCGTCGATCCATCTTCACCCCCACCAGGTTTCGCCAGGCGCCAGATGAGCCTTCGCCACATCGGGGTTCAGCTCGATGCCATAGCCCGGCTTGTCCTGTATCGTGAAGTAGCCGTTTTCCCAGAAGCGCCCTTCGCGGACCACCAGGTCCGGCCACCAGTCGATCCACTTCGCCAGCTCGTGAATGCGGAACTCGCGCATGGCCGCGGCGGCGTGGCACGACGCGATGGTGCCCACCGGACTCGCGGGATTGTGGCAGGCCGTCCAGATGTAGTACAAGTCCGCGAGATCGGAGATCTTCTTGGATTCCAGCAGGCCGCCGGACTTGGGAACGTCGATATGTACTCCGGAAGTCGCCTGCATCTCGATCAGCCTGCGGAAGCCCTGGCGTCCGTAGAGATTCTCTCCCGTGCAGACCGGCACGTTGATGGCGTGCGTGACCCGCGCCATGGCCTCGATGTTGTCGGGCGGCACGGGGTCTTCCAGCCACATGGGCTTCACCGGCTCGAGCTCCCGCGCCAGCCGGATGACGTCCTGCGTGTCGTAGCGCCAGTGGCACTCGATAGCGAAGTCGGCGTCCGGTCCGAGCGTCTCGCGCACCGTCTCCATGCCTTTCACGATGCGGCGGTAGTCGCGGTGCGTGAGATTGCGCGCGTAGGGATCGTGGCCGGGCTCCCGGAATCCGGGATCGGCCCTTGGCGGAACGCCATCGCCCTGGAACTTGAAGGCCGTCCATCCCCACTTCTCGGCGCGGACCTCTTCGGTCTGGGCGCGCCATTCCTTCGGGTCCTCCACGTGGTCCACCGCCTGCAGCGTGCGGTAGAAGCGGATGCGGTCGCGGAAACGGCCGCCCAGCAGGTTGCACACGGGGGTCTGGAGCATGCGCCCGCACAGGTCCCAGAGCGCGATCTCGATGCCGCTGGCGGCGGTCATGGTGACACCCGCGATGGCCCCGGCGCCGGCGCTCTGCATGAGCATCTTGGTGTAGAGCTTGTCGACGTTCAGCGGGTCCTCGCCCACCACGATGGCCTTCATCTTGTTCAGGACCAGGTCCTTGACGCCCCAGCCCCAATACGCCTCGCCGATGCCGTAGAGGCCGGAGTCGGTCTCGACCTTGATGAGATTCCAATCCCAGGTACCGCGCACGATCATGCATTTGACGTCGGTGATTTTCACCTTCTTTTGCAGCGCGGCGGCGGCGCGTTGAAAGGGGCCTGCGAACGCGCAGGCGGCGGAAAGCGGTACGAAGAAACTCGCGGCGGTTCATGGCAATCGGCGCTACTATATCAGATTTCGCGCGGTCGGCAGGGACAGGTCGTGGGGGACATTTCTGGCCTGTGTGTGTGTATTTTCTTGCCGCCGATAAAGTGCTTGGTTTGTGTGGGTTAGCGTGAGGGTGGAGAATTGGGGGGCGCATGTTGGAGGGTTTTTTCGGCAGATGCGCCCCCCGAGGGGCTGTTGGGTGTGGCGCGTGGGAGGAGGGTGTGTGTGTATTATTTTGCACTGGCATAAGTTCCTTATTTACTTACTGTTGTAGCGACAAGCTGGGATTTTGTGACGCGTGGGAGGCGATTCTTCCTGCCCACGCGTCACAACGGCCGGGTTTTGGACCGGCTCGCATTTTTCTCCCAACTTAATTCAAGCAGGAGTCGTGCAATAGAACGGCGGGAAAACGGGTGGATTCGTTGATTCTATTGGACATTTTGGCTTGAAAAAAAAGGCGGCAGGAGCGTGAATGGGATTGCGGGTTGGTTATCTGCGTTCATGAACGCGGATTTTTCGATTCGTTGACTGAGCGCGTACTCGGGGCAGTGTTTGAGGTTTCCAACACGCTGGGGGCCGGATTTCTCGAGAAAGTTTATGCGCGCGCTCTGCTCAGAGAACTCGGTCTTCGTGGCATCCGAGCCAAGGCCGAGGCTTCCTTTACAGTCACCTACAAAGGCCACTGCGTGGGGGAGTATTTCGCGGATATTCTCGTCGAAGACGTGCTGGTAATCGAACTGAAATGTGTCGAGCGCCTCGGTAACGAACACACCGCGCAATGTCTCAACTACCTGCGAGCTTCCGGACTGACCCTCTGTCTTCTGATCAATTTCCAGAAGTCTAAAGTCGAGTGGAAGCGTATCGTCCATGGGTTTCAGATTCC
>JBGPKH010000456.1:0-7512 GCA_041485845.1 Bryobacteraceae bacterium
GCATCGGCAATCGCGCGGCGGGCGGCGGATTCGATGGCTTCCGGGGGGGGGCTCGGCCAGGCCGGTTTCCTGGCGCGCGATTTCTTCGTGACGGTCGGGGTCGAGAGCGTCGACGAGGCCGTGAACGATGGCGGCGAGGTCGACGCCGTGAGCGGCGTCACGGACGGCGTCGGATTCGGCCTTGCTCATGCGGCGATCAAGGCGGGCGAGGCGGGATGCGAGCGAGGACACGAGATCCTTATCCGTGCTGCTCCTTATCCGTGCTGCCGAGGACCACGGCTTCCAAGAGTTTGTGGAGTGGAACGTGCGGCTGGCGTTCGAGCGGGCGGGATTCGATTTGCGGGCGGTCGGTGACGCCGACGGCGTCGACGATCACGAAGTGGTCCTTGGTTTCGGCATCGGGCGTGACGCCGCGGAGCTCATCGGAGGAGAGGACGCGCACGCCGCGGCCCTTCATCTGCTCGAAGTAGTTCAGGCTGCGCACGTCGCGCAGGAAGAAAAGGATTTCGAGCGGACGCACGTCGGTCCCGGTGGCGATCATGTCCCCGGTGACCACGATGCGGGGATTGTAGGTTAGTCCGGCTCGCCTTTCAGGATGGAATAGAGGCGCTGGATGGTGGTGATGGCGACGCGGGCAGACGGGATCGATGGTATTCGCGGAGAGGAGCTGGACGTTGTAGATCTCAGTGAACTTGCGGCCGTCGCCGGGAATCGAGAACTGCTGGAACTCGTTGAGGGCCTGGCGGCCGAGGGTGCGGCGGTCGACCAGAAAGAGAACGCGCCGGGCGCCGGCGTGGGCGATCAGGCGGTAGACGAAGTTGCAAGCGGTGAAGGTTTTTCCACTGCCCATGGTCATGTGGATCAGGGCGCGAGGATCGTTGCGGGCAAGCGACTGCTCCAGGTTGGCGATGACGCGGTGCTGGTGGTCCCAAAGGCCTTCGCGCGGCAAGGGCGGCATGATGCGCAAGCGGCCTCGCATGGTGGAGCCGGGCGATTTGAGATCGGCTTCGAGCCAGGCGGCGAGCGTTTCGGGGCGGTGGAAGCCGAAGACGGGCCGGCTGCGGGCGTCGGGCTCGAGAAGGTTCGTGAAGCGCGTCTCGACTCCGGTGGATTGGTAGCAGAATGGGAGCGGGCGGCGCGGGGCGGGGAGATTCTCGGGGAGTCCCTGGCTGTACTTGCCGGACTGAATTTCGACTTCGATGAGGGGAACGCCGGCCTTCTTGGCTTCGATCACTCCGGCTGCGTATCCGTCGATGTAGAGGAGGTAATCGGCAAAGCCGTGGCCGGGGGCCAGTTGGAATTCGCGGATGGCGACTCCGCGGCCGGCTTCGATGTTGATGCCGTTGCGATTTTGGATCAGCCAACCGGCGGCGGTCAGCAGGCGGTCGATGTTAGCGCGGGCGCGGTCCTCTGGCCGGGCCCCCGGCTGGGATGGTCATGGGCAGTTCGTAGGGTACCTCACAGCATAGCGCGGCCTAGGAGCTGCCGGTACTGGTAGATGGGCATGTTCCCGCCCGCAGGAACGCAGATGCCCTATGAACGAGTCAATCGCGCGGTTAGTCCCGACAAGTCGGCATCGCCCGCGCCAGATGGGCCGAACGTGGGATTACGCTGCCGCCGCAAGAGAACGACGATCTCCTGGTCTTTCAGACCCTTATGACAGATGTCCACTCCAACTTGCCGCACTGCGATCCGCCATGCTTCCAGCAGCAGGCGCTGCCCATCGAGGATGTTCTCGTCGGGGACGATCAAGCCCGAGCTCGTTGGAGCACGTATTCCTATGCGGCATACTGGGCGGAATGATCGCGGAACGCCTGGCCCGCCAATCGGACTGATTCCGCAATGGCCGCCGAAGACACGTTGCAGCGCCACTCTTCAACGATCGCTTCCCAAGCAATTCCGGCCGCCACCTGCTCCAGGACATCGGCCACCGGGATTCGGGTTCCTCGGAACGCCGGCTGACCACGGCAGATGGCGGGATCGGCGACGACGAATCGCCCGATCATTCGCCTCGCCTTGCGATCATCCTTGCGGTTGGTCACGGTGAGCGCGTCAAACACGATCATGGCCCGAACCGCAATGATCCCCATAAACGCCGAAGTGTTTCGGTGGCTTTTGCAGATCAGACCAGGCGGTCGTATTCCGAGTGACTGCCAATCCAATACCAGACGATGCGATCTTTCTTCATCACGGCCAGAGCGCGGTAATCGAGACCGATGCGAGCCGGATAGATGTCATCCTCGCCTTCCAGTTTCTTGAACTGCAAGCCGGAGTGAGCCGGATTGCTCTGGAAGAAACGATAGGCGCGCTGGGCGTCCCGTTGAGCGTCGAGAGGGCAGATCGGAAAACAAACGCCAGAACTGCCGGGTGGTCCGGGACTGCATCAAAGCAGATCGTCCAACGGCAGCGTCTCGCCCCTCTCATCTTCCTCAAGTGCTTCCCGGGCCATGCGACGAATCACATCGCGTTTCTCGGCAAAGCGCTTCTGCCAGGCGTCTTCGTCGGCCAGAGACGCCAGGATCTGGGATGCAATCGCATCCTGCTCATCCTGAGGCAGGGCGGCGATTCTTTCCAACGCCTTCTCCAACAGCCTCGACATGCCTCAATCTTATCAGCGGACCACGCCAGCCGCCATCGCACGCCCCTGCAACGGAGGGCGTTCCAAAGAACGGCATGGCGACCATGCCTCCAAGTGGGTCGTGAATTCGGGGATGCTGGAGCGTGTGTGGGGACCTGTCTGTTCCCGTGCTCATGCCTTGGATCTGGAAGATTTGGTGTGCGGCCGAGGGGCGGCTGTTGTGGTCTCCGAGGTCTAACCCAATCGTCAGCCTCTGTTTGGCTGCCATTCCCATCCCGCGGGCAGACCGGCCTTCTCATACCATCTCTGTGACGCACTCAAAACTGAAAATAAATAAATGGAATCGCCGCGTCGAAGGCTCCGAAAATCTCGAGGAAGAAGAACATCAGCGCCAGCCCCGATGCATACGCCAGGACGGGTGCTTTCGACAGCCGTTCAGCCACTCGAACTTCTCCTCGACGAGCGCCACCACCAGCGAAACACCGGCCAGCCCCACATGCCAGGGCTCCAGGAGACTGTGCCCTGGAGCGCCGCGGAACATCTCGCTCAGGATCGCGAGGCTCTGCGGCAGGTCGGCCGCGCGAAAAAACACCCAGCCCACCAGCGCCAGTCCGAACGTAAGAATTGCCTTCCCCGGATACAGCCAGCCCCTTCCCTGCCCCGGCGGCCGGCCGCCGCGAAAGGCTCTCTCCACGCTCAGCAGCGCCCCCTGGTAACCGCCCCAGATCACGAAATTCCAGCTCGCTCCGTGCCACAGCCCGCCGAGCAGCATGGTGAGCAACAGGTTCCGATAAGTCCGCCACTGCCCGTAGCGGTTCCCGCCGAGCGGTATATAAAGGTAGTCGCGCAGCCAGCTCGAAAGCGAGATGTGCCAGCGCCGCCAGAACTCGGTGACGCTCGAAGCCAGGTACGGCCGCCGGAAATTCAGCGGGAAGTGGAAGCCGAACAGCAGCGCCATCCCGATCGCCATGTCGGTGTAGCCCGAGAAATCGAAATAGATTTGCAGGCCGAAGGCGAAGACCCCGGACCACGCCGTCAGCATCCCGGGGTTCGCGGCCACGTTTCCGAAGTAGCCGTTGGCCACCTTGGCGAACTGGTCGGCCAGCGCCATCTTCTTCGTCAAGCCCAGCGTCAGCAGCAGGAGCCCGCGCGAAACGTCATCCATCGACGGCGGCCGCCAATCGAGCAGGTCGCGGAAGAAGTTGCGCGCGCGCACGATGGGCCCCGCCACCAGTTGCGGGAAAAAGCAGATGAACAACGCATAGTCGATCGGGTTGCGCACCGCCTTTTGCTCTCCGCGATAAACGTCCACCACGTAGGAGATGCTTTGAAAGGTGTGGAAGCTGATCCCCAGCGGCAGTACGATGTCCATCCAGAATGCATTCTCGGGCCTGCCCATCAGCCACGCCAGGTTGCGCCCCAGGAAGTTGTAGTATTTGAAGAATCCCAGGAAGCCGAAGTTCGCCGTGAGGCTGAGGATGAGCACCGCCCTCCTGGCGCGCGCGGACGAGACCTTCTCCAGCCACATCCCCGCCGTGTAATCGATGGCCGTCAAAGCCAGCAGCAGGGCGATGAACTTGGGATTCCAGCTTGCGTAGAAATAGTAACTGGCGGCAAGCAGAATGTACTTTCGCCACGCGCGCGGGCTGGCGTAAAACAGCGCCAGCACCACGGCCAGGAACAGAAAGAAGCCGGTCGTGTTAAAAAGCATCCGCGCCGCTTACCTTCGCGCCCGATGCGCCCAGCATGCCGCCGATCTCCTGCGCCAGCATGGGAGAGAATCGCGCGATCCCCTCACGGTTCAAGTGTTGGGCGTTTCTGAAAAGCTCCGGCCGTTCCAGGGACTCGAATGCGTGCTCATTAGAAAGCATCACGTTCGTCCGCGAAGCGAATTCCCGGATCGAGCTGCTCTTCTTCTCGACCAGGTTGCCGGGGCGCGGCACCGCCCCGCGCGGCCGGTGGAAGAATCCGGCTCCAGGATGGAAGGATAGAAAGTCGTACGAAAGAGCAGGGCATCGTACCCCAACAACCCCAGAATTGCCAGCAAACCCGCCAGACTGACGCGCACTCTAGTAAGACCCTTGCGATACCTCATTATTCTACAGCGAGGGCCAGTCTTTTTCCTCTATCCGATCTGCGCCAGCCTTCCTTTCTCGAACGTGAAGACGCGATCCGCCGCCGCAATTTCCTCCGGGCCAGCGGCGTCTGGCGATGCAGTTGGACGCTGACACTCCGATCCCGGAACCACTCGGTTGTCACGGGCCCACAGAAACACGCCTGTCGCGATTAACAACGTCGAAACGCCCTTGCATCCCAAACGCCGGAACAACGGCTCGCGTGCGCCAAATGCGGCGGTCACCCGCACCACGTCCTGAAACACGATGGATGCGAATACCGCCCATCCGAACAGAGGTATGTACCTGGCTGCGGCCTCCCCAAAAACTCGCCCGCGTCTTGCCCCTTTTCGGGCATACAAAAACACATATAATCATATAATGGAAGGCGTGCAGCTAAAGCCCGTCCGGTGGATGGGGTCGTCACACAGGAACGTGCGATCCTTTCCGCAGCCGGTCAGGTCTGGAATAGGCTACGCTCTTTACGCCGCGCAGAAAGGGGACACGGATCCCGCGGCTAAGCCGCTTAAAGGTTTTGGAAACCGGAGCGTCCTTGAGATCGTGTCCGGCCATCGCGGCGATACATGGCGCTCTGTCTACACCGTGCGCTTCCAGGATGCGGTATACGTCCTGCACGCTTTCCAGAAAAAATCGAAGAAAGGCGCCGCCACGCCGAAAAGGGAACTTGAGCTCATCCGGCAACGGCTGGCCGATGCCGAACGCGACTACAGAGAGAGGCAGAACCAAACATGACGACGAAAATTCCGAAAAAAAGTGCCCGCCCCGCGCACGTCACCGAAGGCAGTGGCAACGTGTTCGCCGACCTTGGCCTGCCCAACCCTGAGCAAGAGCTGATGAAAGCGGATCTCACCTTGCAGATCTACCGCATCATCAAGCAGCGCGGCTTGACGCAAGCCGAAACCGCCAAGGTCCTCGGCGTCAAGCAGCCGCACGTATCCTTGCTCATGCGCAATCGAGGGGGGACCTTTTCGGTTGGCCGGTTGATGGAGTTCCTCACCGCGTTCGGTCAAGACGTCGAAATCGCCGTGCGGCCGGCACGCGCGCGCAAGCAACACGGCAAAATGTCCGTTACTCTTGTGTGTAAGTGAGAATCCGGACTCGCCGGGCGCTAAAATGATGTCCGTGAAACTCTCGCTGTTCTGGGCAACCGCCGCCTTCTTGTACGCGCAGGATCCCACCGCAAGCGTCGTCGGGCGCATCACCGATTCCACTGGAGCCGTCATTCCCGGCGTCAAGGTTCAGATTACGAACCTCGATACCAACCGGCGCTCGGAAACCGTGTCCAACGGAGCCGGCGAATACACCGTCCTCTATCTCAATCCGGGACGGTATTCGTTGCAGGCCGAGAATACGGGCTTCCGCGGCTATCACCGGCCGGAGCTCGGCCTGGAAGTGGACCAGGAGCTGCGCATCGACATTCGTCTCGAAGTCGGCGCCATCGCCGAGAGCGTCACCGTCTCCGACGTCCTGCCCGCGCTCAACACCGAGAGCGGGTCGCGCGGCGACGTCACCACCAACGCCGAAATCACCGAGATGCCGCTCAACGGCCGCAACTTCAGCGACCTCGTTTACCTCACGGGCGGTGTCTCTCCCAAAGGTGAGGATGCCGACGGCGCCTACTCGCTCAACGGCGCGCGCGCCGACAATGTCAGCTTCCTGGTGGACGGCATGAACAACACCCAGCGGCGCAATACGACGTCGATGGTCAGCCCGCCGATCGAAGGCATTCAGGAATTCAAGATCATCACTTCGGGATTCAACGCCGAGTACGGGCGGTTCGCCGGGGGAGTGCTCAGCGTGGTCAGCAAGACCGGCGGCAACCGCGTGCGCGGATCGCTGTACGAGTTTTTGCGCAACGATTATCCCGACGCGCGGAACTTCTTCGACCAGGCGAAGTCGAAACTGCGCCAGAACCAGTTCGGCGCCACCATCTCCGGCCCGGTCTTCCTGCCCAAGCTCTACAACGGCCGCGACCGCACGTTCTTCCTGTTCACCTGGGAATCGCTGCGCCAGATCTCGGGATCCACGCAGCGCGGCATCGTGCCCACGGCCGACCAACTGCGCGGCGATTTCTCCAAGGCGCGGGATGCCCTCGGCAATCCGCTGAAACTGACCGACCCGCTCTCGAAGGCGCCCTTTCCCGGCAACCAGATTCCGGCCAACCGCTTCGACCCGGTGGCGGCGAAGCTCGCGGCATTCTATCCCGCGCCCAATCTGCCGGGCGCCACCAACAACTACATCGCGCAGGGCAACAGCACCGGCAACTTCAACAACTTCGGCGCCAAGGTGGACCACAATCTCAGCGCCAGCAACCGCCTCATGGTGAGCACTTTCTGGAAGCCCAATCATTCCTTCAATCCGTTCCAGCGCTCGCCCATCCCGATCTTCGGCGCCACCAACGAGCAGTTCGGCATCCTCTCCGGGGTGCGCTGGGTGCGCATCCTCAAGCCGGCCCTGATCAACGAAGCCACGGGCAACTTCTCGCGCGCAACGCTCAACCAGGGCTGGCCGGGGAACACGCGCGACTGGTCGGGGGACGTGGGGTTCGCCGGCGGCACCAAGAATCCGTCGGACCTCGGCCTGCCCTACGCGGATGTCAGCGGGTATGTGGGGCTGGGCCACGCGTACGATCTGCCCAAGGTCTGGGCGTACAACAACTACCAGCTCGCCGATGCCGTGACCTGGACGCACGGGCGCCACACCCTGAAGTTCGGAGGCGACGCGCTGCACTACCAGTACTTCAACAAGGGCTACAGCGACCTGCGCGGCCGCATGACATTCCTCGGGCGCTTCACCACC
>JBGPKH010000457.1:0-7503 GCA_041485845.1 Bryobacteraceae bacterium
CATTGAAGACAAGCTGGGCGCCGGTGGTATGGGTGTAGTGTACCGCGCGACCGACACGAAACTCGGGCGCCAGGTCGCGATCAAAGTCTTGCCCGAGAGCTATGCGCAAGACCCGGACCGCCGGACGCGTTTCGAGCGCGAGGCGCACGTCCTGGCTGGCCTGAACCATCAGAACATCGCCGGCATCCACGGTCTGGAAGAATCCAACGGGGTCTACTACCTGGTTCTCGAGCTGGTGCCGGGCCAGACGCTGGCGGAGCGATTGGCGGATGGCGCTCTCGACATGAACGAGGCCCTGCGCATTGGCCGCGCCATAGCCGAGGCCATGGAAAACGCGCATGAGCGGGGCATCATCCACCGCGACTTGAAGCCCGCCAACGTCAAGGTCACGCCGGAAGGGATCGTCAAGGTTTTGGACTTCGGTTTAGCCAAAGCGTTCCGCGACGAGCCATCCGCCGCCGGAGATCCGTCCCTCTCGCCTACCGAGACCCTGGATAGTACGCGCGCTGGCGTGATTCTGGGCACCGCCGCCTACATGAGCCCCGAACAGGCGCGCGGCAAACCGTTGGACAAGCGGACGGACGTGTGGTCCTTCGGTTGTGTGCTCTATGAGCTCCTGAGCGGCCGCAAGGCTTTCCGCGGGGAGACCACCTCGGACTACATCGCGGCTGTCCTCGGGCGGGAGCCGGACTGGAGTGCGCTGCCCCAGTCGACACCTGCAAACGTGCGGGCCTTGCTGCACCGCTGCTTGCAGAAGGAGCCGCAGAAGCGTCTGCGGGATATGGGCGACGCCCGCCTGGAGTTGGAGGAAGCGCCCGTGCTACCGGCCCTCGTAGCTGCGGCGCCACGGCGGCAACCAATCCTGATTTACGTGGGCTGCTTGGCTGTAGGGGCAATCCTCGCTATCGCCAGTGCCTGGACCTTGTGGCACGAAGCACCTCAACCACCCACCGTGACCCGGTTCAGCATCGACCTGCCGCCCGGCGAGACTCTGTCATCGGTGTCGCAGATCTCGGTTGCCCTGTCGCCGGACGGCGCCAAGCTGGCGTACGTCGCAGACCGTGGCGGCCGGACGCAATTCTATTTGCGCCCCATCGATCGACTGGAGGCCAAGCCGATCCCGGGCACCGAAAACGCGGTGGCACCCGTATTTTCGCCCGACGGCCAGTGGGTGGCTTTCTTGCAGGCCCAGCGGTGGAAAAAGGTCGCCCTGAGCGGCGGGGCTCCGGTTACCATCTGCAATGCCCCACCAGGGGCGTATATGTACGCTGCCTGGACGCCTGACGACAATCTGCTGTTTGGAGTCTACCCGGCGAGCATCTTGCGGGTACCCGCCTCCGGCGGCGAGCCGCAGCCCCTCTTCTCCGCCAGTGCCGGTAAAGGGGAGCGGGCCTACTGGCACCCCTACCTCCTGCCCCGCGGCCAGGGAGTTCTGTTCTCGATCCGGACCCCCGAAATGGACTCCTACGACGACGGCCTCGTCGCCGTCCAGCCCCTCCCGGTGGGCCAGCGCAAGATCCTGACCGAAGGAGGACATAAGCCCATCTACTCGTCATCCGGTCACCTGGTCTGGGCCCGGGGCGGGCAGTTGCTCGCTGCGCCGTTTGATCTGGCGCGCCTGGCTGTGACGGGGCCCCCGATTCCGGCCCTGGACGGCGTCTTGATGAATCAAGCCAATGGAGCCACCCAGTTCAGCCTGTCCACCAATGGATCTCTGGTCTATGTTCCGGGCGGTGCGATTGTGGTCGGACGTCAACTGGTGTGGGTCGATCGGCAGGGAAAGGCCGAACCCCTGCCTCTGCCGCCCCGCCGCTATCTTCACCCTCGCCTCTCTCCCGTCGGCCGCAATATCGCAGTCGAGACCGAGGGTCCCAACCACGATCTTTGGATTTACGAGGGGGAGCGCGACGTCCTGACTCGAATGACATTCGATGGCATGAGCCACTGGCCGGTGTGGACCCCGGACGGGAAGCGACTGACATTCCGCTCCTGGCGCACTGGGGACTTCAGCATGTGGTGGATGCCTGCCGATCGCAGCGGCACCGAGGAGCGGCTGACCACGATCGGGATCCGTCAGAGCGCTGCCTCCTGGTCGCCCGACGGTCGCGTGGTGGCTTTCACCCAAGCGAGCCCCGACACCGGCGGCGATCTCTACGTGTTGGAGATGGACGCCGAGCGCAAGCCGCGGCCCTTGGTGCAAACAAAGTTCAACGAGGGCTCGCCGCGGTTCTCTCCCGACGGACACTGGATCGCCTACACTTCCAATGAATCCGGCCGCAACGAAGTCTATGTGACGCCCTATCCGGGGCCCGGACCAAAGATCCAGATCTCCACCGACAGTGGCGCCGATGCGGTCTGGAAGGGAAAGGGCGGCGAGTTGTACTACCGCACTGGCGACAGGATGATGGTCGTGGAGGTCGCTACGCAGCCCTCGTTCCACGCCGGCAAGCCGCGCGTCCTCTGGGAGGGCCGCTACAACCACGGAACGAATTCGTCCTGCGGGGCGCCCGGCCCAAGTTCGTCCAACTACGACGTAACGCCCGATGGCCAGCGGTTCCTGATGGTCAAGGAGGGCGAGCAGGACATACCGGCCACCCGGATCGATGTCGTGCTGAACTGGAGCGAAGAGCTAAAACATCTTCTGCAAGAAACGAAGGAGAACAAGCCATGATGCCGCCGGCAAGAAGATGTGAACAAGGAGGATGATGAGCGACAACCGCCGGCAGCGCATTGAGGAGATCTTTCACCAGGCCGCCGAGCTCGCACCCGAGGCGCGATCCGCCTTCCTGGATGAGGTGTGCGCCGGAGACGAATCTCTTCGCCAGGAAGTGCACTCGCTGCTGGCCCACGCCACAGAGGGCGAAACCGCCACGATCGTCGCGGACCTCGCCGGCCGGACTATTGGCGCGTACCAAGTCCTCGGACGCATTGGCCAGGGCGGCATGGGGGTGGTCTACAAGGCTCGCGACACAGAGCTGGACCGCACCGTGGCGATCAAAGTGTTGCCGGCGGACTGCTTGGGAGATCCGGACCGGAAACGCCGGTTCATCCAGGAGGCCAAGGCGGCTTCGGCGCTGAACCACCCCAACATCGTCACGATCCACGCCATCACACACGAAGGCGGGGCCGAGTGCATCGTGATGGAATACGTCACCGGCCAGACGCTGGCCGAGGCGATTCCGAAAAAGGGAATGCCGCTGCAGGAGGCGCTGCGGATTGCGATCGAGATCGCGGACGCGATGGCGGCGGCGCACACGGCGGGAATCGTGCATCGCGACCTGAAGCCGTCCAACATCATGGTGACGGAGCAGGGGAGGGTGAA
The DNA here is from genome assembly GCA_041485845.1 of Bryobacteraceae bacterium. GTDB lineage: Bacteria > Acidobacteriota > Terriglobia > Bryobacterales > Bryobacteraceae > OMOG01. Next base: position 3,323 of record JBGPKH010000457.1, read on the forward strand.
GGTTCTGGACTTCGGCCTGGCGAAGCTGCTGGAATCCACCGCATCGCCCCAGGCGCCGGCGGGCACGGAGGCGGGGAAGGTAGTGGGGACGGCGGCGTACATGTCGCCGGAACAGGCGCAGGGACAGAAGGTGGACGGGCGCACGGACATCTTCTCGTTCGGGTGCGTGCTGTACGAAATGGTGACAGGGCGGCGGGCGTTCCAGGGCGAGAGCACGGCAGCGACACTGGCGGCGATTCTGCGCGAGGAGCCGGCGCTGCTGGAAGGCGTTGCACCGGAAGTTGCGAAGCTGATCGGGCGGTGCCTGCGGAAGGACCCGGACCGGCGCACGCGCCACATGGACGACATCAAGCTTGCCTTGCAGGAGTTGAAGGAGGAGTCCGACTCGGGCATGCCGGCCCAGCCCGGTGCCGGGCCACCAGCGAAACCGGGGCGTCTGACGCTGCTCATCGCGGCGGGGGTGATCCTGGCAGCGGCAGCGGGGACGGGCCTCGCCTGGTGGCTGAGCACATCGCGACCATCGCCGTCGCCGGCGCCGCTGATGCGGCTGACGTCGGACTCCGGCCTGACCACAGATCCCGCTCTCTCACCGGACGGCAAACTCGTCGCCTATGCCTCGGACCGCGCAGGCGGCAACAACCTGGATATCTGGGTGCAACAGGTGGATGGCGGTAGCCCGCTGCGGCTGACCTCCGACCCGGCCGATGAGTCCGAGCCCTCGTTCTCGCCCGACGGCAACCAGCTTGTTTTTCGCTCGGAACGCGAGGGCGGCGGGATTTACACGATTCCGGCGTTGGGAGGAGAGCCAAGGCTGATCGCCAAAGGCGGCCGCGCCCCGCGCTTCTCGCCGGACGGGTCTCGCATCGCCTTCGTGACCGGAGTAGGGAGAGTGGGCGGAGTCGCGTTAGGTGAACTGTTCGTTGCTCCTTCTATGGGAGGTACGCCGCAGCCCCTGGTGCGCGGTGAACTGGGCGCGTCATACCCCGTCTGGTCGCCCGATGGAACGGTCATTCTCTTTGCCACCGGCCTCTATGGGCCCGATAACTGGGGGATTGTACCCTCCGTTCCCGGCTCGAAAGGTCTGCCCATCGTCTTGCCCCTTGCCGCGCTCAAGAAGAAACAGGGGCTGGCGAACGTCATCCCTTGGGCGTGGATCGCAGGCAACCGCATTCTGTTCTCCGCGAAATCCGGCGATAGCTCGCATCTGTTCGAGATCGGGCTGTCACCTCCCGCGCTGATTTCGAAAGTGTGGCGTCTGGAAGCGTCTCCCAAGCGGCTGACCGCGGGGACCGAACTCGCCGAAAAGCCGACGCTGGCTGTGGGCGGTTCCGCGGCAGGCGCTCGCCGCCTGGCCTTCGCCAGCCTCCTTCGAAGCGAAAATCTCTGGAGTCTCTCGCTGGATACGAATCATCCCGGCACAGCCGGAAGACTCCAGCGGTTGACCCAGGAAAGCGCTTTCCAAGTCTTCCCCTGGGTTTTCATGGACGGAACGAAGCTGGTCTTCCTGTCCCATGCGAATTACAACGATGAAGTCTGGCTGATGGACTTGAGGAGCGGCAAGAGGCTGCTGCTTTCCAATCGGGTCTCTGCCAAGGACAAGCCGATCGTTCACGCCGACGGCTCGCGTGTAATGTGGGATGAGGGCGGCAAAACAGTTTACACAGTGTCGCCTTCCGGGGGAGTTCCAGAAAAGCTCTGCGAATCCTGTTACTGGCCGTGGGACTGGTCCAGCGATCACAAACGCATTCTCCACTGGTATCGCGGCAAGAGTTCGGTCGTAAGTGAAATGGTGAATCTCGAGACCGGGAAACGCGGCGTCTTTTTGGAGCGTCCCGGAGCGGACCTTTTTGAGTTCCGCTGGTCGCCCGATGGCCGATGGATCGTGTTCGCTTCTGCCCAGTCAGACCGGCGCCGGGTGTACGTTGCTCCCTTCACAGGTGACCAGGGCCCGGGCGAGAGCGCGTGGATTCCCATCACGGACGGCTCGACATTTGAGGACAAGCTCAATTGGTCTCCGGACGGCAACTGGATCTACGCCCTCTCGGACCGGGACAGCTTCAACTGCATCTGAGCGTATCCCCTCGATCCCCGGACAAAGCGGCCGGCCGGAAAGCCGCAGGCCGTTTTTCACTCTCACGGTGCGCGTCAATCGGTGCGCAATGCCACTCTGACCTCGCAACGTGTTTCCGTTGCGAGAGATAAGATCGTTTTCAACCAGGGCGAGGTCAAGGGCAACATCTGGATGACTGCATTCAACCCGGAGTAGCGCCTCCGACCGCATGGTTCCTATGACACAATACGGTCTATACGAGCCAGTCCCAAATGGGCGGGCGGGATGAGCGATAACCGCTGGCAGCGGATTGAGGACATCTTCCATCAAGCCGTCGAGCTTGCACCCGAGGCGCGATCCGCCTTCGTGGACGAGGTGTGCGCCGGAGACGAGTCTCTTCGCCAGGAAGTGCACGCGCGGTTGGCGCACCCCTCCGAGGGCGAAACCGCCACCATGGTCGCGGACCTCACCGGCCGCAACATTGGCGGGTACCAGGTCCTCGGACGCATTGGCCAGGGCGGCATGGGGGTGGTCTACAAGGCCCGCGACACCGAACTCGACCGTACCGTGGCGATCAAGGTACTACCGGCGGACTGCCTGGGAGATCCGGACCGCAAACGCCGCTTCATCCAGGAAGCCAAGGCGGCCTCGGCGCTGAACCATCCCAACATCGTCACCATTCACACCATCACCCACGAAGGCGGGGCCGAATGCATCGTGATGGAATATGTGGCCGGGCAGACGCTGGCCGAGGCGATTCCGAAGAAAGGAATGCCTCTGAACGAGTCGCTGCGGATCTCGATCGAGATCGCCGACGCGATGGCGGCGGCCCACGCGGCGGGGATCGTGCACCGCGACCTGAAGCCGTCCAACATCATGCTAACGGTGCAGGGGAGGGTGAAGGTTCTGGACTTCGGCCTGGCGAAGCTGCTGGAATCCCCCGCATCGCCCGCGGCTCCAGCGGTCACCGAGGCGTGGAAAGTCGTGGGGACGGCGGCGTACATGTCGCCGGAACAGGCGCAGGGGCAGAAGGTGGACGGACGCACGGACATCTTCTCGTTCGGGTGCGTGCTGTACGAAATCGTAACCGGGCAAAGGGCTTTTCCCGGGGAGAGCACCATCTCGACGCTCAATGCGATCCTTCATCGGGAACCGGCGCCGGTCAACCGGCTGAACCCCGAGCTGCCTGCGGAGCTGTGCGCCATCGTCGTCAAAGCTCTGGAGAAAGACCCGAGGCTGCGTTATCAGACGGCGGCCGATCTGCAAGTGGACCTGAGACGATTGCTGCGTCAGTCGGACACCGGCCAATTCGCCCCCGCGCCCGCGCCCCGCCGCCCCTGGACCGTGGTGGCGGCAGCCGCGGCCGTCGCACTGATGGCCGGCGCTGCGGCTGTCTGGTGGCAGCAATCCGGCCGTCAGCCCGCCGCGCGTTCCGATTGGGTGCAGTTGACCAATCTCCCCGATTCGGCCACCCAGCCGGCCCTGTCGCCGGATGGCCGGATGCTGACTTTCATTCGTGGGGACGGCACATTTATTACCGCTGGCCAAGTCTACATCAAGATGCTGCCGGTTGGCGATCCCGTGCAACTCACCCGTGACCAACTCCACAAGATGAGCCCGGTTTTTTCTCCGGACGGCTCCCGCATCGCCTATACGGCTGTAGGTGGGGATCGCGTCCACGGCCCTGGCTGGGACACCTGGGTGGTGCCCGTGTTGGGTGGAGAGCCCCGCCACTGGCTGCCCAACGCTTCCGGGCTGGTCTGGATCGGTCCCGGCAATCTGCTGTATTCCGAGATCAAGGAGGGCGTTCACTACGCGATTGTCACGGCCCCGGAAAGCCTTACCGAACGCCGGGACGTCTATGTGCCGGCCAGGAAGGACGGCATGGCGCATCGCTCCTACCTCTCCCCCGATGGCAAGGGGGTACTGGTGGTCGAGATGGAGGGCGCGCCTTGGCTGCCATGCCGGCTGGTTCCGTTCGACGGCAGCTCCGCCGTGAATTCCGTCGGTCCGTCCGGCGCCTGCACCAATGCCGCGTGGTCGCCCGACGGGAAGTGGATGTACTTCAGCGCCGATGCGGGAGACAACTTCCACATCTGGAGGCAGCGCTTCCCCGGCGGCAAACTGGAGC
>JBGPKH010000458.1:0-7496 GCA_041485845.1 Bryobacteraceae bacterium
CTTCCGAGATCCGGACTTGTCCCGCTTTAGTCCATGCCGACAGCAGGATTCGCCCAAATCGCCCGTTCGCCGCCGACGTTGGAATCATTGCCTCCTATAAAGGCCACATCTCGGAGCTAAGGTCGAGGCGGTGCTGGACCGTTTGATCGCGATTCTCCGGAATGGCTGAGGAATCATCCGGTCGGCGAAATCACCAAGCCGATGAGGATGTCGACTGCGGATCATGTGGGCGTGCCCCAATTCATGCAGACTATTCCGTCATGGAAAAGGTATGTGGCATCAGGCTACCAGCGCGCCAACATCCGGGCAGAGCGGTGCGCCGCGCGGTTACCATGCTTTCATGCTCTGCAAACTCCTCTGCGCCTTGGCCCTGCTCCTGGCAACCTCGTTGTCAAACGCGGCGGACCGGCGCATTCCCATCAAGGTCGTAGTGGTGACGATGTTCGAACGCGGCGCCGACACGGGCGACGAGCCGGGCGAATTCCAATATTGGGTGGAGCGGGAGAAGCTCGATCGGGTGCTTCCCTTCCCCGCCGGCTACCGGGGCCTGCGTTTGAACCGCCAAGGCGTGCTCGGGATCGTCACCGGCATCGGCACCGCCAAGGCCGCCGCGAGCATCATGGCGCTGGGTCTCGATCCGCGGTTCGACTTGCGCCAGGCCTACTGGCTGGTAGCGGGGATTGCCGGCATCGATCCGATCGATGGGTCGCTCGGTTCCGCGGCCTGGGCGGAGTGGGTGGTGGATGGAGATCTCGGGCACGAGATCGATGCGCGCGAGATTCCGGCGGATTGGAAAACCGGTTACGTCCCGTTGCGCAAGTCGCGGCCCTACGAGCTGCCGCGGCGCGTTCCGGACGAAGGGGAATACTATCATCTCAATTCCGGCCTGGTCGATTGGGCTTATCGGTTGACGGAGAACGTGCAACTCGCCGACTCCGAAGCGATGCGCACGCGACGCGAACAGTATGAGCAGTCGAACGCCCGCCGGCCGCCGTTCGTACTCAAGGGGGACACGTTGTCCTCCATGACGTTCTGGCACGGCAAACTCCTCAGCGAGTGGGCCAATGACTGGGTGAAGTATCACACCGATGGCAAGGCCAACTACGTCACGTGCGCTATGGAGGATACCGGCACCCTGCAAGCGCTGACGTTTCTGAGCAAGGCCGGACGGACGGACTGGAACCGCGTGCTGGTGCTTCGCGCCGCCAGCAACTACGATCAACAGCGGCCTGGACTCAGCGCGGCGGACAGCCTCGCGGAATCGAAGATCGGGCTGTATAGCGCGTATTATCCGGCGCTCGAAGCGGCATGGCGTGTGGGGCATGTAGTGGTCGGCGAACTGATCTCGAATTGGCAGAAGTATCGGGGTAGCGCCCCGGGGCCGGGGAGGTAAGTCGATATGGCGTCCGAGATCGATTCCCGAATCGCCGAAAATCTCGTATCCTCGGCCCTCAGCAGCCTCAATCCAACGCCCGGCGCCAACATCATTTGTTCGAAACGTGCGTTGAGACGGGTCTTTTTGGAAGTGGCCGCAGAGGCACACGAGATCGGTTTTCTTTCGGGACGGAAAGAACACTTCGCCGATCTCACTCGTTCCGGTGACAGGGTCAGACCCGCCTGGATGGATATACGGCTGGATGTAGCGCGAGACATGGCCGCGCACAACGTCCGGTTCCAACCGGTGGTATTGAAGTCTTTGATGGGCGCGGGCTACCGCTGCCTGGGCGATCTGCGATGGGTCTCCGATCGGGAACTGCGCGAATGCCACTACGTGGGAATCCGGACGGCGCGGCGGATCAGGGATCTCATCAGGCGGCTGGAGGCTACCAACGATGTCCGAAAAGTGCCGTGAGGCTGAGCGGACGTCTCTTGCGGTGAAAGCCGATCCCCCCGTTGCCTTCCGCCGCACGACCTATTAAGATCTCTGTATCCCGCTATTCCGGAGGTCTTGAGATGTTTCGCAGAGTTCTCCCGGTTCTCGCCGCCGTTGTGCTGCTCCTGCCTGCCCTCGCGCAGGCCCAAGTCAAGCTGCTCCGCCACCCGACGTATTCCAAAGGCAAGGTCGCCTTCAGTTACCTGGGCGATATCTGGGTCGCCGGCGAGAGCGGCGCCGACATTCAACGGCTCACCGTCAACAAGGCCCGCGACCAGTTCCCGCGTTTCTCGCCCGACGGGCAGTGGATCGCCTTCTCCTCCAATCGCGAAGGCAACTACGACGTCTACCTTGTCCCGGTGACCGGCGGAGAACCCCGCCAGCTCACTTTCCACAGCGCGGACGACAACGTGGTGGGCTGGACGGCAGACGGCAAGAAAGTGGTCTTCTCCTCCACCCGCGGCAACGGCGCCTTCCCCTCGGTCGCCACCCTGTGGGAAGTGGCCGTGGATGGCGGGATCGAACGCGCCATCGAAACCGACTGGGGCTCCTACGCGAGCTATTCGCCCGACGGCTCCAAGCTGGCCTTCACCCGCCATCCGAGCGTGTGGTCGCGCAAGCATTATCGCGGCAGTTACGCGGCCGACCTGTGGGTCGAAGAGCTGAGCACCAGGAAATTCACGCGCCTCGGCAACGAAGACTACAAGGGCAACCTGTTCTGGCCCATGTACGGCCACAACGGCGAGATCTGGTTCGTCTCCAACGAGCTGTCCAACGAGAAGGGCATCAAGTTCGGCGGGCCGGAGGTCATGAAGAGCGTCAACAACATCTGGAAGATCTCAGACAAGGGCGGCAAGCCCGTGCAGGTGACGCACCACGGCGACGGCAACCTGTTCTTCCCCAGCATTTCGGCCGACGGCAAGACCATCGTGTACGAAGACAACTTCGGACTCTGGAAGCTCGACACCGCCAGCGGGAAGAGCACCGAGATCCGCATCGACGTCAAGAGCGATCTGAAGGACAACAAGACCGAGCTGGTGAGCGTCGCCAACGAAGCCGAGAGTTTTCACATTTCGCCGTCGAACCGCCGCGCGGCCGTGGTGGTGCACGGCGAGATCTTCACCATCGCCACCGATCGCGGCGAGCTGCAGCGCGTGAGCGAGACGCCGTGGAAGGAACAGAATCCCCGCTGGTCGCCCAACGGCAAGTGGATCGCATTGGTTTCCGACCGCAGCGGGCGCGAGGAAGTCTACATTTCCGACGAGCTGGGCAAGAACGTCAAGAAGCTCAGCGATACCGATTGCGACAAGAGCGCCATCGTGTGGGCCGCCGACTCCAAGTCTCTGCTGTGGAACGGTTCGGACCACAAGCTGCGGCGCGTGGAGATCGATACCGCGAAGGAAGAGGTGCTGGCGTCCAGCAACGCGGGCAATGTCAGTGACGCGCAGTTCTCGCCCGATGGCAAGTGGCTCTCGTATTCCAAGCCCGACAACCAGTTGCGCGCGCACGTGTGGGTGAAGGAATTAGCTACGGGGCAGGAATACATGATCGCCTCCGACCAGTTCATGACCTCGCGGGGGGCGAAGTGGACGCCCGACGGGAAGAAGTTGCTGGTCCTCGGCGGCAACGGCGGCGGCGCGGGTATCGCGTCCACCGGCGGCCGAGGATCTTCGCAGCTTTATAGCGTGGCCGTGACTCCCATCGAGAAGGATCCCAACGACCGCGACGTGGATACCGAAGCGCAGGCCGAGGCGGTTCCCGATACTCCTGCCGGAGGACGCGGAGGACGCGGCGCGGGCGCCGTTCCGTCGAATGTGCAGGTCAAGATCGTGTGGGACGCCATTGACCGCCGCATCATCCAGCTCACCCGCGCCGGCTCCGTATCGGCAGTGGCGCCGGCGCCGGATGGCCGCACGTATCTGTTCATGGCTCAGGGCGCGGCTCCGGCTGGCGAGGATGCAGCCGCGGCGTTGGCCGCCGGTCCGGGAATGTACATCATAGGGGAAGACGGCTCTCGCCTGACGCGGCTCAACACGACCGTGACCGACGCGGCGGGCGGCGCCGGACGCGGCCGCGGCGGACGGGGCGGCGGGGGCGGATTCGCCGAGCCGCAGTGGGCCCGCGATGGCCGCAGCATTTATTTCCTCCAGGGCGGCGGGCTCTACACCGTCGCCGTCCCCGCGTTGGCGGCCGATAGCGGTCCTGCCCCGGCTGCCGGCGGTGGTGGCGGAGGCCGCGGAGGCCGCGGCGGAGGAGGCGGAGCGGCAGCGGCGGCAGCCACGCAAACGGCGGCCGGCGCAGGCCCGCGGCGCATCAATTTCACGGTGCGTATGGAAATCGATATCGCCGCCGAGCGCAAACAGGTCTTCGGCGAAGCCTGGCGCGTCATGAAGAATCGTTTCTACGATCCCAAAATGCACGGCGCGAATTGGGCCGCGGCGAAGGACACCTACGAGCCGCTGCTTGGCTACATCAGCGACACCGAAGAGTTGCACAACGTGATCATGGAGATGATCGGCGATATGAACGCCTCGCACACCGGTATCTCCGGGGGCGGGCGCCTTCCCGGACAAACGCAGACCGAGGAGCGTATCCAGACGCGCTATCCCGGCTTCGATATCGAGCCCGACAGCTCGGGCTACTACAAGGTCGCGTACATCTACAGGAAGGGGCCGGCCGACCACGACTACGTCAGGCTGGCGGCCGGCAACTTCGTGCTGGCGGTCAACGACAAGCAGTTGAAGACCAGCGACAACTATTGGAAGCTCTTCAACATTCTCCCCGGCCGCAAGTTCGAATTCCTGGTGAACTCGAAGCCGGCCCTGGATGGCGCGTGGACCGTGACGCTCGAACCGCTCACCGCGGCGGCCCACAGCAACCTGATGTACGACCGTTGGGTGGCCGACCGCGAGGCCATGGTGGAAAAGCTCACCTCGGGCGAGATCGGCTATCTGCACATCAAGGCCATGGACGCGCCCTCGCTCGCCAAGTTCCAATTGGACCTGCTCAAAAACCAGGCCAAAAAGGCGCTGATTATCGACCAGCGGTTTAACGGCGGCGGCGGTATCGACCAGGAACTGCTGGAAATCCTGAATCAGCGCAAGGCCTATCAGACCACGCGCAACCGCGATTCGCTCGAAGTGAAGCGCCCGGGGCAGGCATTCTTCGGCCCGATGGTAGTCTTGCAGAACGAGCGCTCCGCCAGCGACGCCGAGATGTTCCCCGACGGCTTCCGCCGGCTCGGACTGGGCAAGATCGTAGGCGTGCCCACGATGGGCGCGGTGATCGGCACCGGTTCATTCACGCTGCTCGATGGCTCCGCGCTGCGCACGCCCGGCTCGGGAGTAACCACGTCGGCCGGCGAGAACATGGAGAACTACGGCGTCCCGCCCGACGTGTACCAGGACAACGGTCCGGCGGATTTCCTGACGCACCATGACCGACAGGTGGAGAAGGCCATCGAAGTCCTGCGCTCCGAGTTGAAGTGAGCAACGTGTTACAATAGAAATGTAGAACCTGCCACTCCAGTTCGGTCCCGATGTTGGCGTCATGGAGATATAAGCCTTACTTATGCTATACGACAGCACTAAGACTCTATTGCGAGGTATTCTGCAGTCGCTGGAAACCGGAAATGTAGGTTGGGACGATCAGGTCGAGTGCGGGAGGCAATGTCTTTACGAAATGCACCAGATGGCCCGGCCGGAGTATAAGGGCTACCGCACGGAAGGTCCGAACGGAAGACCCGCGGGTCCCGTGCCGGTTTCCGCCAAGGTGACGCGGGCCATTCCGCACGTGAAAGTCATGGTGAGCGCCATTCGCCGGAAGGACCAGGCGACGGCGTTGGAAAGCGGCAAAGCAGCCCTCGCCGAAATGTAGGCTCCACAGCAAAAGGCCCCGCCGATCCCTCCTGTAGGACCGGCGGGGCCTTTGTCGCTGGGACAGGCCTTCTGGCTTGTCTACTTGGACGGCTTCACGGCAGCGCCGGCAGCCGGAGTGGCGGCGGGAGTGCCGGTGGTCTTCGGGGCGACTTTCTTCACGTGCTTCCTGCTGTGCTTCTTGGCGGTGACGGCGGGCTTGGTAGTGTTGCCGCTGTTAGCGGGCGGCGGAACCTGCGACTTGGCGAACATGATGGGCAGCGCGGCAACGGCCAGCGCGATCGTCAGTAAACTCTTTTTCATGGCTTTTTCTCTCCTGGCGGGCCTTCCGCCCGCTTACAACTCCATCTTGCGCCGGAACCGCCGGAAACACGATAGCCTGCGCAGGCTAGGAGAGGCGCCCAATTGGCAGCTACATCGGTTAATGTTTATTAGTCTTGGTCACTGCGCGAAGTCGCGAATCTTCTGCACCGCAGACGCGTCCAGCCGCTGCAAAAGCTCGACGAGGAGATCGACCGTCTGGTCGAAGTCGCGGCGGTTCACGATGCCGTTGTGCGCGTGGGTGTAGCGCACCGGCACCAGCAGGCAGACCGTGGGCACGCCGCCGTTGCTTTTCTGGATCTCCGCGGAATCGTCGCCGTAACCGATGACCAGGTCGTACTGCAGCGGGAGCTTCTTGGCGGCGGCCGCCTGCTTCACGAATTCGACGAACTTGCGATTGGGCAGTTGCGAGTTGTTATAGAGAAAGATGCCCGGCCCGCCTCCCAGGCGTTCCTGAGACTCTTCGGGACGCCCGGCGGTGTCGCCCGTAACCCCCGCCTCCAGGGCGATCCCGATCTCCGGCTTGATGAGATCGCTGGCCGTGCGCGCGCCGCGTAGCCCGACCTCTTCCTGGGTAGTGATGGCCCAGAGAATCTGGTTCGCGTGGGGCAACGACGCGAGGCGCCGCATCGCTTCGACGATGACCGCACAGCCGGCACGGTCGTCCCATCCCTTGCCGAGATAATTGTCCGTGCCGTTGAGGATGGCGAATGGCGCATCGGGCACCACGGGGTCGCCGGGGGCGATACCCAGGTTGCGCACCTCGGCCTCCGACTGCGCGCCCACATCCAGAAACAGGCTGTCGCGCGCATAGACGCGGGTGCGCTCTTCCGCCGGGACCACGTGCGCATCGCGAATTCCGGTGACCGCGAGGACCGGCCCTTTCGAGCCGATGACGATCCAACGCTGATCGACCAGCGCCTGGTCGAGCCATCCGCCGAGCATCTGCATGGTCAGCAGGCCGCGCGGGGTGATGCGGCGGATCATGCCGCCCAGCTCGTCCATGTGCGCGTCCACCATGATGCGCGGACCTTGCGTGCCCTGAGCCGCGATGATGGACCCGAGGCCATCGAACCGGATCGAGGCGGCGTAAGGCTTGATGGCATCGATCATGAGTTTGCGGACGGGCTCTTCGAATCCGGGAGGGCCGGGGGCGTTGGCCAGGCGGCGCAGCAGGTCGGCGGTTGCATCTTGCGCGGAAGCGGCGGCGGCAATGGATAGAAGCGTCAGAAGTCGAACGGTGCCCGGCATTGAATCAGCGTAACACCAGGCTGTGGCACTCGCGCGCGACCTGCCAGTCCTCGTCGGCGTGGATCACCAGCACGCGCACGCGCGATTCCGCGGCGGCGATGTCGCTGTCCATTGGCGGATGTGCGTTCCTTGCCGCATCGAGCTGGATGCCGAAAAACGCCAGCCGCTCGCAGACC
>JBGPKH010000459.1:0-7496 GCA_041485845.1 Bryobacteraceae bacterium
CGCCATTTTCTGGCTGACGCGGCCGGCGATGATCATGAGATCCGACTGGCGCGGCGATCCGCGGAAGACCTCGGCGCCTAAGCGGGCGATATCGAACCGCGACGCGCCCATGGACATCATCTCGATGGCGCAACAGGCCAGCCCGAAGCTCATCGGCCAGATGGAGTTCTTGCGCGCCCAGTTCACCGCTCGATCGAGCGTGGTGAACACCAGCCCCTCGGCCGCCGCCGCCGCGGCGTTGCCGGCGACTGAGTAATCGTCGATCCGCGTAAACAACCCGGCATCGCTGGCAAGGGGCTTATCCATACTTTAATATTCGCACGGCTGGACGCCCATTCTCGCATGGCCCGGCGCGCTCCTGTAAAATCGGAAGAGACCGGGGATCCTCGATCCGGCGCCGTACTTCCTTTTCTCATGCCATCCGAAACCTTCGAGCAGTTGCTGGATCGTGCCGCGTCGCTGTGTGGGATCGATCCCGGGTATTGGGACATCTGGGGCCGCTACCATGCGATCTCCACGGGCGCCAAAAAGGCCATACTGCGCGCCATGGGAATGGTGGCGGACGATGGCGAATCGCTGGAGCGCTCGCTGGCCGCGCGCGCCCGCCGGGAGTGGGAACGGCTGCTGCCGCCGGCGGTGGTGGTTTCGGAATCGGCCGATCCGCAATTGCCCCTCAGCGTGCCGGCCGAATCGTTGGGCGCGCGCGCGCGCATCTCCATTTGCCGCGAGGATGGCCACACCGCGGAATGCGAGGTGAACCTCTGGGATCTCCCGCAGGCCGGGTCGATCGAAATGGACGGCCGCACGTGGGTACGGCGGCAGGCGCGGATTCCGATCGACATGCCGCTGGGCTACCACGAGATCTCGGTGCAACTCGGAGGCACGCGCGCGACCACGCGCTACATCGTGACGCCAGACCGGGCCTGGACCGATCCCCAACTGGGGCGCGGAGGGCGCGCCGCGGGCATTACAATCAGTCTCTACGGCGTGCGATCCGAGCGCAACTGGGGCTGCGGCGATTTCGGCGACCTCCTGGAGATCGTGGAATGGGTCTCCGAAGAGCTACAGGCCAGCTTTGTGGGCTTGAATCCCCTGCACGCCATCCACAATCGCCGTCCTTACAATACCAGCCCGTATCTGCCCAACTGCAGCTTCTATCAGAATTTCCTGTACCTGGATATCGAGGGGATGGAGGAGTTCGCACGCTGCCGGCGGGCGCGGCAACTGCGCGAGTCGGCAGAAGTGGTTGCCGAGATCGAGGCGCTGCGCGCCGCGCCGTTCGTGGAGTACGAGCGAATCGGCGCGTTGAAGCTGCGGTTCCTCAAGCTGCTGTTCGCGCAGTTTCTGCGGGAGCGGCGCGCCGGCTCGGGGAACGCGCGCGAGTTCGAGACGTTTCGGCTGCGCGAGGGCGATCTGCTGGAAAAGTTCGCCACCTATTGCGCGCTCGACGAGCACCTGCACCGGCGCAATCCCGATCTGTGGCTGTGGCCGGACTGGCCCCGGGCGTACCAGGATCCGTCATCGCCGGAGACGCTGGTTTTTCGAAAAAAGCATTGGCGCAGGGTAATGTTTTATCAGTTTCTCCAGTGGCAGATCGACATGCAGTTGCGCCGCGCCCAACAGCGGGCGCGCGACCGCCATCTTTCCATCGGCCTCTATCACGACCTGGCGCTGGCCACCGACCGCTTGGGCTCCGATTTGTGGGCGCACCGGCCGTTTTATGTGCCGGGATGCCGCGTGGGGTCGCCGCCGGACGATTTCGCGCCCAAGGGACAGGACTGGGGCTTCCCGCCACCCGATTCCGACCGGCATCGCGAAGATGGGTACCGGCTGTTTGCCGAGTCCATTCGCAAGAACTGCCGCCACGGCGGCGCCCTGCGCATCGACCACGTCATGCGGTTCTTCCGCCTGTACTGGATTCCCGACGATTGCGATGCCACCGAAGGCGCGTACGTCAAGGAGCGCGCGGACGATTTCGTGCGCATCCTGGCGCTGGAGAGCGTGCGCAACCAGGTGGTGGTAGTTGGCGAAGACCTGGGCACGGTAGAACCGGAGGTGCGCGACACCCTGGCCCGATTCGGCATTCTCAGCTACCGGCTGTTCTACTTCGAGAAGAACCCGCAGAACGGGTTTCGCCGCCACGACGAGTATCCACGGCGGGCGCTGGTTTCCTCCACCACGCACGACCTGCCGACGCTCGCCGGCTTCTGGGTGGGCGCCGACATCGAGGCCCGCCGCGCGGCCGGCATGCTGGATGAGCAAGGCTACGAAGCGCAGGCCGCGAACCGCCTGCTCGAAAAGCAGAAGATGCTGGATGTCCTGTTTCTCCAGAAGCTGCTGCCGGACGATCTGCCGCGGCTCGCGGCGGCCTATCCGGAGCTGACGGGGGAGTTGCACAACGCCATCGTCGGCTTTCTGGCATTGACGCCTTCGCAGCTTCTGGCCATCAACCAGGAGGACCTCACCAAGGAGCTCGAGCAGCAGAACCTCCCCGGTACTACGTGGCAGTATCCCAACTGGGGCCGGAAGATGCGTTTCACGGTGGAGCAATTGCGGTCGGGCGAAGGCCGCGACTTCACCGCGATGTTCCGCAACTGGATCGAGCGTTCCGGGCGAAAGAACGTGGGGCTGACCGGCGCAGCGGCACCGGCGCCATGATCTGTCCGAATCGCTCCCGTAACCCGTCGTAGTCGCGGATCCGCCTCGCCGCTGTGATGTGCCGCGTGCCCGCCAGGCCCTCCGGAGGCGGTCAATGAGCCAGCGATCCCATTCCGCCCGGTTGTCCGGAGTAGCACGGCCTCGGCAACTCCTACTTCGAGTTCGAGCCGGCGGCGGCCCGGCGGGACTCGATGGATTCCAGGATCTGCGCGAAGCGGCGCTGATTGCGGATGCCCGCCGGCAGCGGCCGCGGCGGAACCACTCCGCACGCTGGTCGCCTCCGCGGACGGATCTCTCGAGCCATTCGAGCGCCTGAACCGGATTTCGCAAAGTGGTATACACCTCGTTTAGCAGTGCGCGTGCATGGCCGTATGCAGACGCGCGACACGCCACACGGCCGCTTTGCGGGCACAGGCGAGAACCTGCGCTCAGGCGCATTACTCACCTGGCCGAATGTCATGTCAATCGGCCGCGGCCACAGTGAAATAGAATGTCGATCCCGCCCCAGGCGTCGACTCCATCCACATTCGACCGCCTTGCCACTCGATGGCCTTCTTGCAGAATGCGAGTCCCAGTCCGTTCCCGGGGTGTTCTTTCCCGTGCAGGCGCTTAAACACCCCGAATATGCGGCCTTGGAATGCCGGGTCTATACCGGGGCCATTGTCTTCGACGGAGAATACCCAATCGAGATCCACCTGTCTGGATGAAATGTGAACGCGTGGCGGAGGCGTGCCGCAGTATTCGATGGCATTTCTAATCAGGTGGTGCAGGACCTTGGTCAGTATGTCGAAGTCTCCGCACACCCACGGCAAAGGGTCATGGGTGACGATTGCGCTCCCTTCTCTTATCTGCTTGTCCGCGCAGAGGAGCGCTTGGCTTAGGACCGCTTCCATGTCCGTCCGGGAGGGCGGCCGGCCGCCAGTACCCGTGGCCCAGTAGTCCACCATGCCGGCGAGCAGTGACTGCATTCTCGCCGCACCCTCCTGGATGCGCTCGAGGAATAGGCCGGCATCGGAATCCAGTCGGCCGGCATAAGCCTCGGCCATCAGTTGACTGAATGAGGTCACAACCCGGAGGGATTCGCGCAGATTGTGCGCCGCCATCGAGACAAACTCTTCAAATTCCGCGTTCGCCCCGTCCAACCGCCTCTGCACTTCGAAGCATCGCCGGGTTTCCGCGTCGAGGGCCTTGCGCAAGCGTTCGATCTCGTCTTCCGTCTGGTCTTGGCCGGAGTTGCCCATTCTCAGTCCACGCGCCGCGGTCCGGGCCCTGGGCGGCGGGTAGGAATGGTGAACTTGAACGTAGCGCCCCGCCCGGCTTCCGATTCCACCCAGATCCGCCCGCCCTTGCGCTCGACAACTCTCTTACAAAGCGCCAGACCGATGCCGGTGCCGGGAATTTCTCCTCCATGCAAGCGTTTGAACATACCGAAGACCCGGTGGGCGTCTTGCGGATCGATACCGATTCCGTTGTCCCGCACCGCAAAAAGCCACCCTTCCGCGTCTCTTTCCGCCGAGACATGGATTCTCGGCGTTTCCGCGCCTCGGAACTTGATCGAATTGGAAATGAGGTTCTGGAAAAGCTGGGTCAGCATAACCTCCTCGGCTACCACGGTTGGCAACGGATCGGAGGTTACGCTGGCGCCACTCTCTGCAATGGCCGCCTCGAGGTTCAACAGCGCTTTGGCGAGAACAGCGCCGCAATCGAGCGAGACGAAGCCGTCGTGTTCCCGCTCGCTAACCTCCCAATAGGCAAGCAGGGCTTTCAGCAGGGCCTCTATCCTCAGGGCGCCCTCCACGGAATAGACGATGAACTGGTTGGCTTCTTCGCCCAGCTTTCCTTTGCACTCCTGCGCCAGGAGCTGATTAAAGTTCACTACCATCCGTATAGGTTCCTGCAAGTCGTGCGTGAGCGCATAGGCAAAATGCTGCAGTTCGGCATTGGTTGTCCGGAGTGCTTCCTCAGCCTGCTTGCGGTCTGTTGCGTCCTCAATCGCGAGGAGAATCATCCGCGCTTGCGCATTCGGATTGAAGATCTCGCTGGCATTGAGCAGCATCACTTTCCGTCCGACATGTTCAAATTCGTGGGTCACCTCGAAGTCCCGGAGCGTGGAGTGCGCGGGGAGAATGTTCTCCAGCAGCTCGCGCAGTTTCGGGATATTCCATTGTCCATTCCCCAGGTCGTAGATAAGACGCTCCTCCGTCGTCTCCCGCGCGGCCTGGAACGTTTCGTAAAACGCCTTGTTGGCTTTCATGACTTCCAGGTTCTGGTTGAGGATCACGAGAGGCTCGCGCACCGTTTCTACAATCGCTTCGGCGAAGTCAAGACCGCGCTTGGCGGCATCGATATCGATCAACATGAGCACGGCGCCGTCGGTTTTGCCGTCCGGTCCCACGGACGGGAGGATGCGCAGCGAATACCAGCGGCCGTGCGCGTCGCGGACATCACGCGGTTTCCGATTGCCGCCCTCCATGGCATCCAACAGCAGCCGCCGCAGGTCGGGCAGTTCCATTTGAGGCTGAAGATCGGTAATCGACCGTCCGACATCGGAGGCGATCAGATTCAACATAGGTTCCAGGGCACGGGTAAAGCGGCGAATACGCAGATCTCGCCCAACCATCACAAGGGGTATGCTGATGCTTTCGAGAAGATTGGTCAGATCCCGGTTGACTTTGCTGAATTCCACGTTGCTGATCTTCAGCTCTTCGTTAAGCGTGTTCAATTCTTCGTTGGCCGATTCCAGCTCTTCCTGCGCGGTTTCCAGCTCCTCGTTGCCCGCCTGCGCCTCTTCGTTCGCCGCCTTAAGCTCTTCCAAGGTGGCGGCATGATCCTCGACGATCGATTGCAGATACTCTTTGGTTGCTGCCAGCTCGCGCCGCAGCCGGGCGCTTCCCCGGTCGTCCTGTATCGCGGGCCCGTGCATCGCCCTTGGGCCACCGTTCGGCTCGGCGTCCTCGAACAGTACCAGGGAATAGCGTTCCTTGGAAGAGGACGAGCCACTGAGCGGGATTACCCTGATTGTGACGTCTTTTAACTGGCCCCCGTCTTCGATCCGGAAGCCGTCTTCTTGGGCTACGGCGTTGCGTTGTCTGGCGGCTCGGATGGCCTTACCCAGGCCCGCAATCAAGCCTTCGCGCACCAGTTTCAGAAGATTCTGGGTCGGCCCGCCCGGCGCAAGCTCGAGGTACGGAGCGGTGCGGCCCCGGACCTGAACGATGTTCATATCGTCGTCAATGATGGCGCCGGGGGGGCCATGTTCGGCCAGCACCAACCGGTCGGCTTCTCTCAGCACGTCCAGCCCCGCTCCGGCCTCGGCAATTCTCTGCCGGAGATCCATCCGGCCTTCCGCGCGGCGGTCTTCGCTCAGGCGTGGCGGCGGCATGCTCGCGACCGGCTGCAGGCAATAAATCTTGTGGGTCTTATCCACTTGATGAAAGGATTCGGAAAGTGTGCCGATGCTTTCCGACGGACCGAGTACCAGGAAGCCCGTTGGCTTGAGGGAGTGATGCAGGATGGACAACACCTTGCGTTGTAATCCGGCTCCCAGGTAGATCAGCACGTTACAGCAACTGATGAGGTCCAGCCTGGAGAAAGGCGGGTCCTGCGCCACGTTGTGCCTGGCAAAAACGCATACGTCACGAATGTTCTTCGCGATCTGGTACCCGCGTTCCGTTCTGGTGAAGCACCGCGCCAATCGCTGCGGCGAGACATTGGCCAACGCGGAGTCCTTGTACGTACCGGCGCGGGCTTTCTCGATCGCCGCTTCGCTGATATCGGTGGCGAAAATCTCGAACGGAACGCTCACTTTCGTGTCGTCCAGGAATTCCATCAGGCAGATGGCGATCGAATAAGCCTCCTCGCCCGTGGCGCACCCAGCCACCCAGATCCGGATCGGATCCTCGGGCCCTCTATTCTCAGCCAGAGCGGGGAACACCTTGGTCTTCAGTTCCTCGAAGACCGCTGGTTCCCGAAAGAATGCAGTGACGGTGATCAGCCAAGCCTCGCACAACGCGTTGGCTTCCTCGCGATTCTGCTCGAGATCCCGACTGTAGTCTTCCATCTTTTCGATTCCGCGGAGGGCCATGCGCCGCTTGATGCGTCGCCCGAGGGTGTTGTGCTTGTAGTGCGTGAAGTCCACTCCGGTGGCGCTCAGCACCAGCCGGAGTATCTTGGCCAGTTCTGCATCCCCCGTCGGCTCAATCGCCTCCCGAGCCCCTGTCGAAACCTGAAAATTTCTCGCGATGGCTACCAGTTGCCGCGCGATTCCGTCCAGCGGCCGGACGAAATCCACCACACCGGCGGCGATGGCGCTTCGCGGCATGCTGTCGAACTTCGCGGTTCGCATTTCCTGAGCGAAGGTGGTACCGCCCGCGGCCTTGATCGCCTGGAGGCCCAGCGTCCCATCCGATGCGCTTCCCGACAGAACGACGCCGAGCGACTGGCTGCCCCGGTCCGCAGCCAGGGCGCAGAGAAAAGAGTCGATGGGCATGTTGCGGCCACTGTCCGGCCGGGGCGGGGTATGAAGGACGCCATCGGAAATGCCCAGATTGCATCGGGGCGGACTTACGTAAACATGATTGGCCTCGGCGCGAGTCTCACCTTTCACTTCGGAGACAGGCATTTTGCTGGCCTTGGAAAGCAACTCCGGCAGATGGCTCTCGTGACTCGGATCGAGGTGCTGAATCAGCACGAATGCCAGGCCGGTATCGTCCGGCAGATGCCTGAGCAACTCCGTGAATGCGTCCAATCCGCCGGCGGAGGCTCCTCCGCCGACAATTGGGAATGAGCTGCCCTCGGCGGTGTGGTCCACGGCGGCGGGCCTCTTGTCAGCTACCAAC
>JBGPKH010000460.1:0-7465 GCA_041485845.1 Bryobacteraceae bacterium
CCTTGAACTTCTATCATATACCGAATGTCGCGTGTTTGCAGATCGTTACGGAGCCGCGACCATAGGGAGGTCCCGATGGGCCGCGGCGGCCCACCAAAGGGCATGAAGACGCGGCCGGTGCGGGTCGGGTATTTTCGCCGGTTCTTCGCCGCGTCTTCAACCGAGCGGCCGGCGGAAGTGTAGCTGCCGCTCAGCTCTTGTTCGACGTCCAGCTCATGTAAGTCTTGTACTCGCCGCCGGGCGCCGCGACTTCGAACTTTCCGTTGAGCGAGTTCTTCTCCAACCAGTACGAGAGGCGGTAGCGCGGGCCCCGCTGCGTTCCGTCGGACTCGAACACCGCGGTGTTGGTGGCGGGCAAAGCCAGGTTGTAGCGAATGACGTGGCCTTCGCTATCGAAGTAAATGGCGCGCGGAGCGTCGTTCGGGGAATCGAGATAGATCACCATCAGGTCGTCGTGGCGCGGGCCCGCAGCATATTCGGCCGCGTTGTGGCGGACGATGATCTTGCGGTCCAACTGGGGCTCGAAGGAGAAGGCGCCCTGCCCGGCGCCCAGCGGCGTGTCCTTCTCGCCGGCAACGCCCGTCCATTTACCGAGCAGGAATTCGAGCTTTTTCAGGGAAGACTCTCCGCTGTTCTGTGCCGGCAAGGGCAGGCCGGAAAACATCAGCGTCCCGAGTACCAGGGTGGCCGTGTTTCGCATCGTCATGATCCTCTCAGCGTAGCATTGACGTTCAGCGCAGGGCGGCGAACGATCGCGCCGCGCTGGACCACTCGGGCGCGCTCCGCAGCGCCGCCGCGACCTCTTCCGGTTCGGCAACCGCCGACCACATGGCGGCATGCCGGACGTCCATGAACCGCTCCTCCACCGCGCGCGCCAGCAGTTCCAGGCAGGGATCGAAGAAGCCATTGACGTTCACCAGCGCAATCGGGCCGAGATACAGGCCGAGCCGTTTCCAGGTGATGGCCTCGAACAGTTCTTCCAGCGTGCCGCATCCTCCGGGCAGAGCCACGACGGCGTCGGCAAGCTGCAACATCAATCGCTTACGCTCGTGCATATCATCCACTACATGAAGTTTCGTCAGGGAACGGTGACCCCATTCGAGCTCGTCCATGAAGCGCGGAATCACGCCCGTGACCTTGCCTCCGGCCTCAAGCGCCGCGGCGGCCAGACGGCCCATCGACCCGAGCGAACTCCCGCCGTAGACGATGGCGAGCCCTTCCGCCGCGAGATGCCGCCCGAGTCGCGCCGCGGCGTCGCCATAGATCGCGGGCGCTCGTTCGCTCGAGGCGCAATATACGCACACTCTCTGGATTTGCCGGATACCGGAAGACATGGGAATTCTTTAGAATAGACCAAGTGGCGGTCAAGAAAGAATACCTGGAGTTCGTGCTCGACTGGCTGGCGCCTCTGGGCGAAATTTCCCATCGCGCCATGATGGGCGGCCACGTGCTCTACTGCGATGGCGTGGTGTTCGCGTTGCTGGCGGGCAACGCACTCTACCTGAAGGCGGATGAGGCAACTCGCCCGCGATTCGAGGCGCTGGGCCTCGGCGCGTTCCGGCCCTTCCCCGACAAGCCGGGCGCCATGCAGTTCTATCCTCCGCCGGCCGAGTTTTTCGAGGATTCCGAAGTGATGCGGGAGTGGGGCCGCGCCGCGGTCGCAGTGGGCCGCCGGGCGCACGCCAGAAAGAAGGCCAGGCGGCAGCGGTGACCGGCCCTGTGACCCAGCCAATCCTGCCTGACTCCGCTTTCTCAGGCGGCGTACTGCTCCGGGCAGAACCTCACGCCCCGGCAAGAGTTCGCTAATTCTGGCGAGCCCGCATCCATTCCAGCGTCTGGCGGATTCCCTCGTCGTAGCTCGTCTTCTTCACCTCGCCGAACTTCGCCAGCAGCTTGCGGTCGTCCAGAATCACGGGCGTCTCTTCCAGGTAGAGCATCTCCACGACCTCTCTGTAGAGCGGATTGAACCAGCCCATGATCTTCAGCAGCCCGCGCCCCACGGTGCGATACTTCGGCGGCCGCCCTACCGCGCGATAAATCCGCGTGATGAAATCCATGGTGTTGATGTCGCCCGGACCGCCGTAGTTCCAAGCCTCGCCATAGCACTCCGCGCACGAGGCGAGGTCCACAATCACGGGGCCCGTGTCGGGTACGTAGACAAACTCGTGCGGCGTATTCACCGGCCCCACCCAGTTGGCCGTCTTGCCCGCCAGGGCCGCCTGGAAAATCGGATTGGCCAGACTGTTATCGGCTCCGGGGCCGTAGAAATCCGGTAACCGCACCACCAGGCCCTCCACCTGGCTCTTCTTCCCTTCCAACGCGATGTCTTCCTGCTCCTTGCGGAATTGGCCCTTACGGGTCTCGGGCTGGCGGGGATGCGTCTCCGCCACGCTCGACGTGCGCGGCACGCCATACGGGTAAACGCTCGAAACCAGCACCAGGCGCTTCACCTGCATCGCGGCCGCGGCCTCCACCGTAGTCCGCATCAAGGCCGGATGCAGGTGGTGGGCCGGGTAGGGAAGCCCCACCGTGTAGATGATGGTATCGACGCCGCGCGCCGCCGCGCTCGCCGGCCGCAGTTCCGCCAGGTCGGCGTCGAATATTTCGGCGTGCGCCATCCGGCCGAACGCCTTCGCGAGCTTGCCGCGGTTGCGCCCCACCGCGCGAAACGGAATCCCGCGCCGCTCCAGTTCCGCCGCTACTGCTGGCCCGATGGCACCTGCCGCGCCGAAGATCGCCGCCTTCTGAATCAGGGAAGCCATTGGCGTGGCCCCAGTATACAACGCACCCCCAACACGTCACAGGTCTGCCCGATACCGATCGCACATTCCCTACCGCCGAGTCCCCCCTCCCAGTCCGACCCGCTACAGCATGACGGTTCCCGCCAGGACCGCCCGCCCCTCCAGCGTCGGCGAGGACTCGTCCCACTCCGCCTGGGCGGCTCGTCCGCCGGCAGCCCAATCTCGAACTTCAACTTCGTGCTCGACTGGCTGGCGCCTCTGGGCGAAATTTCCCATCGCGCCATGATGGGCGGCCACGTGCTCTACCGCGATGGGGTGGTGTTCGCGTTGCTGGCGGGCCTGGGCCTTGATGTGTTCCAGACCCTGCGCGAAGCAGGCTAAGGCAGCCAGGAGAATCACGAGGAAGCGACGGAGGGTTTTCATAAGAAAGGCGCCCGCGACGTTCGGCATATCTGTTCGAACTGTTCCCTCGAGACGAAGGAGCTTTGCGTGCCCACCGACAACGTCGAAAGCGCAGCGTAAACGTTGGCGCGGGCGATGGCTTCGGACTCCTCGCAACCACCGGCGAGGAAGCCGGCGAAGCTGCCGATGAAGGCGTCGCCGGCGCCGGTGGTATCGACCGGCTCGACCACGTGCGGCGGCACGTGCTGCGCTCCCTCGCGGCCCACGCATAGCGCGCCGTTGGCCCCCAGCGTCACGATGATGCGCCGCACGCCGCGAGCCAGCAGGTGGTTGGCGCAAAGGCGGGCTTCGTCGAGGTTGCGCACCGGCATTCCGCCGAGCGCTTCGGCCTCGGTCTCGTTGGGGATGACGTAATCGGCATGGGCCACTTCGGCGAGGTCGAGCGGCTGGCCGGGCGCCGGGTTGAGGATCGTGCGGATGCCGTGCTGCCGCGCGAAGCGTAGCGTGTAGTACACCGTCTCCAGTGGGATCTCGAGCTGAAGCACGATGCAGTCGGCTTGTTGCAGCAGGTCGGACGCGGCGTCCACGTCGGCGGGCAGCAGGCGATCGTTGGCGCCCTTCACTACCAGGATTCGATTTTGTCCGGAGCTGTCGACGAAGATCGGAGCGACGCCGCTCGATACGCCGGGCGTGAGGAGGACGCGGCCGGCATCGACGCCGCGCGCTTCGAAGTTGCGGATGGTGGCCTCTCCGAAGAGGTCGTCGCCCACGCGGGCGACCATCGACACGCGGGCCCCGCACAGCCGCGCGGCCACCGCCTGGTTGGCGCCCTTGCCGCCAAAGCCCAGGTGGAATTCGCGCCCGAAGATGGTCTCGCCGGGACGCGGGAACTGGTCGGTGAAAGTGGTCAGGTCGACGTTGGCGCTCCCGACCACCACGATGCGAGGCTGCGCGTTCATGGAATCATTGTAGTCATGGAGCTGGATTCTACGCGCCGTTTTTCCTCGCGGGTCGAGGATTATATTCGATATCGGCCTTCCTACCCGCGGGGCGTCATTTCTCTCCTGGAGCGGGAGTGCGGATTGACTGCCGCGGCCAAGGTGGCCGACATCGGCTCAGGCACGGGGCTGCTGGCCAGGCTATTTCTGCGAATCGGCTGCGAGGTGTTCGGGGTGGAGCCGAATGCCGGCATGCGGCTGGCGGGCGAGCGGCTGCTCGCGGCGGAACGCGGATTTCACAGCGTGGACGGGCGCGCGGAGGCTACCCGTTTGCGGGGCGGCAGCGTAGACTTCGTCACCGCGGGGCAGGCATTCCATTGGTTCGACGCGCCGGCGGCGCGGGCGGAGTTCCGCCGGATTCTGAAGGCGGACGGATGGGTGGCGCTGGTGTGGAATGAGCGACTCGTGGAAGGGCGTTTTTTGGAGGAGTACGAGGCGCTGCTGCTGCGCTACGCGCCGGACTACGCCAAGGTGGATCACCGGCGCATGGATGCGGGCGTGATGGATGCGTTCTTCGGGGCCGGCCGGTGGAGGCTGTCGAGCTTTGCGAACGAGCAGAGGTTGGATTTGGACGGCGTGCTGGGGCGGCTGCATTCGTCGTCGTACGCTCCGGCGGCCGGGTCGGAGGAATACCAGCGCATTAATCAGGATGTGACGACGTTGTTTGCGGAATGCCGGCAGGATGGCCTGGTGGCATTCCGCTATGAGACGAAAGTGTACTACGGCAAGCGGCCGCCCGCCCCCGCAGGTGTGGGCGCGGACGGAGTCGCCGGGCGGTTGTAGTTCGGATACGGCGGGCGCTTCGGCTGCGGCACGGGGTGATCTTTCATCTGCTGCATAGCCACTGCCACGGCGCGCTCCAGTTGCGGGTCGTGGCCCTCGCGCATCGCCTTGGGATCGAGTTCCACTTCGATATCCGGCGCGACTCCCTTGTTCTCGACATCCCACTGGCCATCGGGGTTGAAGAAGCCGAAGCTGGGCGCGGTCACGCTGCCGCCATCCATAAGCGGCGGATAGGCGCCGACGCCCACGGGCGCGGCGAGATTCTGGAAGCGGCGGCGATTGCTGCCTATCACGCCGAGACTGGGCACCCGGTGGTACGCCTGTTGGTGTGTGTGATGATGCCAAACAGTTCAAGCTGGTAACCGATGAGTTGGCCTTGTGCTGGATTCACGACGGACGCCATTACCAGAGCCTGGAGCCGTGTGTGCTACAGCATCGCCAGTTGCTGGAAGCATTCCGGGAAAAGTATGGGGGTTATTACAGACAACTGCGGGCTTACCAACAGGCCCCCACGCCAGGGCAGGCGGCTCTATTGGGCGAACAGTTCGACGGCCTCTTCTCGACCGTGACCGGTTACCATGCGCTGGATCAGCGCATCGGAAAAACCAAGGCCAACAAGGAGCAGCTCTTGATGGTGTTGAAGCATCCCGAGATTCCGTTGCACAATAATCCGGCGGAGTTAGGCGCACGGCGGCGGGTGCGCAAGCGCGTGGTGAGCTACGGGCCGCGCTCGGAGCAAGGCGTCAAAGGCTGGGATACGCTGCAAACATTGTTTGGCACAGCCAAGAAGCTGGGCGTGAATTGCTTCCAGTACATCCGCGATCGCATCAGCGGCGCCCGGCAGATGCCCGCCTTGGCGGACCTGATTCAGCAACGAGCAAAAACGCTCAACCTTGGTTCCTCCTGGGCGGGAACATAACGCTTCGATCCCCGATTCATTGAGAAGATCCTGTATTGGCCTCCATCGACGAGGCCCGCCACGTGCTGCTGAATGATCGGCGTCGCGGTAACCGCCGTGATGGTGTCGGCGGTCGTGTTGCCATCCGGCGCGGCAGTGCTGTTCGCGGTGGCCGAGCAAGACCCGCCGTTCTTGTCCCAGGTCGCGACGGTAAAGTCCTCGGAGTACTTCGCCATGTTCTCGAATGGCCCGCCGACCGTTTGGTAGGCGCCGGACTCGAGGGATTGGAAGTGGGAGTCGAGGTACGCCCACTGGTTGTTCGCCGCCACGTAGCTGAAGTTCGAACCGCCAGAGGAATCGCGCGCCACGATGGTGCTGTTCGTCGCCGCGGCGGTCGAGGGGATGTCTGCGAAGACCAGGCTTCTAAACGCGGGCGCAGCCGCTGCTCCTGTGGTGGGGCCGGCCAGCACTGCATTGGCGCTTTGGGTGGCGGTGCTGGAGATGTACGACAGGGCCGGAATGTCCGCCGCCACCAGGCTCCGGAAGGTGGGGGCTGCAGCGCCGCCAGATGCAGGCCCGGACCACACCGTATTGGCCGTCTGCGTGGCCAGCGTGACGGTAAGGGTCCCCGTACTGGTGATGGGACTGTTCGCTGCAGAAAAGATGGCCGGCATGGAGAGACCCACGCTCGTAACCATCTCCCTCCCGAACACGATGGAGTTCCAGCGCACGTTATTGTTGGCCGCGCCCTGGTAGTTGATGAGAAACAGCACTCGGACATACGCCGTGCCGTATGGCAGCAAGTTGTTGTCGCCACTCCCCGTGGAATCCAGCCCGCTGATCACGCCCGAATACAGAGCCCAGATATTGGGAATAGCTCCGGCGGCCAAACCGATGTACTTGAACGATCCCGTGTAGAAGAAGTTCCGAACCGCGGTCCCATTGGCGATCGCCGGCCCGGTCCAAGCGGAACGAAGATGCAGCGTATAGTGATCACCATCGTTGGTGACCGAACTCCAGCACCCATACGCCCCGAAATCCGAGTAATAGCCGGAGACGTAACGGGTATAGGTGTAATTCGGGTAGGTGTACCCCTTGGAATTAGCGTACCCGAACCAGGCGAAGTTGGCATTGGACCCACTGGCGGTCCAGCCAGTGCCGTTGACAATCTTGATGATCGTATCGCCGGGGTTTACAGCGGCAAACAGCGTCGTGTCGGCAACTCCGGAGTGGTGGGTGTAGTTCTCCGGATAAATGAGGTTCCCGTCAATGTCAGCCGGGGCCAGACAAAAAATTGGACATTGGCAGCCGCGTAGTTACCCCCGCCAATGTCACCGCTCTTGGCCCACCCCGACAGACGATAGGCCAACTGCGGGTCTACAGGTATATACTCGTCCGCCCACGCAAGGCCTTGAGCAACATTGATCCGAAAGCTGCCGCCGCCTACTAGAACATCCGTAGAGTCGAATGTGAACGAGCTGAAGTTGTAATTGTTCAACAAGAGCCCGTTCCCCGGGAGCCAACCACGGATGCGGTAGAAATCCTTCACCGCAGGCTCTTCGAAGGCAAACCAGAACGGCTGAAGGACCTCGAAGAAGCGCGGGCCAACGATGAGATCGCTCGCAAGATCTACGAACTGAGGA
>JBGPKH010000461.1:0-7445 GCA_041485845.1 Bryobacteraceae bacterium
GCCCGCTGCTAATCGCGAAGACGAAGGCCTTGGAATCGCGCTGGTCCGCGATGGCCGAGGCAATCGCGTCGTGTACCTGGAGTTCGGCCCCGGCGCTGACTGAACCCAGAAAGCGCGCGAACGCCAGGAATTCGAACGCGAACTCGTCCCGCAGGGGCGAGCGACGGTCCGCGGGGATCACCGCAAGGATTTCGGCGGGTCCCGCTTTCGATTCAGCGCAGTAGATCAAAGCGATGGCACAATCGGAGAGGTCGTGCACGAGGGCGAAGAATCGGGTGGCTGGTTCGCCCGAAGTACAGCACTTTACTGAGCCATACCACGACCTGCCCGGCGCGGCCCGCAGCGCCAGGAGCAACCGCTTGTCCGGAACGCCGCAGCAGCCTAGCTCGTTAGGGCCATGCCACGTCTCGCTTCGCGAATCCCACCCGTATAAGTCGATGCGATCGGCACCACACCACGAACGGCTGGTGGGTCTGCTAGGCGCGGATTTGAAACCCGAAGTGACCGAGGTGATTCGAATTTTTTGTACACGAGGCATTTAGGATATAATACACCTTAATTCTCAAATTGTCGCGCTTATTTTGCGTCGTTTGCGTCGTTACGCCGGCAGCCGGTCGAGAACGGCGCCGCCCGGCCCGAGCAGGGTGACCTTCCATAGCCAAGGTTCCGTCGGCGTGGGTCGCTCAGGCAGGGATCGCAGGCGGGGGCCGCGGCGGAGACGCGATTGAGCATGCCTTCCTTCATGTGCTGGCCATCGATGAAGTGGCGCGCCACCTGGACGGCGCTGAGGTTGATGGCGCGGCTGTTGTGGGCGGTGGCGACGGCCAGGTTCGCCCAGCGGATGGCGCCCTGCTCATCCACCTTGTAGTGGTGGATCGGGACAACGACGGGCGCCTCGATCATACCAACGCCTTCCAGGGAGTTCTCCGCGGCGCGGAAGCGCGTGTCCAGGAAGGATGGGTCGTGGAGCGGCGCCTCGATCTTTTCCAGCCCGCGCCGCAACTCGATCGGGCGCGCGTAATGGAAGTGGAACGAGTTGTGGGCCACCGCGCCCGCGTCGTTGGCGGAATTCGGCGCGCTCGCGATCGGCCAGCGGCGTTCCCATGCTTTCCGTTATATTGAGGAGCGCAGGCGGGCCCACGCGACGCTGTTGCCGCTGCGCGACAAGCGGGCTACGGTAACCCCCAGGACACCCCAGGCGTCTCTGTCAGACGGTTGCTGTCCATACTGATTTTCGACCAGCATGTAGTGACGCGCTGCGGGCTCAAGCAGATCCTCAGAGAGGAATGCCGCGATGTCGCCTTCGGCGAGGCCGGGACCGCCGCGGAGGCCTTGCGTAAATCATCCAAGCGTCCGTGGAGCCTGGCAATCCTGGGCCTTCGCATGACGGGCGAAGGCGCCTTTCACCTTCTCTGCGAGGTGCGCCGGCGCAGTCCGAAAATGAGGGTCCTGGTATTCGGCATGAATCGTCGCGGAGCTGAGCGTGGCGCTCCTGGACGCCATGGGGACGCGTTCGGAGCCGCGGGCCTCGCGCGGGTCCTGGAATCCCGCGATCTCGCCGAGGAGCTCGCTTACTATAATTCCCTGAACGCATGAAAACTGCTTTGTTCGCAGCTATGGCGGTTATTTCGGTTGGCTTCGTGACGATCTGGTTGGCGGCCATACTGCGGGCAGGGAAACGCCGTGGACCCGGATGGCTCGACCTCGGCGTCGGCTTCACCACCAACTTGTTCGACACGCTTGGCATCGGCTCGTTCGCGACGACCAGCGCCTTTTTCAAGCTCTGGAGGATGGTCGCCGACGAGGAGATCCCAGGCACCCTGGTTGTGGGGCACACACCGCCGTCGCTGTTGCAGGCGTTCATTTTCATTGCCGTCGTGCAAGTGGATTTTGCCACGCTGGCGCTGATGATCGCTTCGTCGGCGGTGGGCGCGTGGCTGGGCGCCGGGATCGTCAGCCGTCTGCCGCGGCGGAGTATCCGCATCGGCATGGGCAGCGCCCTACTGGCGGCAGCCGGCGTGATGACGATGACGCAGCTTCAGTGGCTGCCCGGCGGCGGTGAGAGCCTCGGCCTGTCCGGTCCCTCGCTTGCCCTGGCCGTCGCGGGCAACCTGATATTTGGCGCGCTGATGACGCTCGGGATCGGACTCTACGCGCCGTGCATGATGCTGGTTTCGCTGCTGGGCATGAACCCGCGTGCCGCCTTTCCGATCATGATGGGGTCGTGCGCCGTGCTCATGTCGGTAGGCAGCGTGCCTTTCATTCGGAACGGGCGCTACGACCTGAAGGCTGCGCTCGGGTTGACTGCCGGCGGCATCCCCGGAGTGTTGTTGGCGGCCTTCGTGGTGAAGTCCCTGCCGCTCAGCGCCGTGCGATGGCTGGTGGTGGGAGTGGTAATTTACACGGCAGCCATGATGCTGCGGTCGGCGATGCTCGAACGCGCCGCGAGGCACGGCCTGGTGGCCGCAAACGAACCCTAGCGGGAGTTTACTGAGAACGGTCCTGTTCCGGAGGTCCTTTCGGTAAACTCCCCCCTAGACCGCTTACCGACGAGCGCGCGTTACAGAGCCGCGACCGAAGGAAGCGGTCTTTGCCGCGCTCTATTAAGCTTCGCGGCCCAGCGCCATCACGAAATACTGGGCGCGTTCCATCCCGGGATTCTTCCAGCCGTGCTCTTCATTGGAGGCCACGTACGCCAGGGAGCCCGCCGTCAGGTGCGTGGTCTGCCCATTAATCGTCACATCCAATACCCCGGTTTGCAGCATCACGATCTCTTCGTGAACGTGGTGGTGCGGCGCGTGCGGCGCCTGTCCGGGACCCAGTTCGGTGAGGTGCAGTTCTACTCCGAACCCCGAACGGGTGGCGCCATTCAGCACCGCCCGCCCTTTGTTCTGGCCGTTGACCTTCACCGGCAGATCTTCGTACTTGAATGCCTTGGACGGCAGAACGGTTTTGCTCTGCTGCTGCGCTGCCGCCGTCGCGGCCGCCAATGCGGGAAGGATGAGTCCCATATCTCTGCGCGTGTAGTCCACAACGGTTCTCCTCCGCCAAGTTTAGCGAATCCCCCGCTCGCGTGTGATACACTGCCCAACTTGGCCACCCCCGCGCTCGACCGCCCGATCGGCCTGCTGCATGCCACGACGATGGTGGTGGGGATCATCATCGGCGCCTCGATCTTTGTTCAGCCTTCCGAAATCGACCGGCACGTGCCCAGCATCCCGGGCGTGCTCTCGGTGTGGGTGGTCGCGGTAATTCTGACGCTGTTCGGCTCGCTGGTCTGCGCGGAGCTCTCTTCGGCCTTTCCGCGAACGGGCGGCGTATACGTTTTTCTGAAAGAAACGCTCTCGCCGGCGTGCGGATTTCTGTGGGGATGGGCCATGTTCTGGAGCGCGCACTCGGGCATCATCGCGGCCAGCTCGGTGATTCTCGCGCGCTATGTCGGGTACTTCCGGCCGCTCGACGATCGGGGAATCCGGGCGGTTGCCATCGCCGGGATTCTGGCGCTGTCGTTCGTCAATTACCTGGGCGTGAAGCAGGGGAGCCGTCTGCAAACCGCGGTCACCCTGTCGAAGCTGATCGGGATCGCGGGCCTGCTCGCGATGGTCGTCTTGCTGGGGAGTGCGGCGCAACCGCAGGCATCCAACGCGCCCGCGCCATCAGTGCCGCTCATCGAGTTCGTTCTGGCGGTAGGCGCGGCGTTGTTCACATACGGGGGCTGGCACATGGTCACTTACACGGCGGGCGAGACCCGCGATCCGCGCCGGAACATCCCGAGGGCGCTGCTGATCGGCTCGTTTACGGTCACCGCCTGTTACGTGGCGCTGAACGCCGCCTACCTTTACCTGCTGCCGCTCGACCGCGTGATCTCCTCGACGCGCGTGGCGGCGGATGCGGCGCAGGCGGTGGCCGGGCCCCGCGGCGCGGGAGCCATTTCGGCCCTGGTGATCCTTTCGGCGACCGGAGTTCTCAACGGCGTCATTCTGGCCGGGCCGCGGACGTATTTCGCGATGGCCGGGGAAGGCCTGGCCTTCCGCTGGCTGCAGCACATCCATCCGCGGTTCCACACCCCGGACCGCACCATCCTCATCCAGGCGATCTGGTCGTGCGTCCTGGTGGGCACCGGCACCTACCGCGACCTGTTCACGCGCGTGATCTACACGGAGTGGCTGTTCTTCGCGCTCATGGGAATCGGCCTGTTCCGGCTGCGGAAGCGCGCGGATTACGTACCCGTCTATCGCACCTGGGGCTACCCCATCGTGCCGGCGCTGTTCATTGGCGCCTCCATCGTGGTCGCGGGCATCCAGATCGAGGCCGATCCGTGGCGGGCGGCAACGGGGTTGTTCATCGTCGTGTTAGGATTGCCTGTCTACCACCTGTGGGTGCGGACCAGACATGCGCATCGTTGACTTCCACAATCACTACTATCCACCGGCCTACCTGGACGCGCTGCGCTCCGCATCGAGCGCCGTCGAAGTGACCATCGACGAAGACGGCAACCCTCGGATCTACTATCCGGGCGACTACAACATCGCGGTGCCGGGACATCGCGATATCGACTACCGCGAGCAGGTGTTGATCGGGCACGGCGTCGATACGCAGGTGATCACGCTGACTACTCCCGGGACGCACGTGGAGACTCCGTCAACCGCGGTGCGGTTCGCGGAACTGGTGAACGATGCGTTCGCTGCGGTGGTAGAGAGCAAGGGGGGCCGGTTCGCGGCGCTCGCGACGTTGCCGTTGAACGATCCGGCGGCGTCGGTGAAGGAACTCCGGCGCGCGTGCCACGAGCTGGGATTTCGCGGCGCCATGCTGTTCAGCAACGTGAACGGGGTGGGCCTGAACGAGCCGCGTTTCTGGCCGCTCTACGAAGCGGCCAACGATCTGGGGGCGGTGCTCTACATTCACCCTACGCATCCGGTGGGCGTGGAAGCGATGACCGACTTTTGGCTGATGCCGCTGGTGGGATTTCTCATGGACACGACGCTCGCCGCCGCCAAGCTGGTCTTCAGCGGAGTGCCCCAGCGCTTCCCGCGAATTCGGTGGGCGTTGTGCCATCTGGGCGGGACCATTCCCTACCTGGCGGAGCGGCTCGACCGCGGCTTCCACGCGTTCAGCGAGTGCCGGGCGAACATCCCGCGGCCGCCGAGCGACTACCTCAAGCAGTTCTATTACGACACGGTCAACTTCGATCCGCGGGCCATCCAGTTGGCCATCGACTTCGCCGGTGTAGACCACATCCTGGCCGGCAGCGATTATCCGCACCAGATCGGCAGCATCCCGAAGATGCTGGAGACGATTCGGGGGATGGATCTTGCCGACGCGGATAAGGCGGCGATTTTCGGCGGCAATGCGGCGCGGTTGCTTTCGTAGTCGGGAACGCAGGCGAGACCGCCCACCATCTGCGAAGCGTCACGCCGGCCGCGGCCATCATGACGCGCCGCCGTGCCGGAGAAAATAAACGGGCGAAGCCGGCGCAGACCAGCGCGTCGTACACCACCGTGGGATATCGCACCGGGACAGCCATGGTGGCACGGCACAGACTCGAGAGCGCGAATACGTTGCCGTGCCCAGTGCCGTTTTCCAGAAGAGGGCCGCGTTCAGCGCCGGAGATAAGCGTCATCTCCACGGAGCCAGTCTTCGCGCGCAGGCGAGAATATGTCCACCACGACGGTGTCTTCGAGCGCCACGACCGCGTGCGGCGCGTTGGGCGGAATCGCCAGCACCTCGCCGGCGCGCACGATCTGCTCGCGTCCTTCGATGAAGAACTTCAGCGCGCCGCGCTCCACCATGGTCACCTGTTCGTTGACGTGGCTGTGCTCCGGAACCTTCGCATCCTTTTGGATTTCCAGCCGCGCGATCGTCATGTTAGTTCCGTGGATCGCCTTGCGCCCCACCCGCGGGTTTAACTGCTCCTGCTCTATCTGGTTCCAGCCGTAGAGTTTCATGCGCCGATTCTAGCACTACCCGGGAACATTGTATGATGAGAACTGCTTATGAAGGGTATTGTCCTCGCCGGTGGGACGGGAAGCAGACTGTTTCCGCTCACCAAGATTACCAACAAGCATTTGTTGCCCATCTACGATCGGCCCATGATCTACTACCCGATCCAGACGCTGGTGGACGCCGGGATTCAGGACATCATGATTGTCACCGGGGGCAGGAATTCGGGCGACTTTCTCCGCCTGCTGGCAAATGGAAAGCAGTTCGGCCTGAAGCACATCAACTACACGTATCAGGAAGGCGAGGGCGGCATCGCCGACGCCTTGGCCCTGGCCGAGCATTTCGCCGACGGCCACAAGATCTGCGTGGTGCTGGGCGACAATATCATCGAAGGCAGCATCTGGCAGGCCGCCGAGCAGTTCCGCAAGCAGTCGCAGGGCGCCCACATTCTGCTCAAGGAAGTGCAGGATGCCGAGCGTTTCGGAGTCGCCGAAGTGGCCGGCGGGAGCATTGTGGGAATCGAAGAAAAGCCCCGGCGCCCCAAGTCCAATTACGCGGTGACCGGCATCTATATGTACGACGCCAGCGTGTTCGACAAGATCAAGACGCTGGTGCCGTCGAATCGGGGCGAGCTGGAGATCACGGATGTCAACAACGCCTACATCCGCGAAGGCGCCATGACCTTCTCGTTCCTGGATGGATGGTGGACCGACGCCGGGACATTCGAGTCCCTGCTGCGCGCGGCCAACCTCGTGGCCCAGTCCCGGTCGAAGGAAGAATTGGCTGCCGGCGTAGCGGAAGGAGCGGCCCGCGTCTGATGGCGCCGGAAACCATTACCCAAGCGGCGGCACGGCCGCTGGCCTCCTCCGGAGACCTGGAACTCGCCATACCGGAGTGCGCCAAAGGAATCGGCTCCATCATCGGCTCACCCACTTCCGCCGACCTGATTGCCGGCGTTCGCGTGCAGCCCCTGGCGCTGTATCCCGACGACCGCGGCTACTTCCTGGAAGTGCAGCGCATCGGCCATGGCCTTGCCGCCGGCTTTCCCGCGGCGACCAGCCAGGTGTCGGCCGCACTGAATTTCGCGGGGACCATCAAGGCGTTTCACTACCACCTGCATCAGACGGATTGTTGGACTCCGGTGACCGGGATGCTGCAAGTCGTGTTGGTGGACCTGCGCCTCGGTTCGTCCACCTTCGGACGGCGCAATACGATTTACGTGGGCGCACTGCGTCCCTGGCAGATCCTGATTCCTCCCGGCGTGGGGCACGGCTACAAAGTGATCGGGGAAGGAAACGCGCTGCTGGTCTACATGACCGACCGCTTCTACGACCCGCAGGACGAAGGACGCATCCCCTACAACGACCCGTCGATCCATTACGACTGGGAGACTCAGCGGAAATAAGTGGTTATGCGCAGGCACT
The DNA here is from genome assembly GCA_041485845.1 of Bryobacteraceae bacterium. Taxonomy (GTDB): domain Bacteria; phylum Acidobacteriota; class Terriglobia; order Bryobacterales; family Bryobacteraceae; genus OMOG01. The sequence goes on from JBGPKH010000461.1 coordinate 7,365, forward strand.
CCGCAACACCGCTCCCTTTGGTCACGGCTCGGAAACGCTTACTGAGCCGCGACCAAAGGGAGCGGTTTTGCGCCAAGTTCC
>JBGPKH010000462.1:0-7413 GCA_041485845.1 Bryobacteraceae bacterium
GGCGCGACGCTCGGCGTCCTGGCGGCAAACTGGCTGCTGGCGCTGCTGATCCCCATGCTGCCGGCGACGCTGCCGCGGGTCGAGGAGATCGCGGTGCAGGGTCCCGTTCTGCTGTTTACGATACTGCTGTCGGTGGCGGCCGCGCTGACCATTTCGATCGCCCCGGCCGTCCAGGTTTCGGCAAGCCTGCAACGCGGACCGTCGGGACACGCGCGCCTGCGCGATTCGCTCATCGTGGCGGAAATCGCTTTCACGGTTGTCTTGTTGGTGGGCGCCGGCCTGCTCATCCGGAGCTTCATCAGTGTCCGCTCCACCGACCCCGGATTCGAACCGGGACCGGTTCTGAGCCTCCACCTGGCGGTGGACCGGGCCACCCACGGCGGCGAGGATCGCGACGTCGCGCGATACCTGGCGCGCCTGATCGAACGCGTGCAATCCGTCCCGGCCGTTCAATCCGTGGGGATCGTCAACCGGCTTCCCCTGGGCGGGCAGGCACAAACTCTGGGGATCGAGTTCGAGGGCCGCGGCACTCCACTCAATATCGATTCGCGCTCGGTCAGCGCCGACTACTTCCGCGCGCTCGGCATCCCGCTGCTGGCCGGCCGCGCGTTCCGCGATGACGACGTGGAGGGCCGCACGCCCGTGGGCATCCTGGACGAGCGCGCCGCGCGGGAAGTATTCGGGCGCGAGAATCCTGTCGGCAAACGGTTCCGGATTTCCATCGTCGCGGGGATGCCGTGGATCGAGATCGTCGGCGTGGCCGGCCACATCCACCATGAAGGTCTGGAGAGCGACCCGCGGCCCCAGGTCTACTGGCCGTACACGCAGCGTACGCAGGACCGCATGGCGATGGCGGTCAAGACCGCTGGAGATCCCGCCGCGATGGCCGCCGCGGTCCGCGCGGCGATTCGCGAGGTCGACCCCGATCAGCCGCTCTACGACGTGCGGCCCATGACACAGGTCGTGGAGCGGACCATGATCGGGCAGAGACTCAACGTGGTTCTGGTCGGGTCGTTCGCGGCCCTGGCGCTGCTCCTCGCGAGCATCGGGCTGTACGGCGTGGTATCGCACCTCACGGCCCGGCGGGCGCGCGAGTTCGGGATCCGCCTGGCGGTGGGAGCGAACCCCGGAGACCTGCTCCGCATGGTGCTCCGGCAAGGCCTCGGACGCGCGGCATGCGGCCTGGCAGCGGGGCTGCTGTTATCCGCGGTAGTGACTCGATTGCTCGGCGCCGTGCTGCACGGAGTGGGCGCGTTGGACGCCATCACTTACGCTTCGGTCGCGGTCTTGTTGCTGGTAGTCGTGCTGGCCGCCAGTTATCTGCCTGCGCGGCGCGCTTCGAAGACCGACCCGATGGTGGCTCTCCGGTACGAATGAATCACGCTGAATCACGCCTCTTGACGACCTATTCATTGGGCCGGGGCGCGGGAGCCGTGGAGGATGGCGCGGGCTTGCCATCCAGAATATGGCATTTCCACGCTTGTCGAAAGCTTCGCATTTGCCTATAATCCGGCCATGGCTCTGAGCCGAAGGTCCTTCCTCTCACAATTGCTGGCATCGCCGCTGGCGGCAGCTTACTATGCGGCGGCACAGTCCCTGCCGCCCATGAAGGTGACCCGCGTGGAAACCGTCTACTGGAAGACGCGGGACGACGCGCCCTTCTGGCCGCATTGGACCTGGATCAAAATCGATACCGACGCCGGCGTTTCGGGTATTGGCGAGACCTATCCGCGGAATCCCGCGGAAGCAGCCGTGGTGCGCAGCATCGTGCCGGCCCTGATCGGCCGCGACCCTCGCGACATCGAACGGATCTGGGCCGACCTTTACCGCTCGTTCGACTACCAGGTCGCGGGCGGCGCGGAAATGCGGGTGCTCAGCGCCGTGGACCTTGCGCTATGGGACCTGCTGGGCCACTCTCTCGGCGCGCCGGTTTACCGTTTGATCGGCGGCAAGGCGAATCCGCAAGTGCGGCTCTACAACACCTGCTTTCCCTACAAATACGATTTCAACCGCGAGCCCGAGAAGATCATGCGGGAACTCATCGACACCCGCGGCATCAAGGCCATCAAAATCTGGCCCTTCGATGGAGCCGCGCAGCGGAGCCGCAACCAGTACATCACCCCGCAGGATCTCGAAGGCGCGCTCGTACCGGTTAAGAAGCTGCGCGACGCCTTCGGCTTGGATATCGAAATTGCCATCGAGTTCCACGCGCAGTGGAATCTCCCCTCGGCGATCCGGATCGCCCGGGCGCTGGAGCCTTACCGCCCCATGTGGCTCGAAGACATGCTGATGCCCGGCAATTTTCACCAGTATCACGAATTGGCAGCCGCTACGCCGCTGCCCCTCACCGTGGGCGAGCGCATGGCCGGCAAGATGCAGTTCCAGCAGCTCCTCGAATCGCGCACGCCCAAATTCGTGATGTTCGACGTCACCTGGTGCGGCGGCCTCACCGAGGCGCACAAGATCGCCGCCATGGCCGACGCCCACGAACTGCCGATTGCGCCGCACACGGCGGGCGGTCCGCTGCTGTTCTATGCGTCCACGCATCTCTCCACGGCATCGCCCAACGTGTGGATCCAGGAAAGCTGCCAGCGCTTCTACGAGCGCGACTGGCCGGCCATGCTGGAGAGCCCTGCCGCACCGGAGAATGGCTACATCCGCGTTCCGGAAACGAGTGGCTTTGGAATGCGCATCAAGCCCGAGGCGTGGAACCACCCGGCCGCGATCCGGGCCGCGGCGCCCTAGACCCAGTGCCCGCTGGCGCTCGCCGCCATCCCGGATTTGACTGGCGCCGGTACGCGTGCCTTGCGCAACCAGACCGGACCGGCTTGCCGGACCGTCTTAACGCCCGAGATCGAACACGAACAGCCGGCTGCGAGAGTCCTCTGGAAGCAGGAGGAGCCGCCCGCCGCGGATTGCCATGCCCTCGCGGGTGTAAGGGATTCCGCTATCCGTGTTGCCGGCGTTGATGCGGCGAACCAGCCGCAGCGATGGGTAATCCAGCCAATCGATGGCTCCAGAGCGGTCCGGAAGCAGGCCGGACGCCACAATCCGGCCGCCGGCGAATTTGAGATCCTGGTAGGCGTTCCCGGTCGGGTTCACGGCTTTTCGGAGCAAGTGGCCGCGGCGGTCCCATATGTAGAACTGGCGGCTGTCCCAGTTACCGCCGATCAATCCATCCGGCGTTGCCGCCACACAGCCAATATGGTCGGTCACATCAAACTGGAACTCGACTTCGAGCGTGCGTTTGCTGCGCTGCTGGATAACGCTGCTGCTCTCGCGGCGGTATTCGGCTACGGGGATCCAGAGCGACCCGCGATCCGCCGAAATGCCACCCGGGTGAAAGCGCTCGCCCAAGTCGAGCCGGATTCCTCTGATGCGCTCCCCACTCGCGATAGAAAACTCCTGAAGAGAGCCGGTTCGGTTCTGGGTGTTGACGGAAGTCACCCAGAGCCGCCGGTTGTCGAAGTCGATTCCCTGCACATGGTCCGTTTCTGAACGCAATTCGAGCACACGGATCAGCCGGAAGTCCGACAACGCGGCGGCAGACAGGACGGGTACCGCAATCCACACGCCCACATGAAATGCGCGCATCTCCCGAGAATACAGCGAATACGGCCGCCCCAAAACCTGGCCGATCGCGGCGAACATGCCGTTCAGGGCAACATGCACGTGAAGTTTCCAGCGTCGTCGATGCTGCCGCTCCCCTTGTATTTGGCGATTTTCGGATATGCGCAGAGCGGCCGGGTTCGGTCTGTTTTCCCGCCCGGTCCGCGCGAGCCGATCACTCGATCGGGAGCATGTCCCTTTTCCACCCACTGCGCGAGCGGTTCGATCATATCGACGCTAGTCAGTCCGTCGCCACCGCCGCAATGGGCCATGCCGGGCACCATGAACAGCCGGACGGAATCCGCCGTGCGCGCCGTACCAATCGTCTTCAGCACACCCGAGTAGTAGTTGATGGTGTTTCGCGGCGCGATCACCGGGTCGTTCCAGCCGTGATACAGAAAGAGCTTTCCGGCGCGTGATGCAAACGTCTTCAAATCGGGATCGGTGGCATTGAGCACCCGGTTGTCCAGTTGGTCCGCCAGGGCCACGCCGGCATCGAAATTCAGCGTGCGGAAATCCCACTCCGGGTTCTTGAATACTACCTACTTGAAATGATCGTCCGGAACGCTGAACGGCGCAGGACCGCCGGCCGCGGGTTCCCATCCGAGTTCGCTGCCCGGCTCCAACCCGGGATAGATCTCCTGCTTCGTCCGCGGATTCATTAGAGCCGCATAGATCTTGCGCGCGGCCTCCACCTGCGGCGCCGTCAAACAGGACGGCGCGTCGCCGCCTTGGCACTCCAGCACCTGCGGATCGAAGCGGCTGGTTCAGCGTGAAATGGAGAGTTGGCGCGCCCCGTTAGCGAGTATAACGCCAGTGGCGCCGGGCCAGTTTGGGAGACACCGCCCAACGCACTGGCGGCTGGCGGAACGGGCCGTGGCTACGGACTGCGGCCGTTTTCAACTTCCGGATGGCGTGATTCGGGGAGTATTCTCTCGGACCACCTCGCGCGGCAACCATTCGAGTCAGGCGACGGAATCTGCCGGAACCTCCTCACAATCTGGAGTATTCCGCCTTCGCTTGTACAAGGACCGGAAGGTTGGAATCGGCGTCCTTCCAAAGATTAAGAAATTCCTGGTAAGCCATCCTGGCTTTACCCGAATTATTGGAAACGACCATGGCTCGCGCCAGTTGCAAGCGCGCCAGTGCCGCGATGGGGTCGCCCAGAACAATACCCCGGTTATCCAGAACCTTCTGGAATTCCTCCGCGGCTTCGGCCGGACGGTGCGCCGCCAGATAAGCTTGACCGCGTACATAGACCGGATAGAGTCCTCCGAAATGGTAAACGAAAGCCGGTCCCGCCGACGCCAGGTCGTAAGGTCGCGCCACTTCCAAAGCCTGCAGGGCTTTCTCCGGTTGGTGTTGGCCAAGCGCGATCAGGGCGCGCAGCACCGGCAATTCGTAATACTGCGCATTGGTGTCTTCGGGAAAACGTTTCTCCAGTTCCTCAGAAAGCTTTTGCGCATCAGCGAGGCTGCCCGACAAGGCCATCGCGCAGGCCGACCCGTAGACCACGTCCCGTGCCCTCGACTCTTCCAGCGCGGCCTTCGCCCGCTGGCACGCCGCCGCGCCATTCCCGGCATGTGCCTCGCTCAGCGCGGCGCCGGTCTGATACATCGCTGAGCCTTCCCGATCGTGCTTCTGCCGTGCCAGTTCGATGGCGTGCAGCCACATCGTCCTCGCTAGCTGCAGCCTTCCCGAGTGAGCGAGCATCATGGCTTGCTCGTGAGCCAGCGGGCCTTCGGCTCCCTGTCTGCCCTGGGCCAAACCTGCCTGCCGGCGCATCTCTTCGACTTCGCCTTTCAGGAAGGCGAGATTATACCGGTGGATCAGAAATTGGGCATTGTTGAAATTTCGGTCCGATGCGCGCTTCAGAGCTGCTTCGGCCTGTGTGAGCCTTCCCAGAATGATGTTCACCCCAGCCAGGCCCAAGTAGCCGAACTCATTGTCGGGCGCGAGCCCTATCCCGATCTCAGCTTCCTGAAGCGACTTTTCGTATTTGCCGGTGCATATCGTAACTCGTCCGGCCATCAGGCCATGCGGTGTGAAATCGCGCGGAGCCGTCTGCGCCCACAATTCCAGGGTTTCCAGCGCCCTTTCGAGATTGCCCGTAACCTGCCGGTCGTAGGTGTAGGTGATGAACAACTTCTCCAGGTCGCTGGCTCGCTCCCGCAGTTCATAGGCCTTGCGCGTAGACTGCGCGGCGAGCTCGGTCTGCCCCGTGTTGTAGTAGGCTAGGCCGAGGTACGCGTGGGCTGTCGCAAACTGCGGGTCCAGGGCAATCGCGCGTTGGTAATGGCCTACCGCGGCCGCCTGTCCCGTCGCGCTATTGACTTTCAGCGCAGTGCTGAACGATCTCAGCGCCTCGAGCGAAGAGGTTGTTGCCTCCTCGAGGGGTACCGGCTTCTCCACCTTGGCCATGGATTGCTCCATGCGTTCCCTGACCTTCGCGGCGACCGGGCTGAGAGACTTCACCACTTGTTCCTTCCCGGACGCCTCGGTCTGTTCGCCGGCGAGAATATCTCCGGTCTGGCAGTTGCGGGCGCGCAACCCCAGATCGTACTGACTGCCGAGCCTCGCAATCGTTTCTTCCAGCACCGCCGAGCCGCCGGTTCGCTGACAGATTTCCCGCGCAACCTCCGCGGACACCCGGGTGTCCTTTGGCCGCAGCATCAGCCCCAGCGTTTGGCGCACGCGATCGTCCGAGATCAGCCGCAGCGATTGCGATTTTTGGAATTCAAGCGCCAGTCCTTGCCGCAGTGCGTTGTCCAACGCCGGATCTCCCGTGGTGTTCTCGACGTCCGCCAGCACAAGCGTGTGGCTTACGGACACGCCCGGCGTCCTATGGACATAAAGGTAGGTCCCCGCCCAGGCCGCCGCGACGAGGGCAGCCGCGGGAACCGTCCATCTCCGGCGCCGCAGCCGGGTTTTGGGTTCGGGATCGCTCGCCAATCGAGCCAGATCCTCGCCGATCTCGCTCGCCTGCTGATACCGCAGATTCCGGTCTTTTTCGAGGCACTTGAGAATCACGCGGTCCAGTTCCGCCGGCAATTCGGCCCTCAGAGTGGACGGGGCCGCGGGCGTCTTGTTGAGAATGGAGTCGAACACCACGGCGGTCCGCGCGCCCGGAAAAGGCAACACACCCGTCGCCATCTCAAACAGCACCACGCCGAGTGAGAAAAGGTCCGTGCGGGAGTCCAAGGGCTCCCTACGGATCTGTTCAGGCGACATGTGCGACACCGTTCCCATGAGGCTTCCAGCAACGGTGAGATCACTCAGGATCGTGCGCGTTGTGCCGCCTACCGGACCGGAATGTTCCTCGACGCCGGACTGTACTTTCGACAGTCCGAAATCGAGAATCTTCGCGTGGCCCCGGCCGGTGACGAAGATATTCGCAGGCTTGATATCCCGATGGATGATGCCCGCGGCATGGGCGGCATCCAAGGCATCCGAGATCTCGATGGCCAGAGATGCCAGCGTCTTGACCGGCATACGCCCCTTCCCGATCCGATCCTTGAGCGTCGTGCCGTCGAGGTACTCCATCACGATGAACGACAGGCCGCCCTCGGTGCCGATCTCGTGAATGGTGCAGATATTCGGGTGGTTCAGGGAAGAGGCCGCGCGGGCTTCGCGGCGGAAACGTTCCAGCGCCTGGAAGTCCTGCGCCAGATCGTCCGGAAGGAATTTGAGGGCCACATTGCGCCCCAGCACGAGGTCTTTCGCAAGGTAAACCACGCCCATTCCGCCGCCGCCCAGCTTGCTTGAGATGCGATAGTGAGAAATGGTCCGGTCTTCCGCCACGGA
>JBGPKH010000463.1:0-7345 GCA_041485845.1 Bryobacteraceae bacterium
AACGGTCTGCGCCGGCGTGGTGCGGGTGTTGGTCTCGTCGGTAATCCACCGTCCTTGGGGCATGGCGCCGCTGTTGGCTACGGTGGCCGCAACCCGCGCCATCTGGAACGGCGATGCCACCACCTGCCCCTGCCCGTACGAGGATTGCGGCAGCGATTTCTTCAACTGCGCCGCGGTGTTCGGCGCGGCCCCGGCTATGCCCAGCAGGTTCGCGGTATCCCACAGCGGCTGCGAGCCCACGTCGTAAGTGCCCAATTGCGCGAAGTAGGCATTGCACGAGGCCACGATCCCGTGTTGCATATTCACGGTCCCGTGCGGCGCCTGGTCCTGGACGTCGTCGCGAATGGGCCGGTTCGATCCGTGGATGAAGTTGCCCACGCGTCCGTCGGGCAACCGGATGCATTCGTAGGTCTTGTGCGCGAGCGACGCATCCTTGCGCAGCGCTGCCATGGCCGTGACTACTTTGAAAGTCGAGCCCGGGGGATAGAGGCCATAGCGTGCGCGGTCGAGATACGGGTTGGCTTGCTCCTCTCCAGTCGCACCCTCGGGGGGTAACGGGAAGCTCACCGCGGCCAGCAGGTCTCCGGTGGCCGGGTCCATGACCACCGCGGCGCCGCGGTCCTGTTTCGCCTGCTTCAACTGGTTGCGGAGGATCTCGGCGACCTTCACCTGGAGCCGCGCGTCGATCGACATGCGCACGTCTCGCGGGCGGTCGAGCACTTTGCGCACGGCGGGATTCTGCGGGTCGTAGCGATGGCGCAGCAGCGGGACCAGCTCGCGGTAATCGTAGCGGATGACACGCTCGGTCCTGCCGGTCCGTGGATTCTTGACTTCCATCAGCGTCGGGCGGTCGTCGTAGCCGCGGAGGCGGCGCGCGGAATCGCGTTCGACGTAGGAGGTGTTGGTGGCGCCCCAGCGCATGCGCGTGCGCAGGTCGCCGAGGAGATCGAAGGTGAGGCCGCCGAACGGATAGTGCCGGCTTTCGGTCCGCGGGCAGGCGCGGTCGATATCGATGCCCAGTTGCCGATACTCGGCGCGGTGCTTTTCGAGGAGCGGCCAGTCGCTGGTGGCGAGCGGCAGGCCGTTGCGGTCGAAGATGGCGCCTTTGGGGATCTCGGCCATGACGAGCTGAAGGCGCGGGTTGTATTGGTAGCGGCGCGCTCCATCGGCCTGCACTACCAGCGTGCCTTCGCCCATGACGGCGGCGCTGCGGAGGACCTGCACGTAGGCGGCTTTGGCGAGCACCAGCGCGCCCGCGACGCCGAAGATCCAGGCGAGCGTGCGCGATGAGACCGGCATGCTGGAAGCCAAGCGGACAGGCCGGGAGGCCTGTCCCACTGAGATCGACAGCAGAATGGCGATCACCGCGAAATTCGCCAGCATCGCAGTGCGGCCGTAGCTGAGGAACGGCGTCACCACGCCCGAAAGCGGCAACACGCCAAGCGCGCCGGCGGAGATCAGCAAAAGCTGGAGCGCGGTAGCCGCAGCGAGTCCCGCGGCAAGGAAGCACTCGTAATCCGTGCGGGCGCGTTCGGCGATGCGCAGCGCGCGATAAACGATCAGCGCGAAGAGCCCGAAGACCGCGGCCACGCCCAGGAATCCCCACTCCTCGCCTAGAGCCGAGAGGATGAGATCGGTGTGCGCGGCGGGAACCAACTGAGGATCGCCGAGCCCGATTCCCGTGCCGGAAATGCCGCCGGTGCCGAAGGCCCAAAGCGAGTGCGCCAGTTGGTCGCCGCCGTGGATCGGGTTGTCCCATGGAGAGAGCCACATGGTGACGCGCTCGCCCACGGTGTGCGGGACGCCGATGTAGTAACCGAGGGCAAAGCCCGCCGCCATCAGGGCCAGGCCGATCACCGGCACCGCCGCGCTGCCGCGCGCGACCCCGTAGAGCGCCAGGAACAGGCAGGCGAAGACCAGCGCGGGGCCCATGTCTTTCTGCAGAAAGAAGAAGATCAGCGAGAGAACCACCGACACCAGCGCCGGCAGTGTGTACTCCACCGGCGGAATATCGAACCGGCGGGTGAGCGCGGCGAGCGAGGCGCGGGTCTCGCGGGCGTGACGCAAAACGTCCCAGCGCGTTCCGAAGTATCCCGCGAGGAAAAACACCAGCAGGAGGCGGATGACCTCGACCGGCTGAAATCCGAACAGGTTGACCTTGGCGTCGCTGGCGCCGGGGCCGCGTCCGAAGAGAATCAGCAGCACCGAGAGCCCGAAGCTCGCGAGCAGCGGCACGTAGCTCAGCTTGCCGGACAGCCGCTCGTAATTGACCGCGCTCAGCGCGGCCAGCAGAATGCACCCGCCCACCAGCCCTTGCGCGAAATCCACGAACAACAGGGTGTCCCGTACCGGATCGCGCAGGCTCACCATCAGGGTCAGGCCCACGCCGCTGAGCAGCAACACTGCGGGCAGCAGCGACTGGTCGCCGCGGAAACCGCGCACGCTCCACCACGCGTGCACCAACAGAAACGCGCCCAGGAACAGCGCCCACCACAGGAAGAACGAGCGGCGGAACTGGCTCGGGCGCCGAACAACGACGAGCGGCTTCCAGTCGCGGAGTTGCTCGCCGGTGAGCAGCGCCTCCGATTCGCGAGTTCCCAGACGGTCGCGAAGGTTCTTGAGGCCGCGGACGGTTCCCAGATCCTCGGCGGTCACCCGAATGCGCGCCACGGCGCCCACGTTGGCCAGCCCGCCCGAGAGGTAGTAGATCTTGCGCGCGGCCAACTCGCGCTCGGCCGCGTCGGGGAACAGCGTGTTGAGCGCCGGCAGCAGCTCCTCGCGCGCGCTCAGCTCATTCAGGTTGAGCAGTTTCTTCCCGGCGAGTCCCTGCCCGGCCTCGGCCAGCGCCGCCGATTTCGACTGGTAGACCAGGTACAGCCCGATGGACACGAGCAGCCCCGCGCCCAGAATCCAGGCCAGTTCGCCGCTGCGCCACAGCGTCCGCTGACGCGGCAGGCGCCGGATCTCCGCGCGCTCTACTGCTTTGCTGCGCGTGACTGCCATAGTTCCACGAGAGACTTCACAATAGCGGGAATCGCGCGGGGGATCTGGCCCGGCGACAGGTTGACGCCCTGCTCGATCTGTTGCAGGCGAAAGTTCACCTGGTCGAGGCTGTTCTGCACGCGCACGATGGAGGCGTTGGTGTTGCCCCACGGGGCGATCTCCTGGTAGAGGCCCAGCGCGCGCGCGTAGTCGTCGCGCGACCGCGTGATCTGGTCCTTCTCCTGCGGCAGGCCGCGCACGTTGCGCGAGTCCCAGAACAGGCGGTCGCCGCGGTCGCGATAGCCATCGGCCAGTTGCGCCTTCTCGCGGCTGCCTAGAGGATATCCGCGCTTTTCGGCCTCTTGCAGCGCCTGGTATGCCTTATCGATGTCCTTCAGTCCGTACACGTACACGCGCGCGAGGCCCAGTTCCGGATCGGGCGATTTCGGCAGCAGCTTTTCGGCTTCCGAAAACTCGGCGACGGCATCGTTCAACTCGGCCGCGCTGCGATGGCTCATGCCGTTGATGCGCGCCAGGTGCCCCTCGGTGAGACGCAGCTTGCCGCGCACAGAATCGTCCGGATCCATGGCGAGCGCGCGGACGAGCTGGTCACGCGCGTTCTTCCAACTGTTCTCGTAAACCGCGTCGCTGTTCCGGTAATTGTCGATCACGTGGTCCGCCGCCGCCACAAACTTCCGCTGCACCGCCTTTCGCGGTCCCCGCAACAACCAAGACGAGGAATTACCCTTGGAAAGTTCCGTCCATCGGTTCCAGATGTCGTCGAGGCCGGTCACCTGTTCGGCCGCGAGGTCGTGTTCCAGTTGCTGGCCCCGCCGGTAGAGGAGAATATCGGCGATCACCGCCCCGGCGATCCACACGGCAAGCAGCAGTGTCGCCACGCCGGCGGCGCGCCTGGCGATGCGATATCCCTTGCCGCGCGGCTTCTTTGGGGGCCAGGTCTCCTTTGGATTCTCCTGGAAGACGATGCGGGCCTGGGTTCGGCGCGTTTCCGCTTCGCCCGTTCGGCGGGTTTCCCCGTCGCCCGCAGGGCGAGTTTCGAAGTCGCCCGTTCGGCGCGTCTCGTCGCCGGGGCCGTCTTCGCGACGGAAAGTCCGCCGCGTAGCATCCGGATCTTCGAGCGAGGCTTCCACCGTCTCGCCGCTGCGAAATTTCCGCAACTCGCCAGCGATATCGGCAGCCGATTGATAGCGCGCCTCGGGATCGGCCGCCATGGCCTTCACCAGAATGCGCCGCAGCGGCTCGGGACACGGTTCGGGCGCCGGAGGCGGTGGAATGCGCGAGCGGATCATGCGTTCCAGGCGCTCGGTGCTCTCGGCGTGATACGGCTGAAGCCCCGTGACCATTTCGTACAGCATCACCGCCAGCGACCACAGGTCCGAAAGCTCGTTGACCTGGCCCGCCTCCAGACGCTCGGGAGACCCGTAGGGCACGCTGCCGAATTCGTTGCGCGTCAAACGCCGCGACAGCGAGAGCGCTTTGGCGATGCCGAAATCCAGCACCCGCACCTCGCCACGGGAATCGATCCGGATGTTCTTGGGCTTGATGTCGCCGTGGACAATGCCGTGAATCTCTTTGCCTTCGATGGTCACCTGGAGGTGGTGGGCGTTCTCCAGAGTTTGCGCGACAGACAGCGCCACATCGGTGGCGAACTCGGGCTCGAGCGGGCCGCGGCGCATGAGATCGGAAAGATCCTGCCCGTCGATGTACTCCATGGCGACAAAGAAGAAGCCATCCAGGTCGCCCGAATTGTAGATGCGGACCACGCGCGGGTCGATGGCCGCGAGGTGCGCCTGCAAGACGGCGCCGCGGCGCTCGGCGTCGATGGAATCGCGCGTGTCGGGATCGGGCGCGTGCTCGATGAGTTTCAGGGCAAGGCTGCAGTGGAATTCGGTATCCTGTGCCAGGTACACGTCGGCCATACCGCCGCGGCCCAGCTTGCTGAGGATTTCGTACTTGCCGATCTTGCGGGAGGCGGGCGCGATCATTGCTCTCGCCCTCCTGAGGGCGCCGCGGCGGGCTCGGGCCGGCGCCCGCCGCCCCTTCCGGCATCGCCCCTTCCCGCGGCGCCCCTTCCCGCATCCAGGAAGAAGTTTTTCTCCCGCACGGTATCCATGCGCACTTCGGGCGGCAACTCGAGAGTCGCCCGGTCGAAGACATTCCCGACAAGCGCGGGGCGGGCCCCTTCGCGCGCGGCCAAGGCTACTCCTTTGTTGCGTTGGAACGAATTGTGCAGAATCCACGCGGAGGAGGGCCCGAGAATGAGCACGCCCTCGCGCGCGCAATCGTGGATCGCGTTACCCTTGAGAACGGGGCTGCCTTCGCCGCGGATCTCGATGCCGACTCCCGCGCCCCACACTTCGACGCCATCCACTTCCACGTCGGAACGGTTGAGCGCGATTCCGACCGAAAGCGGCATCTGCTCATCCGCTTTGATGAGGAAGCCGCTGATGCGCGCATCCCTGACGCCCTCCGCCAACACCGCCGGCCCCTTACTCAGGGGCGCGGCGCGCAGAATGGCGAGGCGCGGCACGCGGCTGCGCAGGCTCACGCCGCTCTTGAGCGTCACCTCCTCGCGATACTCGCCGCCGAGCACTTCGACCGTGTCTCCGGGGCGCGCTTCGGCCAAGGCTGCCGCGATGCTGGGGAACGGCGCAGCGTTGTTTCCGGCGATCAGCACCCGCGGCGTGAACGCGAGGGGCGGCGTCCACAAGCTCCGCGAAAACCACGCGGCGGCGGCGGCCAGCAGCAATCCGGCTAGAAACCAGGCTGTCCGGGGCAGGAGTTGGCCGGCTAAACGTTCGGCTGGCGCAACCGCGCCGGACACCGGCCTTGGCGTGAACTGCTCGCCCTCCACGATCAGGACGGTGACGTTGTCCTTGCCGCCCGCGCGGTTGGCCGCTTCGATCAGCTCCCGCACCTCCGCTTCCGGGTTGCCCGCGTTCCGTTCCACCGACTGGCGGATCTCGTTCGACGCCACCTGGTCGCTGAGGCCGTCGCTGCACAGCAGGAGGGCGCCATCGGGATCGAACGGGATGCGCAGCACCTCGATGAAATCCCCGTCATCCGGCGCGTGCTCCTCGGAACCTACGTCGCGGAAGACCTCGTTGCGGCGCGGGTGCCGCATGGCCTCGGCCTCGCTGAGCTCGCGATTGTCCTCGCGCTCCCCGACCGGCGAGTGGTCGTGCGTAATCTTCCGAATCTCGCCGCGGCGGATCTGGTACAGCCGCGAATCGCCGACGTGCCCGACCACCGCCGATCCGTTGTCCAGCACCGCCACCGTGAGCACACACGCCATACCTTCCCAATCCGGATTGGATTGGGCGGCGCGCAGGATCTCGTTGTTGGCCATGGTGATGGCTTCGCGGATGCGCTGTTCGGTAGTGCCCGTCTGGCGCTCCAGCCGCGCGCGCACGCGCGCCAACGCGATCTCCGCGGCCTTCTCGCCGGCGGCCTGCCCGCCGATGCCGTCCACCACCAGGAAGATGCCGCGGTCGGCGTCGATGTGCAACGCATCCTCGTTGTTGCTGCGCACCCGGCCGGAGTGGCTGTCGCCCGCGATCCTGAGCTTGGTCCTAACCATTTGACGTGCTTCGAAACTCCAGGAATACGACGTTTGCCAGGCCGATTCGCGCCTTTTCCGGCACCTCGGCTTCTACGTTTCGGTCGCGCTTTTCACCCTCCACGATTTCGATGCTGGAGGGCGCCTTCTCGCCGTTGATCGTGGTGCCCAATCGGCTGAGGTCTTTCAGGAAGAACTTGCCGCTCGCCGGGTCGCGCCGCAGCCGGAAATGCTCGCGGGAGACGTCCGGCAGCGTCTCCAGCTTCAGGTCGGTCCAGTAGTCGCGTCCCCCGCGGCCGACCACGATCTGCTCCTTCATCATCTGGAACTGTTTGTGGCCGGTGCCGTCCTCGTAGTCGATCACCGCGAGTGTGCCGGGGGCGGGGGTGGGTTCGGCTGCGGCCGGCGCGGGAGGAACCGGAGCGTAGCTGGTCTCGGTGCCCCCCATGCGGCGCGTGGCAATCCGCTTGGTCATGGAGCCGGCGCCGAAGTCCTGCTTGGCGGGTAGTGCCAGTTCCGAATAGATGGCGATGTCGCCGGGCAGCACGCCGTCATCCGTGTTTTCGAGGATCGCGATGCGCCATCCACCGTCGGGCCGGGTGATCTTGGGATCGGCGCGGCGCGCAATCTTGAGCCGTTCGGCGATGGACGCGCGGTTGAGCGATTCGATCTCCGCATCGAGCGCGCGCGACGCCTCCTCGACGATTCGTGGCACGATGCCGCGCAGCCGCTCCATGTCGCCGGCGTGGAGGTAGACGTGGTAGATCGCCGGCGCCAGGGTGG
>JBGPKH010000464.1:0-7333 GCA_041485845.1 Bryobacteraceae bacterium
CACGATCGGATGGCGGTGCCCGGTCACCGCGGTCGGAAACTTCGCGAAGACCGTGGGCGCCTCGGGAATCGCCATCCCCGACTCTGCCGCGTGATCGCGGTAGTTCAGGCCGATGCAGACGATCTTGGGCGGCCGGGGAATGGGCGCCGCGAGCTCCGTCGTCAACGGGTCCAGAAGCTCAGAGCAGGATGGGCTTCCCAGCCAGCGCTGCACGCGGTCCATGGCGTCCGGGCCTCCGGCGATCACCGAGATCAAATCGGCGAATCCCGCGCCTCGAATCCGGACCACCTGGTCTTCCAACATGACGCCGGGTTCGGTGTAGCCTTGTCTCTGAATGGTGACGAATCGCAATTGAGCAATCTCCTGTAATCGCGGGGCATCGATGCCCGTGCCACCATTGTAGACTGGGATCATGCGTTGGCTCGCTGCGCTGGCCCTGGTCACCCATCTTCCTCTAACGGCTGCGACCGCCGCGGATGTGGCGCGCGCCATCCGGGAGACGGGCTTCGACCGCGACGAGTGCTACCGCGTCCGCGATCTGACGTTGATCAAGGAAGACATCCGCATCTACTTCAATGAAGGCCACCTCATCTTCAGCAAACCCGTGGCCGGGCGGCGAATCGCGGCGGTTTTTTCCGCGGATGTCGAGGGCGGCGATGGCGAGATTATTCTTCTTCCGCCGGACCGCGCCGAGCGGCGTTCGCTGGCCAGCTACATCGGCGCCCCCAACCTCGACGATCACTTCCGCGCCGCGCTCCTGCTTTTCACGGGCGACGACTATGACCGGCTGAAGTCCCAGCTTCCGAACAATCCCGCCAATAAGAAAGCGCCGGAAATCGGCGCGATCATGGACGAGGAATGGACTCCGGTGCTGCACAACCTCAGCGCCAGCTATCAGACCCGCCTCACTCTGGACCTGCTGGGCGGGCTCGGGCGCAAGGCGGGACTCTTTGCGGCGCTCTTCAGCAGCACGAAGCTCGGCAACTTCGACGTGGCTTTCGATCCCGAGGGTAAGGAACAGGTCCTGGCCGGGCAGGTTGCCAGCCGGGACAATCGGGCGTACTTCGACGTGTGGACCAGCTTTGCGGCCAGGTCGTTCCGCAATAACCCGGCGCCGCGGAAGGCCGACCTGTCGATGAGCGACTACCGCATCGAGGCCACCGTCAATCCGGACCTCACACTAACGGCCGTCACGCGCGTCAAGGTCAAGCCGGCGGTGGATGGTATGACGGCGACGGCGTTCGATATTACCCCGCAGATGGAGGTCACGGGGGTCACGGTCGACGGCCGCCCCGCGGAGGTGTTGCAGCGCGATTCGCTGCGGCTCAACCTGACTCGCGGTGGCAACAATCTCTTCCTGGTGGTGCCCGCGGAGCCGCTGCGCACGGGACAGGATTACGAATTCGAATTTCAGCATTCCGGCAAGGTCATCCACGACGCGGGCGACCGGGTGTTCTACGTCAGCGCGCGAGGCAGTTGGTACCCCACGCACCGGCTGGAGTTCGCGCAATACGACCTGCTCTTCCGCTACCCCAGGGATCTGGATCTGGTCACTCCCGGCGACGTGGTCGAGGATCGCACCGACGGCGAGTGGCGCATCACGCGGCGGCGGACATCCAACTCGATTCGCATCGCCGCGTTCAATCTCGGCAACTACGAACACGCGCGCGTGGAGCGTGGCGGATATGTAGTGGATGTTTGCGCCAACCGCGCGCTGGAGCGGGCCCTCCAGCCGCGGCCGCAGCCGGCGCCGGCGCCGATGCCTCCTTCGATCCGGCCACGCCGCATTCCGGACTCTATGCCCGAGACGCAGACCGTGCTGCCTCCGCCGGACCCGATGGCGCGGCTCAAGAGCCTGGCCGAGGAAGTGGCCTCGGCCCTGGAGTTCATGGCTTCCAAGTTCGGACCGCCGACGCTTCCGCACCTGACGGTTTCACCGATTCCCGCCTCGTTCGGCCAGGGCTTCCCAGGACTGATCTATCTCTCTACGCTGGCCTATCTGAAGAATCTGCCGGGACAGCACCTGGCGGGCGGCGAACCGCAGGAACTGTTTTTCCAGGACCTCCTGCAGGCGCACGAAACGGCGCACCAGTGGTGGGGCAATCGCGTGTGCGTGGGCTCCTATCGCGACTACTGGCTCATGGAGGCCCTGGCGAACTACTCCGCGCTCCTCTATGTGGAAAAGAGCAAAGGCGCGCGCGAGATGGAGCGGATGCTGGACAGCTACCGTGTTGCTTTGGTGGCCAAGGGCGAGAACGGGCAGAGCGTGGATTCCACGGGACCCATCGTCCTGGGCACGCGCCTGGAAAGTTCGCAGGAGCCGCGCGCATGGCGCTCCATCACCTATGGTAAGGGCTCGTGGATTGTCCAGATGCTGCGCCAACGCATGGGCGACGAGCGATTCTTCTCGATGCTCGCCCAAGTAGTGAAGCGCTACGATCACAAAGAGATCACGACGGAAGAGTTCCGCGCGTTGGCCGCGCTGTTCCTGCCGCCCAAGACGGACGACCCGCAACTGGAGATCTTCTTCGAGCAGTGGGTCTACGGAACCGGTATTCCCACCCTGAAACTGACCTGGTCGTTGAAGGGCAAAGCGCCCGCGCTCCGGCTGGTCGGGACGCTGTCACAGTCCGACGTGGATGAGGATTTCACCGCGCCGGTGCCGGTGGAAATTCAGGTGGCGCGGGGGCGGAGCATCACCCAGTGGGTGCGCTCCTCAAATACGCCCGTGACGTTCACCGTTCCGCTGAAACAGGCGCCACTGAAGGTCGCGTTGGATCCACACCACGGCGTGCTGCGGCGGTAGTGGGACAGGCCTCCCGGCCTGTCCAATCTAATCTGACGAACGCGCTCGGCCAGACGCCACGTGACGAATTGCGCAGCGCCCTCGGCGTAGACAGGCCAGGAGGACTGTCCTACTTACTCGTCCCTCAGCGCGGTCACGGGATCCACTCGGGCCGCGCGCCGCGCCGGCCAAAAGCTGGCAAAGATTCCGGCGGCGAACAGCAGTACCGTCACCGCTGCGAACGAGTACGGGTCGAAGGTCGAGACGTTTCGCACCAACCCGGAAAGCACTTTCACCGACGCGAGACTGGCGGCGAGCCCCACCAGAATCCCGATGCCCAGCAGCTTGGTCCCCATGGCGAGGACCATGCCGATCACCTGCCTGATGCTGGCGCCAAGCGCAATCCGAATTCCGATCTCCCGCCGCTGCTGGGCCACGGCATGCGAGATGACTCCGTAGATTCCGAACAGCGCCAGCACCAGTCCGAGCGCGGCGAACACCGCGAACAGAAGCAGGTTGAACCGCGGCCGCGCGTATGCGTTTTCGCTGAGCACGGTTTCCATCGATTTGTCTTCCATCACCGGCTGGATGGGATCGACCGCATAAACCTGGGCCTTCACCGCCCGATTCAGCGACTCTGGCCGGCCATTGCCCAGCGCAAAGATGCGGTCCCCGCGGCCGACAATCGTGTAGGGAAGAAAGATCTCCGGCCAGATCTCGTCGGAGGTCACGCGGTTCACCGTGTCCTTCACGACTCCCACGATCTGGAAAGAGTCGCCGGCAAGGCTCAGCGGCGGGTTGCGCAAGGCCGGGATGCGAATCATGCGGCCGATCGCATCGCCGCCCGAAAAGTACCGGCGGACCAGGGTCTGGTTCACCACCACGCTGTGAAGCCGCGCGTTCACTTCCTGCTCCGTGAGGAAACGCCCCTGCACCAGGGAAATGCCCATCACCTTGTCATAGTCCTCGTTGGTCTGCTGCACGAGCACCGCGCGCGTATCCTGCTGTGGATTGCCGATCACCGCTATGGGCGCGTTGAAGCCGTAAACCAGCGGCAGGCCACCGTTGATGCCTACGGCAATCACACCGGGAACGGACTTGATCCGCCGCAGTACGTCCTGGAGGAACGCGTTACGCCGGTTTGCGTCGGGATACCGCGTGTCGGAAAACGGAATGCGCATGGTGAGGATTCGATCGGGATGAAACGCGAGATTGGCGCCCTGGATGGAAATCAGGGTACGGATCATGAGGCTGGCTCCCACCAACAGCATCATGGAAAGAGCGACTTCGCCCACCACCAGAATGCCGCGCATCACGCGCTGGCGCGTCCCTCCGGCGGCGCCGCGGCCGGCTTCCTTGAGCGGGGTCAGCAGGTCGCGCCCGGAGAGGTGCAGCGCCGGCGCCAGCCCGAACAGAAGGGCCGCAGTGATCGAAACTGCCAGGGTGAAGAGCAGCACGGGCGCGTTGAGCCGGATTTGCGCCTCATCGGGGATGGTGTTCGGCGGAACCATCGCGATGATTCCCCGCAGCCCGGCGTTCGCGATCAGGATACCCAGCGCGCCTCCGGCCACAGCTAACAGCAGGCTCTCCGCGAGCAACTGCCTGACCAGTCGGAATCGGCTGGCGCCCATGGAAGCGCGGATGGCGATTTCGCGGCGCCGGAATGCCGCGCGCGAAAGCAGCAAGTTGGAAACGTTCACACACGCGATCAGCAGCAGTAGGCCCACGGCGCCGAAGAGGATCCACAGAGCATCCTGGATTCCGCTGGGAAACGTCTCGCCGAAGTCGCGAAGCTGGATACGCCACTTCTTGGGAAAATCGTCGGGGCGCCGGCGCTGGAGATCCTCGAAGATCGGCTGCAGATCGGCTACCGCCTGCGATCTCGTTACACCCGGCTTGAGGCGGCCCAGGAGGTGCACCGCACGTTCCCCGTCCACCGTTTGCCCGCGGTGGAAAACGTCCGGCAGGTAGACATCGGCGCCGCGCCACATGAACCGCGGCGGCATTACGCCGGCCACGGTGCGGATCTTGCCGTTGAGTTGAAGCTTGCGGCCGATGACGCCGGGGTCGCCCCCGAACTGCCGCTGCCAGAATTTGTAGCCCAGGATGGTGACGGGCTCGGTCCCCTCGATGGCGTCGGAGGGCGCCGTCCCGCGGCCGATCAAGGGCGACACGCCCATCACGTCGAAGGTGTTCATGGTGCAGTGATTGCCGCGGAGACGCTGCGGGTCGCCCGCGCCGGTCCAGGTGATGTCGGACCAGGTGGAGGCGACGACTCCTTCAAAAACGGAGTTACGCTCCGCAATTTCCAGGAACTGGTCGATCGGGTAATAGCTGCCGTTCCCGCCGCGTTCGGCGCGAATGGTGACGCTCATCAGACGATCCGGCTCCTTGTAGGGGAACGGGTCGAGTATGACGGCATAGATGACGCTGTACATGGCGGTGCTCCCGCCGATGCCGAGCGCCAGGGAGCCGGCGGCGATGGCCGTAAACGCGCGGTTCCTGGCGAGGCTGCGCGCGCCGAAGCGGAGGTCGCGCAGGAAGTGCTCGAACCATGCGAAGAGCTGCATACGTAATCCGACGTCGGGGCGCAGAATTTTGTTAACCAGTATTTTGGATAACATATATCCATGGAGACGCGACAGATTGTCACGACTTTTCTGCTCGGCTGCTTTCTGCTCGCTTTGGGGCTGATTCCGGGGGTGGTGCAGGGGATCATGAAAGGACTTGAGAATTTTCGCGACTCGCTGTCGCATTTTCCCCCGAGATCGCATCACTCCATTGACACCGGTGAGCGGTTTCCCGGGCAAATCTGGTTCGCCGTGGCCGGCGCGGCCTTGATGGCAATCAGTCTGCTAGCTCTTATTTCCAAGTGACTGCATACGCTCAGGGCTCGTGATGGACAAGGCATACGCGTGGCCCCTGTAGCGATAGGCAGCAGACGCCGATGCCCCTACTTACGGACCTCGTGGGCCGTCCCTTGCAAACAACGAAAAAACGCGATGATATTCTGCTTTTCCGAGGGGGAGAGATGGAGGGGCCGAATCTCGGGATCGAGCCCTGGATTTCGATTGCCGCCGCGATCGTAATACTCGACGACCTCTTCGAGAGTGGCGATGCTGCCGTCATGCATGTATGGCGCGGTGAGAGCAATCTCGCGGAGTGTCGGCGTTTTGAACGCGCCGCGGTCTTGCGCCTTGCCGGTCACCCCGAACCGGCCTTCGTCCTGCAACCGGCCGTCGCGCCACGCCATGCCCGTATTGTGAAACTGCTCATCGGTAAAGTTCGGGCCGGCATGGCAGGCCACGCAGTTCGCCTTCCCGCGAAAGAGCTGTAAGCCGGCCTGCTGCGCGGTCGAAAGCGCGTTGCGGTCGCCGTTGATGAAGCGGTCGAATGCGGAGTCGCCGGACAGAAGGGACCGGACGAAACTCGCCAGCGCCCGCGAGATTTCTTCGGCGCTGAGTCCGGCGCGGGCGGCGGCTTCCGGGAGGGGCAAATCCATTTCGTTGACGTCTTGAATCGGTTTGAGCACCTGCTCTTCGAGCGACGCCACGCGGCCGTCCCAGAAGAACGACCGGCCGTAGCCGCGGTTGATCAGCGCCGGAGCGTTTCGGCGGCCTCGCCGGCCGTTTACCCCGATGGCGATGGGCCGGCGGTCGGAGAAGGCACGCTCCGGGTCGTGGCACGAGGCGCAGGCGATCGACTCATCGCGCGAGAGGCGGCGGTCAAAGAATAACCGCCGCCCCAGTTCGATTTTTCGCGGGGTAAGCGAGTTCTGCTCGGGCACAGGCATATACAGATCGAGCCCCAGCGGCACCCTCAGATTCTCTCCGCGGGCATGATGGACGAGGAGCGCGAGCAGGCAGACTGCCGATAGAACCGAACGGCGGTTGCGCGCCGGTTCCTTGGCCAACTTGTAGATGCTCACGCCCACCACTCCGGCAACGACAATAAGCAACCCGCAGGCGACTACCGACAGCCAGAAAAAGAAGACGAGCACCATTTCGTAGAGTTCCCACACGGATATCTCGGGTGGCATGGCTCCTCCAGTTTCTTGATGGCGCCTTATTTTCCAGCTGTCCGCCGGGAAAGGAAGTTCTCCATGACCCAGACTTCCTGCTTCTGTTCGCCGGCCGTGTATGCGATCCGCTGCCCATCGGGGTGGATAGAGAAAATCCTGGACATTTGAGCCACGGGCAACTCTACTTTCACCTTCTGCGGCTCGCCGCCACTGACCGGGATCCGCCAAAGCTCGCCGCCCGCCGAAGCGCCGCCCGTGGCGGCGGTCTTCTTGAAGAACACCAGGAACTGACTGTCCGCGGACCAGCCGCCACCAACTAAAGATTGTGCCTGATCCATGTTCACCTGCAACCTACATAGGTCGCGTGGCTCGCCGCCAGCCACCGGGACCACCTTCAGAATAACTGACTTGCTCGCCGGATCCGGAGTTGTGTAGGCCAGTTGGTGGCCGTCTGGGGACAAGAAGAACGGGCTTGTTAGCCGCAGAACTACGCGCTCTGCACCAGAATTCAAGTCGCGCGCAACCGC
>JBGPKH010000465.1:0-7316 GCA_041485845.1 Bryobacteraceae bacterium
CCTTACACCGGCTTCCGGCTGTATCGAGTCGCCGCAAGGTGCAAGTGGCGGGTTTTTACTGTCTGAATCGCAGTCGCCTGCTTCGCCTGCTCCGACTTGCCTGCTTGCCTGAGGGTGCTCACCCGTTTTCGGGATTTCCTCGGCCAGCCGCGAAATCCCGCTCCCTGACGGTCGCGGCCCTGTCGCGACTGCACGTGTTTGCAGATAGTTACCGAGCCGCGACCAGCAGGGAGCGGTCATTGTAACCGGACTTTCCCGACAACCGGTAAGCACCTCTCGCCTGACGCTCTGACTCAGCCGATTTCGGCGGATTCCTCCCGGTTGGACGCCGATCGGTAGTCCTCGTACGGTTAGGACTCCGGCGTCGCCGCGATCGGCTACACGGCAATACCGCGAACAGCTTCCCGGCTTCACCCCCCACGCCTTAATGAGGCAAGCATGACCAAAGCGTAATGGAAAAAAAGTCATGTCGCTCGTTTTCTCCGCTACTATACTGGATGCTGTGCGTGGCCCTTACACCCTCGCGATCGCGGTCGCTCTGGCCGCCGCTCTGCCCCAGACCGGCGCAGCCCAGGAATTGGTCGTCGATATCGCCCCGTCCCACGTGGCGAACACCTTCAGCCCCATGCGCGCGCTCGGTGCCGCCGTCGACCGCCTCGGCCAGGGGGTCGCCGAAAAAGCCCTGACCGAGCCCATGCTCTCCGAGATCCTCTCTTCCGGCTGGCAGACCATCACCTACCGCCAGAACACCGAGCTTCACGCCGAGGCCTGGCACTGGAATCCCGAAGGCAAGTGGAGCGACCCCGCCGGCCGCGGCTACTTCACCGGCAACGCCACGCCCACCGGAGAGCTGCGTCACTCCTGGGGCTATGCCCTGCCCCACCGCGGCTTCAGCCGGGCCGGACGCGGCCCCGGCAACAACTACTCCCGCCTCACCGATGGCGAACCCGGCAGCTACTGGAAAAGCAATCCCTACCTGACCAGGACCTTTACCGGCGACGACGATTCGCTCCACCCGCAGTGGGTCATCGTCGACCTGGGCAGCGTCCAACCCGTCAACGCCGTTCGCATTGCCTGGGCCGAGCCCTACGCCAAGGTCTACCGCGTGCAGTTCTGGACCGCGGGCGAGCAGAACCCCCGCCAGGCAACCGCGGGCCTCTGGCAGACCTTCCCCGCCGGCGCCGTGAACGACGGCCGCGGCGGCGCCGTGACCCTTCGTCTCACCTCATTTCAGGTTCCGGCGCGATACATCCGCGTCCTCATGACCGCGTCCTCCAACACCTGCGATACCCACGGCCCGGCCGACCGCCGCAACTGCGTGGGCTATGCCATCGACGAGCTGTACGCCGGCGCCCAATCCAGAGACGGCGAGTTTCAAGACCTCGTGAAGCACGCTTCCGGCGCCGGCCAGACCACCACCCAGTGTTCCTCAGTCGACCCCTGGCACGAGCCTGGCGACATCAACGACAAGGCCGGCGAACAGGTCGGCCTCGACTTCTTCTTCACCAGCGGCATCACTCGCGGGCTCCCGGCCATGATTCCCGTGTCCATGTTCTACAGCACGCCCGAGGACGCCGCCGCGGAGATCGCTTACGTCGAAAAGCGCAAATATCCCATCTCCTACGTGGAGCTCGGCGAGGAGCCCGACGGACAGCGCGCCATGCCCGAAGACATCGCCGCGCTGTACATCCAGTTCGCCACCGCCATCCACAAAGTCGATCCCCATCTGAAACTCGGAGGCCCGGTCTTCGAAGGCGTGAACGAGGACATCAAGGTCTGGCCGGACGCTGACGGCAAAGTCTCGTGGATGGGCCGCTTTGTCGACTACCTCAAGTCTCATGGCCGCCTGTCGGACCTGGCCTTCATGTCCTTCGAGCACTACCCCTTCCCGCGCTGCAATTCCAAGTGGGAGGACCTCTACCGCGAACCGCAGCTCATCGCCCACATCATGGATGTCTGGCGCGATGACGGCCTGCCCGCCAACGTCCCACTCATGATGACCGAGGGCAACCTCTCCTCGGGATCGGGCGGAACCTTCGTCGATATCATGGGCGGTCTCTGGCTGGCGGATTATACCGGGGCCTTCCTGACCGCCGGCGGAACCGCCACTTACTTCTTCCACTACATCCCCGGACGCCTGAGCGCGGGCTGCCCCGGCGAGAACGCGGGAGCCACCTTCGGCTTCTTCGCCATGGATCCCGGCTACAAGATCAAGGGCCGCCTCTCCCAGTATTTCGCCAGCCGGCTCATCACCCGCGAGTGGGTGCAGCCGGTCGACCGCGAACACCGCCTGTTTCGCGTATCGGGCGGCGTGCGCGATGCCGCCGGCAACGTCCTGGTGACCGCCTACGCCGTGCTGCGCCCGGATGGCCAGTGGTCCCTTCTCCTCGTCAACAAAGATCGCGATCGGGCCCGCGACGTACGGATCGCCTTCCGCGACGCCGACGCCAAGACCGACAGCGGCTTCTCCGGACCCCTGAAGGTCGTGACGTTCGGCGCCGCCCAGTACCAGTGGCATGCCGCCGGGGCCGACAGCTATGCGGATCCCGACGGCCCGCCGGCGACGTCTGCCCTGACCGCCAACGCGCAGACGTCATATACCCTGCCGAAAGCGTCAATCACCGTGATTCAGGGGAAAATTAACGCGGTCGCGGCACGACCATGATGTGCATCACCGGCCGCTGGGCAACGTCATCGCGGCCACGCCGAGCGGTCGCGGCGCCACTATGATGGTGCATCACCGGCCGCGGGGGCAACGTCATCGCGGCCACGCCGAACGTCATCGACCCCGCATCCCAAACCCCATCGGCCGCCGGGAATTCGGCGGGCCGAGTGGAGTAGGGTGGAATAAGAGTGGAATAAAGGTAGAGTAAAGGAGGCACGCAACCATGAAACCGAATCGAACATTGATCAGCCGTCGCGATCTCGCGCGCAATGCGGCTCTCGCCACCGGCGCCCTGGGCGCGGCAGACGTCCTGCGGGCCGCCGTGCCCGCGGCCGAAATCAAAATCGGACTCTACAGCATCACCTACCTGGGCGTTTGGTATCGCGGGGACGCGCTCACCCTGGAACAGGTCATCCAACGCGCCCGGCAGTACGGCTACCAGGGAGTCGAAATCGACGGAAAACGCCCGCACGCCAACCCGCTCGATATGCCGCAAAGCCGCTGCCGGCAACTCCGCAAACTGGCCAGCGATCAGGGCATCGAGATCTATGCCGTGGCGGGCAACAACGATTTCAGCAGCCCCATCCCGGAACACCGCGAGTCCCAGTTGCTCTACGCGCGGGAGTTGATCCGCGTCACGGCGGATCTCGGGGCGAAGGTGATGCGCCTGTTCCTGGCCTGGCCGGGCGTGACCCTGCTGCCCGAGGGCGGCGGCCGATACGATATCGCCAAGTCCGCATGGCAACAGGTTCACCAGCCGTTCTCCGAGGAGCAAACATGGGCATGGTGCCGCCAGAGCCTCACCGAGGCCGCGCGCTATGCGGGCGATCAGGGCATCACGCTGGCCCTCCAGAACCATGCGCCGGTCATTAGAGGCTATCGCGACTGCCTGCGCATGGTGCGCGAAGTCGCCTCACCCCATCTGAAGGTCTGCTTCGATGCGCGCCTGGAGCATGACCTGGACGCGGCCGCCATCGAGCGCGCCACGGTCGAGGTGGGACCCTTGCAGGTGCTCTCGCATTTCGGCGGCGAGTACGACCAGGGCCCCGACGGAATCCAGGTCACCCCCGGAGAGCAGGTCCCGGCGGCGGTCCGCGGCCTCTTCGCCATCGGCTACCGCGGCTATGTCGGCTTCGAGCTGTGCCATCCGCTCCCCGTCGTCAACGGAAAAACGGTGGGCCTCGACTTCGCCGACAAGAACGCCCGCCTGGCAGCCGAATACCTGAAAAACATCATCGCCGAAGTCAAAAAGCAACGCCTCGCCTGAGCATGTGGGGCAGCCTGCCAAGGCAGGCTGCCAAGCCTGCGGGCGGGTTGCTAAGGCGTCGTGCTGTCCCTGGCAGCTCGCGGCGCCGAGGATACTTACCGCACAAAAAAGACTGTGGGGTATGATTACCCCATGTCTCTCGAACCCACCCCATCGGTGTGAGACAGGACCCCGGCACGCTCTTTCCGCGGGCGAGTCGGCGATCCTCCCCGGCGCCAGGCGTAAGCACATGACGATTTTCGGCACGACCGGCGCCGGGAAAAAGCGCTCATCGAAACACGATCGCGTGCGCCCTCGCCGCCCGGCGCCGGCTGCACGGCCGTGGAGCCTCACGGCCGGCTCGTCCCCGCGAAATTCTCCTGTCGGCCGGAAACCTGGTGCGACGGCCCGGCCACATCCAGGAAGCCAATCCCCCTCCGCAATGGCGCGATTTCCAGATCTGGATGGACCTCCGGCGAGAACTCCAATAGGACAATCGCATAATGATATACTGCACGCGGAATCCTATTCCATGAATCCCTGGCTCCAGAATTTCAACCCGACGGGGAGCGTCGTGCTCTCCACCATCGCGGCGGCCATACCGGTATGCACGCTGTTCTTCTTTCTCGCGGTGCTCCGCAAGCCGGCATGGCTGGCGGCGGTCTATGCCTTTATCGCGGGGCTGGTCATCGCCCTCGCCGTTTTCCGCATGCCCCCGATGATGGCAGCGGGCGCGGTCGCGCAAGGGCTCGTCTACGGCTGGTTTCGTATCGCCTGGATTGTGGTGGCGGCCGTCTTCATTTATGAAATCACGGTCGAATCCAAACAGTTCGAGATCATCAAGCAATCCATCGGCGGCATCTCCGACGATCGCCGCCTCCAGGTCCTCCTCATCGCCTTCGCTTTCGGCGCGCTGCTCGAAGGCGCGGGCGGCGGCGGCGCGCCGGTCGCTGTGTGCGGGGCGATGATGATCGGGCTCGGCTTCCCGCCGTTCCAGACCGCCCTGCTCTGCCTGATCGCCAACTCCGCTCCCGTGGCCTATGGCGGCCTGGGAAATCCGGTGCGCACGCTGGTCGCGGTGACCGGTCTCCCGGAGGCCGATTTCAGCGCCATGATCGGACGCATTCTGCCCATCGTCGTGCTGTTTCTTCCGTTCTGGCTGATGCGTGTGTTGTGCAAGACCCGCGACGTGCTGGCGGTGTGGCCGGGTCTGCTGGTGTGCGGCATCACGTTCGGAAGTATCCAGTTCTTCTGGTCGAACTACATGGGCGCGTCGCTGGTCGACATTCTGGGCGGCCTCGGGACACTGGTGGTCCTGGCTCTGTTCTTCGGAAAGGTTTGGCAACCGGCCAAAGTGTGGCGCATCGAGGGCGAAGCGCCCGCCGCCACGAAAACCGTGAGCCTGGGCTTCGGAAAGATTGTGCTGGCGTGGTCGCCGTTTCTTCTGCTGGCTGTCTTTGTAGTGGTGTGGGGATTGAAACCGGTGGCCGGAGCGCTGGATAAGTTTTCATGGAAACAGCCGGTGCCCGGACTGCACCAACTGGTGGTTCGCGTGCCGCCCGTGGTTGTCGCAGAGCGCAAGGAGGATGCGTACTTCGACGTGTCCTGGCTCTCCACAGTCGGCACCGGCACGTTCATCGCCGGACTGATCGCGGGCCCGTTGGTAGGCCTGTCGCTCAAGAGAACGGTGCGGGTGTTCATCCGCAGCACCTGGAGGCTGCGGCTCAGCATTGTGGCGATCATGGCGATGCTCGGCCTGGGATATCTCACGCGCTACTGCGGGATGGACGCCACCATGGGGATGGCGATGGCGCACACCGGCGTGCTATTCCCCTTCTTCGGAACGCTGATCGGGTGGTTGGGCGTGGCGCTCAGCGGCACCGATGCCGGCTCCAACGCGCTCTTCGGCAGCTTCCAGGTGATCACCGCGAACAAGCTTGGGCTCAGCCCCATCCTGATGGGCGCGGCCAACAGCGCCGGCGGCGTGATGGGGAAAATGATCGCCGCGCAGTCGCTGGTCATCGGATGCGCGGTGACCGGGCAGGAAGGCAAGGAGGGGCTGCTGTTTCGCGCGGTGATGAAACACAGCCTGGGGCTGGGCGCGATCGTGGCGCTGATCGTGCTCCTGTACGCGTACGTGTTTCCCGGAGCGATTCCCAGCGGACACCAATATTGGTAACATCGGCGGCCTTGCCGCCGGTCTCTAACAAAGGAGCTACCCATGCAACGTCGGAATCTCTTACAAGCCATCGGGACTGCCGGCCTCCTCGGCCTCACCAGCCCCCGCGAACAGAAAGCTCAGGAGCAGGTGGCCCGAGCCACGCGCGCGATGCCCATTCCCAAGATCAAAGACATCGGCGTGATCGAATGCCAGCCCGCGGGCGTACGCCTCACCGTGGTCAAGATCACCACCGACCAGGACGGTCTCTACGGCTACGGCTGCGCCACCTTCACCCAGCGCGCCGACTTGGTCAAACCCGCCGTCGAGCGGTATCTGAAGCCCTTCCTCATGGGCAAGACCACCGACCGCATCGAGGACATCTGGCAGTCCTGCTACGACAGCTCCTACTGGAAGAACGGCCCGGTGCTCAACAACGCGCTCAGCGGCATCGACCAGGCGTTGTGGGACATCAAAGGCCGCCAGGCCGGCATGCCGGTCTACCAACTCGCCGGCGGCAAGTGCCGCGAGGCCGCCGATTGCTACGGCCACGCCGATGGCGCAGACTTCTCGAACACCGTGGAGAGCGCCAAGCGCCTCATGGAGCAGGGATTCCGCCACGTCCGCGTGCAGGTGGGAGTGCCCGGTATGGCCGGCTACGGCAGCGCGCGCGGAAGCGCCCCGGTCAAAGCCCTGCACAGCCAACCCGTCTTCGAACCCGCCGTCTACTGCCGCCGCGCCATGAAGCTCTTCGAAATCTGCCGTAAGGAGCTCGGCGAGGAAGTCGAACTGCTCCACGACGTCCACGAGCGCGTCTCCCCCAACCAGGCCGTGCAGTTCTGCAAAGATGCCGAGAAGTTCAAGCTGTTCTTCGTGGAGGATCCGCTATCCCCCGAGGACATCGCCTACTTCCGCCAGATCCGCCAGAACTGCGCCACCCCCATCGCCATGGGAGAGCTCTTCAACAGCCCGCACGAGTGGCAGCCGCTCATTGCCGAACGGCTGATCGACTACATCCGCGTGCATGTCTCGCAAACCGGCGGCTTCACACCCTCGCGCAAGATTGCGATCCTCGGCGAGAACTTCGGGGTAAAGACGGCATGGCACGGCCCGGGCGATGTCTCGCCCATCGGCCACATGGCCAACGTCACGCTCGACCTGGTCAGCTACAATTTCGGCATACAGGAATATTCCGCCTTCAATCCGCGGACGCGGGAAATCTTCTCCGGCTGCCCCGAGATGAAGGA
>JBGPKH010000466.1:0-7311 GCA_041485845.1 Bryobacteraceae bacterium
CGGAAGCTTGACGTCCGAAAGCTGCTTCAGGGCGTCCGGGGAGAGGCCATCCTCGATCATGACCTTCGGCCCCGCGAAGATCACCGCGTCCGGCTGCTGCTTTTCGTTTTTCAACTCCTTGGTAATCAGGTTCGCCAGGAACTCGCTATCGCCGTGCTTTTGGCTCAGCCGTTTGAGATCCACCGTCCCCAGATTGAGGGAGCTCAATGCCTTGCCTATGGCGGGAAAGTCGATTTGCGATGCCCCTTCCTGCCGGTAAATCACGCGCTGCTCCTGCATGTTGTACGCGATGATCGAAAACTTGCCGATCCGCGGCTCGCGCGCAATGTTGCGCAGGATCGAGATCAGGGCGTTGGTGTCGAGCGGCTGCAGCGTTGCCGACGCGGAATCCTGGGGGGCGAAATTAACCACCACCTTCACGTTCAACGGCTCATCGTGCTGCTCCCGCACCACCGGTGCTTCCTGCTTGAACGGCTCCGTGTCCGCCGCCCGCACGATCGCCGGGGCGATGTCCAGAGCCATCTGCTTGTCCTTCGACGGCAGATTCGCTTCAATTTCCCAGTAGAAGGAGCAGAGGCGTTCCGCGCGGTCACGCATCAGCCAGTCAACGTGGTACTTTCCTTCCCCGACCTCGAATGTGCCGTTCAAATACGCCGGGCCGCCGGCATCCTCCTCGATCGCCGGAACCGGGATGTGCTGCGAAAAGTAGACCGCCTGATCCGGGTGACCTTCCGGAGTCACGCGGAACACCATCGTGAGTTGATTGTCCGAACCCGCCAGTTCTTTGAGCGGGACGCTCACCTCGTACCCCGAATGAAATCTGAGGTCGAACCCCAGCGCCGCCTTGTTCGGCGTCACCGTGCATGGAAGATCCTTCCGCACGTCCTGGGTCTCCAGAATGGCGGCATCGGAAGTGAATAATCGGACCATACCTCCCGGACCCGAGCCCGGCATCAGTACTTGAGCCCAAGCCGCGCCCGTGGTGAGCAAAAGCACACCGGCAAGGTGGTGCGTTCTCCCGCGAAGACCGTATCCAACTAACGACCTGAGCATCGTCTTTGCCGTCAGCATCTGTGGTACCAACATCCCGTCAACTGCGTTCTAAGTATTATGGTCGCAAATCTCGAAGTCTGCAACGAGTAATTTGCAACGCCTGCTGCATTCACTATCGACAGACCCCACACTGTAGAATAGGTGCACACTGGACGCGATTGCATGTTCCGGATGGACCGCACCAAGACCCAGGGCGATGACATCCCTTCGCCCGCGGACTCCCGCCCGAAATGATTCGTGATCCCCGATACCCGCCGGCCCCAGCGCATTCCACCCGGACAGTCGCGCACTCGCAAATGGCCGGTCCTGGACGCGAGTGATCCGCCGCCAATCGATCTCGCCTCCCGGCTTTTTGGGATTACCGGACTGGTCGCTGCAAATGTTGCCTGGAACTGGCAAGAACTGCTCCACCTGCCGCGGGTCAAAGGGTTTGCCGACTCTCACTGCGTCACCCGGTGGTCCCGCTTGGGCAACTTGTGGGAGGGTCTACGGACATGATCGTGGATGGACCGCCAACCTTCCGCTCGCCGACCTGCCGGCCGAAGATTCTCTTGTGGCAATTCTCCACGACGGTGAGTCGATTTCGACCGGTCACGGCGGACCCGCGCGCCTGATCGTGCCCAGGCTTGAATCGCCAACGTGTTACTGAGCCGCGACCGGAAGGAGCGGTTTTTGCCCCTTACCACCATCAATTCCAGTCCGGCCACCCACTTGCCACTTTTCCAGGCATACAACGGCGGCTGTTTCCGAGCCGCGACCGTGCGCGGTTGTGTGCGGTTGTAGCGGTTGTTCGGGAGTAGACAGTCTACCCCTATGCTGTAGAATCTCTACAGCCTTGGAGCGTGAACTATGCACTTCCGGCGCAAATGCTGGGCGCCTGGTGCTGGGATGCGGCGCATGCCTGGCGGCGGCCGGCGCGGGCTGGGGCACAGTGGGAGCCGCACGATCCCGCGATCTTCGCCATCGCCGCGGCGGCAGTGGCCGTGGTGGCGCTGGCGATTCTTCTCCTCCGCCGGTGTCGAGGGAAGTCAATGGTCTGTCAAGTGTGCGTAGTAACCCGTCTTCGCACGAACCGCCAGCCCCGCTGGAAGACCGGACTTCAGCCGAATCTTGATCTTGTGGAAAGAGTCGTCGTTCACGGGATTGCCGGAGTGATAGCCCAGCTCATAAGACAACCGCAACTGGTCCCCGATCTCTTTGAAATGATCCGCCAGTTCCTTTTCGCGCGCGTCGAAATCCGCGCCGCCGGTCTCCCGCGCGATGCGCTCCATGACGCTGGCGCCGTACTTGTTCCGCGCGTTGGGGCGGCCGTTCCGGATTTCGGTGTAGCGGATCGAGAACAGCAGCACGTCGTTGGTTTGCGCCGCCTCGATGGCGTCCATCTCGTGGTGCGCGCTCGCGTTGTCTTCGCCGTCGCTGAAAATCACCAGCGCCCTGCGGCCGCGTTCTACGTTATCCAGCACCTGCACCGAAGAATAATAGAGCGCGTCGTAAAACGACGTGCCGCCCGTGCGGATCTCGGGATATCCCAACATCGGGTAAGGCGACTTGTCGCGCAACGACTGGTACCCCTCCAGCGCATCCACGAGATTCTTGCCGGATGACGAAAAACTGGAGACCAGCCGCGGGTGGTTCGCAAAACAGACCAGAAACGCGCGATCCTGCTGGCGCAGCACCTCGCCCAGAAACTTACGAACATCCTGGTGGTGCTGCTTGACGAACGCTCCCTGGCTGCCGCTGATATCCACCACCAGCCCCAGGTTCAACGGCACGTCCTGGCTGCGCGCAAAGAACGCGATCTTTTGCGGAACCCCGTCCTCCACCACCTCGAAGTCGTCCTGGGTCAGGTTCGTAATCAGCTTCCCCTGCGCGTCGCGCACGGAAAACCCCACATTGATCAGGTGAACCTCGGAACGGAACTGTGCCAGGCACGCGACGCCCAGAAGGAGGCACACGGACATCCTCAGCACTTTCGGCTTCATGTCCTAAACAACGCTCAAACCGCGCTTCGGGACGCAAAAAAGCCGTGGGCAGGTCCGCCCCCACCCTCATAGACGTTTGCGGCCGGGATCGATTGATCCCGGAAACAGGAGGCCAACGCGCGGCTGGGCCCGGCGGCTCCGCCTTCAATGGGGCCGGGATCAATTCGCGGCTCTCCCGGCCTCCCGCGGCAACTGCGGTAAGATAGCCGCGTGCCAGAGGTCATGCCTTGACACGCCGCGGATTGCTGTTGCTGCCGTCTGCCGCCAGGGCCGCGGCGCCGCTGTTCGAGGAGGCTCCCGCCCGCTCCGGAATCCTCCGGGTCCACGAAAACGCCATGTCCGGGCAGCGCTGCCTGCTCGAGACCCTCGGCCCCGGCTGCGCCTTCTTCGACTACGACAACGACGGCTGGATAGACCTCTACCTCGTCAATAGCGGTCCCTGCGATTTCTACCAGCCGGATCGGCCCCTGCGCAACGCGCTCTACAAGAACAATCGCAATGGCACGTTTCGCGACTTCGCCATCGAAGCCGGCGTGGCGGGCGGCGCCTTCGGCATGGGTGTGGCCGCCGCCGACTACAACAACGATGGCTATCCGGACCTGTTCGTCACCGCCTACGGCCGCTCGATTCTCTACCGCAACAACGGCGACGGCGCGTTCAGCGATGTCACCGAAAAGGCGGGCGTGGCCGCGCCCGGCTGGACCACCAGCGCCGTCTGGTTCGACTACGATAACGATGGCCTGCTCGACCTGTTCGTGTGCAACTGCGTTCAATTCGGGCTGGACCTTCAGACCCGCGGCGACGACACCACGCACCGCCGCACTACTGCATACCACGCATTTTCAAACCCGCCCGCGGCCTGTCGTTTCACATCCAGGGCGACGGCGCCTTTACCGAAACCGGCCGCGGCACGGCGATCGAACGGGCCATGGGTAAGACGCTCGGTGTGGTCGCCACGGACATCAACAACCACGGCCTGATGGATCTCTTCGTGTCGAAATCGGCGAAAACCGATCGGCATGGGCGTGGACGCGGCCGATTTCAACAGCGACGGATGGGAAGACCTGTTCGTGGACAACATCGGCCTCGAGACCTTCTCGCTTTGCCACAACCGCCGCAACGGAACGTTCGCCGGGTGGCGACCACTCGGTGTACTATACTTTGGAGCCGGATGTATCCCCAACGCCTGATCGAGCACTTTCAGAATCCGCGTAATGTGGGCGAATTGCCGCCGCCGGCGGTGATGGTGGAGGTGTCCAACCCCGCCTGCGGGGATATCATGCGGCTTTCCGCACGATTCGAGGGCGGGACCGCGGTGAAAGTGAGTTACAAGGTACGCGGCTGTACGGCATCCATCGCGGCGGGGTCGGCGCTGACCGAGTGGATGACCGGCAAAACGCGCGCGGAGATTGCGGCCTTTCAGCCGGCAATCGTGGACCAAGCGGTGGGCGGCCTGCCGGCCGAATCCAAGCATGCGGCGGCGCTGTGCGCGGATGCCGTCAAAGAGCTGCTAACCGCCATTCGGGCGGCATCGGTGGGGTAATGGATTTTGGTCTCCCCCTCTGTGGTGTCAGGGAGTTTTCTTGCCGTCTTCCAGGCCGATCTGGACGGCCGCTTGGACTAACGGCCTGGTTGATGGTTTCAGGGTCTTCGGCGTCAGCGGGGGTCCGCGCGCACACCGCCAACCACAGCGGCATCATCCACACGATTCTCATGCACCCATAGTGCCGCGACCCCGCACATCCTTGCACACAACCCCAACCTCAGACCCCCGCTTCCAGACCCCTGCTTCCAGACCCCTGCTTCCAGACCCCCAATCCCCCGTTTTCTGGCATCATTTACTTTATGCCGAAAAACTCTGAAATCTCCGTGTGGGCGGGCACCCGCAAGGGCGCCTTCCGCTTTCGTTCGCGTGACCGCAAGAACTGGAAAATCGAGGGCCCGTTCTTCCGCGGGATGGAAGTCAACCACGTCTCCCAGGACCCGCGCGAACCGCAGCGCTTCTACGCCGCCGTCAACAGCGCCTGGTTCGGCGCCCACCTCCACGCCAGCACCGATGGCGGCAAGGAATGGAAGCTCTCCGAGGCCGGCCTCGAAGTGAAGTGCCTGCCCGGCAAATCGCTGGCGCGCGTCTGGCACGTGGAACCCGGCGCCGCCGATGAGCCGGGCGTGGTCTATGCCGGCGGCGACCCCGGCGTTCTCTTCCGCAGCGCCGATTGGGGCCGGAACTGGGCCGAAGTCACCTCGCTCACCGCCCATCCCACGCGCGACCGCTGGAACCCCGGAGCCGGCGGCATGTGCCTGCACTCCATCCAATGCCTGGGCCGCGGCCGCATGATTGTAGGCATCTCCGCCGCCGGCGCGTTCCGCACCACGGATGGCGGCGCCACCTGGACGCCCTTCAATCAGGGTGTTCGCGCCGATTTCCAGCCCGACAAGTATCCCGAGGTCGGGCAGTGCGTGCATCATCTGGTGGCCCACCCGCGCAATCCCCAGGCGCTCTACCAGCAGAACCACTGCGGTATCTACCGCGCGCGCTTCGACGGTAAGAAGTGGACCGACATCTCGCGCGGCCTGCCCTCCCGTTTCGGGTTCGGCATGGCTGTCCCCGCCGCCGAGCCCGACACCATGTTCACCGTACCCATCGATTCCGCCGAGTACCGCTGCTCCCCCGAAGGTAAGTTCCGCGTTGCCCGCAGCCGCGACGGCGGCAAGACCTGGAAGCTCCTCACCCGCGGCCTGCCGCAGAAAAACGCGCATCTCCTCGTCCTGCGCGAATCCCTGGCCGCCGACGACCAGTCCCCCGCCGGCGTTTACGCGGGCACCACCGGCGGCCAGCTCTTTTATTCCGCCGATGCCGGTGAACATTGGGATATCATGGCAGGGCACCTGCCGCCCGTCATCTCGGTCGGTGTGACTCGTTAATCCGGATACTCCCAAGATTGGCCGGAAGATTTCCCCATACGGGATCGGCAAAAGCCGGGCGCCGGAGGCATGGGGACATCTACAGGGCGCGCGACACAAAGCTCAATCGCACCGTCGCCATCAAGGCGCTCGCCGGCAACAGCTCCGAAGGCGCCGGCCGACGCCGCTTCCTGCAAGGAAGCCCAGACCGCTTCCGCCCTGAACCACCCCGACATCATCACCATCCACGACGTCGTGTCCCAGGACAATACCGAGTTCATGATCCTCTGGCCCCTGCGGGTGCAGTATTCTGGGGTAATGAGCGCACTCGATCCCATCTTGATGGAACTGGACCAGGAAGCCGCCACCACCGCCCGCGTGTTGCAGCGGATTCCCGAAGAGCACCTGACGTGGAAGCCCCACAACAAGTCGATGTCGCTGGGACAACTTGCCATGCACATTGCCATGACGCCGGGTATGATTGCGGCCATGCTGGCCGGCGACAGCTTCCAACTCGATCCCGCGGCCTTCGATAATCTCCCGGGAGCAGCCAGCCGGCAGCAGGTTCTGGATACCCTGGCGAGCAGTGTCGCGCAGGCCAAGCAATTCGTCGGCGGACTCGACGCCGAACGAGCGTCCGCAACCTGGCGGCTGATGGCCGGACCGCGGGAACTGATGGCAGCTCCGCGCGCCGCGGTGATCCGCACCATCATGTTGAACCACTGGTATCACCACCGCGGGCAGTTGACCGTGTACCTGCGGCTGCTCAACGTCCCGGTGCCCGTGGTCTACGGCCGCAGCGCCGACGAGAGCGCCTTCGGGCCCCCCGCAGCATAGCGAGCCTGCACCGATGAAATACTTTCTGGCGAAGACGGATCCCGAAACTTATTCCATCGACGATCTGGAACGCGCGAAGAAGACCGTGTGGGACGGCGTGACCAACCCGCAGGCGGTGCGCGCGATCCGCGAAATGCGCCCGGGCGACCGGGTGTTTGTCTATCACAGCGGGGGCGTCTCGGGAGTTGCAGGTCTGGCGGCCGTCCGGTCGGAGCCGCGCGACGACCCCAAGAATCCGAAGTCCGCGGTGGTCGATCTCGAATTCGCCGGGCGCCTCGATCCGCCGGCCACGCTGGCCGAGATCAAACAGTCGAAGCTGTTCGACGATTGGGCGTTGGTTCGGCAGGGGCGGCTCTCGACCATGGCGGCGCCGGAGAAATTCGTGGAGTGGATGCGGGCACGGTATCCGCGTGTCAAGATTTAGTCAGACACCCCCCGCTAAGGCGTCACGGAAGAATAACCTGGACAGTAACCAGATCTCACCGCGGAGAAACGGAGACGCGGAGATTTGCGCGGAGAAGAAACAGGGAGAGGA
>JBGPKH010000467.1:0-7309 GCA_041485845.1 Bryobacteraceae bacterium
ACTTCCTGCGCCGCATCAACGCCATGGCCCTCCAGAACAAGGCGGCCCACCGTCTCCAGCCCACCGTGGCCCAGCCAACCACCTGGCCGCTGGACGGCCGCCTGCTCTCGCCGTTCGGTAAACGCACCGATCCGTTCTCCGAAGAAGGCGCATTCCACAAAGGAGTCGATATCAGCGCCGCGATGGGCACGCCCGTGCGTGCCACCGCCGGTGGCATCGTGATCTTCTCCGACTTCGAAAGCGGCTACGGGCGGCTGGTCGTCATCGACCACGGCGCCGGTGTCCTCACCTACTACGCGCACCTCTCCCAGTTCTACGCGCGCGCCGGCCAGGAGGTTCGACGCGGCGATCCGGTGGGACTGGTGGGAGCCAGCGGAAAGGTCACCGCGCCGCACTTGCACTACGAAGTTCGCATCGGCGGGACCCCCGTGAACCCGATTCACTTCATGGTGTTCAAAGCCAGCATCGCCGAGACTGCCCAAGTCATGACGGAATACCTGCCCTTCTGAACGCGTCGAGTTTTGCGCGCGCCTGGCTCATCCTAGCTGGCAACGCGGGACATGAGATGTGTCGGAACGGAAGGCTGAGCTTCTCCAGAAGCCACGAATTCGAACTCTACGCTTTCGCCGGTCCCGGAAAACCACTGCGAGCCGTCGCGCATCAGTTCGGAGGCGTCGTCATCGCCCGAGATAGCGATGCGCATCCGATTGCCCCTGGCACTTAGCACGACAGCTTCCACAACCTCGCCATTCGAGTATCGTATCAGCAGGTACATGAACATCAGCCTCCACCGGATTTCAGTTTGACCTGCCGGACGGTAACAAGAAATCCTCAATTTGGTTATGGGTCCCACGGCCTATTACCTGTAGTTGGCCGGCAAAAAAAAAGCCGCGATACCTTCCTATATCGCGGCGAGAAATACGCAAAGCTGCTTTCCTTACCTGCTTCCAGTCTAAAAGCCGCCCGCCTGCCGGCGCCATCCTGTCGGGACAGTATGGAAGCTTGCAAGCGTCAAGTTACTTTCCGACTACCTCGCGGAGTACTCGCAGGGTGTTGCCGCCGAATATCTTGCGAATTTGCTCCTCACTGTAACCTTTGTTACGGAGGGCCGCCTTCAAAGCCGGCATTTTTGAAATATCCTCCAGCCCTTTGGGCGCCGATGAGATACCGTCGAAATCGCTGCCGATGCCGGCGTGATCGATGCCGGCGATCTTGACCACGTGATCGATGTGCTCCACCGCGTCGTCGAGAGTGGAGTTGGAAGGCTTCGGCGCCATGTCTCTGTGGAGCTCGTCAGCCGCGTAGGTGTCGAGCGCCTTGCCGGTCAGCGAAGGCTCCGTGTAGGCGATCGATTCGACGGTGCGTTTGAGCAGCTCCGCGTCCTTGGGATTCAAAAAGCCTTCGCCGAAGTTGATGCCGATGACGCCGCCGTTCTTGGCCAGCGCCCGGATCATGTCGTCGGTCATGTTGCGAGGGACGTCGGAAATCGAGCGGCAAGACGAGTGCGAGGCGATCACGGGCTTGTTGGTGACCGCCAGGAAGTCGTAGAACGTTTTGTCCGAAACGTGCGAGATATCCACAAGCATGCCCAGCCGATTCATCTCCCGCACCACCTCCTTGCCGAAATCGGTCAGGCCGTTGTGGACCGGCTTGTCGGTGGAGGAATCGGCCCAATCGGTGTTACGGAAATGCGTCAGGGTCATCGACCGGACTCCCAGCCGGTAATAGGTGCGGAGCACGGCCAGGTCATCGTCGATCTGGTGGCCGCCTTCGATCGTGAGAATAGCGGCGATCTTGCCCGCCCGCGTGATGCGCTGGATATCTGCCGCGGTGAGGGCGAGAGCGATCTGTTCCGGGTGGGCTTCGAACAGGCGCTCCATGGCGTCGCGAAGATCGAGCGTGCGGCGCACGGCCTCCGGACCCTTGTAGTAGGTGGGAACCCAAAGCGCGAAGAACGGAGCGTTTACGCCACCTTCGCGAAGCCGCGGAAGATCGACGTGGCCCGCCTTGGAGCGCTCCGTCAGATCCGCGTGGTCGATCAGGACCCGCTGGGCCGTATCGATGTGGCTGTCGATGCCAATGTTCTGAGCGCACAGGGGAATGGCGGCGAGGATCAACGATGCGAAGCGCATGGGGAAAGGATACCGCGTCGCGCACGGTCCTGTTATGCTATCCGCATGCCGACTTCCGTCAGTCCCATTCCGCCCGGTTTTCATTCGTTGTCCCTGCACCTCAACGTGGAAGGTGCAGCCGCATACATTGACTTTCTCAAGAAGGCCTTCGGCGCCGTCGAGATTTCGCGCTCGCCCGGACCCGGGGGCAAGCTGATGCACGCCTTGGTGAAGATCGGCGACTCGATGCTGATGCTCAACGACGACTTCTCCGTCGAATTCCACATGCCGCCGGTCCTCCGCGGCAACCTTCCGTTCTACATCAACCTCTACGTTCCCGACGCCGACGCCACTTGGGCCCAGGCAGTCGCGGCCGGCTGCCAGGCCACCATGCCGATCAGCGACCAGTTTTGGGGCGATCGCTACGGCCACGTCCACGACCCGTTTGGCTTCAACTGGGCCATCTCCAGCCGCAAAGAGGATCTGACGCCGGCGCAGATACAGGAGCGCGCCGCCCAAGCCTTCGGCGGCGGCCATCCGTAAGACAGACCTCCGGCCTGCCCAGGTCGACGCCGCTCCAACTCCCGCCGGCGCGCGATAACCGGCGCATGGCTACTCTTGGACTCATGGAATATGACGGCGCGGGCCGGGGCGCGATCTCCCGGCGAGGCTTGCGTCTGCACGGGCGGCGCCTGGGCCGCCCCGAAGGTGTCCGATCCCGGCGGGCCTACCCCGCCGGTTGCAGCCAGCAGAGCCTCCCTGACTTGCGCCATGGACTGGAAGCGCTCGCCGGGTGATTTGCGCAGGCAGCGGGCCACGATCCTTTTCCATGGCGGTGGCGCCCGCACGCCGCCAATTTGGTTATTAACATTATTAATAGCCCACCCCACTTGCATTTGGAAAACTTGTCGGTTAAACTCGAAGTTTAGTTCCCGATGTCCAACCGTCTCACAGGCCGGCGTCTTAGCCTCTCCAACCGCATCGCTATTTCTGTAGGCATTATTATTCTCCTGGTCATCGTAGCCGGCCCCGCTTGAAGGCCAGCAGGAACTAAGTTCCCAAGGGCCATCGGCGGGGTAAGCAACCCGGCCGATGGCCTTTTTGTTTAGGTCCCAGCTTTTTGGAAGAAGATTTTGAGGCAGAACATATGTCAACCTTGATGAGCGGCGCAAGAATGCTGCTGGAATGCCTGGTCCGGGAAGGCGTCGATTGTATTTTCGGCTACCCCGGCGGCGTCACCCTCCCCTTGTACGACGTCCTCTACGACCACCAGGTGCGCCACGTCCTGGTGCGCCACGAGGAGAACGCCGCGTTTGCCGCCGAAGGCTACGCGCGCGCCACGGGCAAGGTCGGGGTCTGCTGCGCCACCTCCGGACCCGGCGCCACCAACCTCACCACCGGCCTGGTCGACGCCATGATGGACTCGATTCCGATCGTCGCCGTCACCGGCCAGGTCTCCACCAAGCTCATCGGCACCGATGCCTTCCAGGAAGCCGACACCTTCGGTATCACGCGTCCTTGCACCAAGCACAACTACCTGGTCAAGAGGCTTGACGACCTCGCCCAGGCCGTCCACGAGGCGTTCTACATCGCGGCCAGCGGCCGGCCCGGCCCGGTCCTGGTGGACGTCACCAAGGACGTGCTCCAGGCCCAGGGCCACTACCAGCCCGTCACTTCCATTCACCTGCCCGGCTACAAGGTCTTCACCGAAGGACACACCGGCCAGATCCGCCGCGCCGTCCAGCTCATTCAGGAATGCGAGCGGCCGCTGGTCTACGCGGGCGGGGGCATCATTGCGGCCGGCGCCTCCGCCGAGCTGCGCGAGTTCGTCGAACTGACCGACACACCGGCGGTCAACACCCTCATGGGCCTCGGCGGCCTGCCTTCCGAACATCCCAACTTCATCAGCATGCCGGGTATGCACGGCAGCTATGCCGCCAACATGGCGATGTCCAATGCCGATCTCCTGATCGCGCTCGGCGTGCGCTTCGACGATCGCGTGACCGGCCGCCTGGCCGCCTTCGCCCCGCACGCCAAAGTCATCCACGTGGATATCGACCCCGCCGAGATCGGCAAGAATCGCACGCCCGACGTGCCCATCGTGGGCGACGTGAAACGCGTGCTCGCCAAAATCAACCGCCTGCTGGCCGAAGACGCCGCAAGCTCCCCAGCCAAGCCTTCGCCCGCGCGCAAGGCCTGGTGGCGCCAGATCCGCGAATGGAAGGAACAGCATCCCCTGCAAGTCGTGACCTCCGACACCGAGATCAAGCCGCAGCACCTCATGGCCGAGATCGACCGGCTCTCCGGGGGCCAGGCCATCGTCACCTCCGACGTCGGCCAGCACCAGATGTGGGCCGCGCAGTTCATCCGCTTCGCCGAACCCCGCCTCTGGCTGAACTCCGGCGGCCTCGGTTCCATGGGCTTCGGCCTGCCCGCCGCCATCGGCGCCCAGTTTGCGCGTCCCGACAAGCTGGTCTTCTCGATCGTGGGCGATGGCGGATTCCAGATGTCCATTCCGGAACTGGCCACCATCGCCAGCTACGGGCTGCCCATCAAGATCGTCTGTATGAATAACGGCTATCTCGGAATGGTGCGCCAATGGCAGACCCTGTTCTACAACGGCCGCCTGAGCGCGGTCGAGCTGGATTGCTTCCCCGATGCCGAAAAGCTCGCCGGCGCCTACGGCTTCAAGGGCAAGACCATCGACAAACCGTGGGAGTTGGCGCCCGCGCTCGAAGAA
Organism: Bryobacteraceae bacterium; assembly: GCA_041485845.1. GTDB lineage: Bacteria > Acidobacteriota > Terriglobia > Bryobacterales > Bryobacteraceae > OMOG01. The sequence continues at coordinate 4,852 of JBGPKH010000467.1, forward strand.
GCGGTGAAAGAGCCGGGACCGTACCTGCTCAACGTCAAAGTGACGCCCTTCGAGTGCGTGTACCCCATGGTGCCCGCCGGTGGCGCCATTCACGAAATGGTTTTGGGGCCGCCCCAGCCGGTGGCCGTGCCGTAGAGGCCGATGCTGTGACGTAAAGGATTGGACATGCTGCAAATCATATCCCTGCTTTTGGAGAATAAACCCGGCGCCCTGATGCGGGTCACCGGCCTGTTGAGCCAGCGCGGCTACAACATCGAGAGCCTCACGGTCGCGCGCACGCTCGATCCCGAGGTCTCGCGCATGACCATCGTAGTGGAGGTCGAATCCACCCAGCGCCAGCAGGTCATCAAGCAGATGAACAAGCTGATCAACGTGCTGCAAGCCACCGACCTGACCGAGTCGCCCGCCGTCGTGCGCGAGCTCGTGCTGGTCCGCATCCGCACGCCGCTGGAATCGCGGACCGCGGTGTTGAAAGAGGCCGAGATCTTCGGCGGCCGCGTGGTGGATTCCTCCACCGAAGGCTACGCCATCGAAGTCACCGGAGACTCCGAGAAGTTGGGCGAGTTCATCGACATCATGGGAAGCTACGGCGAGATCGAAGTGGCGCGCTCCGGCGCGCTGGCCATCGCGCTCGAAGCCAAGAAGTTGAAGCTGCAGCCGCCGGTGCCGACGAAGGCGGGGAAGTTGGAAGAGGTCTGCTGACAAATGCCAAGACGATTCTACGAAAAAGACGGAAATCTGGAGCACCTGAGCGGCCGCACGGTCGCCATCGTCGGATACGGAAGCCAGGGGCACGCGCACGCGCTCAACTTGCGTGACTCCGGTGTCGACGTGGTGGTCGGCCTGTACCCCGGCAGCAAGTCGTGGTCCAAAGCCGAGGCCGCGGGCCTCAAGGTCATGACCACGGCCGAAGCCGCGAAGGCCGCCAATGACATCATGATCCTGGTGGCCGATCATATTCAGGGCGACCTTTATAACAAGGACATCGCGCCGAATATGACGGCGGGCAAGACGCTCATGTTTGCCCACGGCTTCAACATCCACTTCAAACAGATCGCCCCGCCCAAGGACGTCGATGTGTCCATGGTCGCGCCCAAGGCGCCGGGCCATCGCGTGCGCGAGTTGTACACCGAAGGCGTGGGCGTGCCGGCGTTGGTGGCGATCCATCAGGATGCCTCGGGGCAGGCGCTCGAGCGCGCCCTGGCGTATGCGCTGGCGCTCGGCTGCCTGAAGGCCGGGGTCATCGAGACCAACTTCCGCGAGGAGACCGAGAGCGACCTCTTCGGCGAGCAGTCCGTGCTGTGCGGCGGCACCAGCGAGCTGATCCGCGCCGGGTTCGAAACGCTCGTCGAAGCGGGATACGCGCCCGAGATCGCCTACTTCGAGTGTCTGCACGAGCTCAAGCTGATCGTGGACCTGATTCAGGAAGGCGGACTGGGCTACATGCGCTACTCGGTGTCGGATACCGCCGAGTACGGCGACTACACGCGCGGCCCCCGCATTGTCAACGAACAGACGCGCGCCGAGATGAAGAAGATCCTGGCCGAGATCCAGTCGGGCGACTTCGCGCGGCAATGGATCGAAGAGAACAAGACCGGCCGCAAGAAATTCCTGGCCATGCGGGAAGCGGCCCAGAATCAGCCCATCGAAGTGGTGGGCAAGGAACTGCGCGAAATGATGACGTTCCTGAAAAAGAAGAAGGAAGTAGGGGTACCAGTAGCCTAAGAAAAAAGAATTTTAGCCACGAATGAACACGAATGAACACAAATAAGACAAGAGTAAGACGGCCGGCTTTTCTTATTCGTGTTCATTCGTGTTCATTCGTGGCTAAAAAGGTGTTGTCTTTATGAAGATCTGGACGTTCGATACGACTCTCCGCGATGGAACGCAAGGCGAATCCATCTCGTTCTCCGTGGATGACAAGCTCATCATTGCGCAGAAGCTGGATGAGCTCGGCATCGACTACATCGAGGGCGGATGGCCCGGCTCCAACCCCAAGGACAAGGAGTTCTTCGCCCGTGCCGTGGAGCTCAACCTCCAGCACGCCCGGCTCACCGCGTTCGGTTCCACGCGCTTCGCCAAAAACCCCGTGGAGGAGGACCGCAACGTCCGCGCCCTGGTGGAAGCCGGCACGCCCGTCGTCTCGATTTTCGGCAAGACCTGGGACCTCCACGTGCGCCGCGCTCTCGGCATCACCGAAGAGGAGAACCTCCAGCTCATCTCTGAAACGGTGAAGCACCTGAAGGACCACGGCAAGGAAGTGGTCTACGACGCCGAGCATTTCTTCGACGGCTACACGGCCAATCCCGGCTACGCCCTCCAGACTCTCGAAGCCGCGCACCGCGCCGGCGCCGATGTGCTGGTCCTCTGCGACACCAACGGCGGCGCCATCACTGGCCGGCTGGTTGAGATCGTCGGCGAGGTGCGCCGCCGGTTCGACGGCGTCATCGGAATCCAC
>JBGPKH010000468.1:0-7286 GCA_041485845.1 Bryobacteraceae bacterium
ACAGCCGCGAACCCCCAGTCCCCAGCCCCCGCACAACCCCCAACCCCCAGTTCCCAACCCCCAACCCCCAGTTCCCAACCCCCAACCCCTGATCCCCAGCCCCCAGCCCCTGGCCCCCAACGCCCCCAACGCCCAGTCCCCCACCCCCAGTCCCGAAATTGAGCTACCATCCGAGAAACTTATGCCCATCCCCGTTGCCGTCATCCAAGCCGGGTCCGTCCTCTACGACCGCGAAGCCTCCATCGCCAAAGCCGAAGCCCTCATCGCCCAAGCCGCCGCCGGGGGAGCCCGCCTCGTGGTCTTCCCCGAAGCCTTCATCGGCGGCTACCCCAAGGGCGAGGACTTCGGCGCGCGCGTCGGTAACCGCACGCCGGAAGGCCGCAAGCTCTTCCGCCGCTACTACGAAGGCGCCCTCGAGGTCCCCGGCCCCGGCACCGCCCGCCTGGCCGAAGCCGCCCGCGCCCACTCCGCCTGGCTGGTCATCGGCGTCATCGAGCGCGATGGCGGCACGCTCTACTGCACCGCCCTCTTCTTCTCCCCCGATGGCGCGCTCGCCGGCAAGCACCGCAAGCTCATGCCCACCGCCATGGAGCGCCTCATCTGGGGCTTCGGCGACGGCTCCACTCTCCCCGTCATCGACACTCCCTTCGGCAGAATCGGAGCCGTTATCTGCTGGGAGAACTACATGCCGCTCCTGCGCACCGCCATGTACGCCAAAGGCATCCAGTTCTACTGCGCCCCCACCGTAGACGATCGCGAGACCTGGCCGGTCACCATGCGCCACATCGCGCTCGAAGGCCGCTGCTTCGTGCTCTCCGCCTGCCAGTCGAACCACCTCATCCGCGGCGGCAGCGTCATCGTGAGCCCGCTCGGCCGTATCCTGGCCGGACCCTGCTACGGCAGCGAGTCGATCCTGACCGCCGAGCTCGATCCAGGCGAGATCGCCGAAGGCAAGTTCGACCTCGATGTCGTGGGACACTACGGCCGCCCCGATGTCTTCCGGTTGGAAGTGGATGAGGGGACGGGTTATCATTGCGTTAAGGCACAAGTCTGAGAAACTCATGGGACACTTACTCGACCGGATAGACTCGCCCGAACAGGTACGGCGCCTCTCCATCCCCGAACTCGAACAATTGGCCGCGGAAATTCGCGAAGAATTGATTACCGTCCTTTCCGCCAACGGGGGACACCTCGGCCCCAATCTGGGAGTGGTGGAGCTCACCATCGCCCTGCACTATGTCTTCAACACCCCCAAAGACAACTTCGTGTTCGATGTCAGCCACCAGGCCTACGTCCACAAACTGCTCACCGGCCGCCACGACCGGTTCCACACCATCCGCACGCCCGGCGGTTTGAACGGCTTCATGCTGCGCACCGAAAGCCCCCACGATTGCTACGGCGCCGGACACGCCGGCACCGCCCTCTCGGCCGCGCTCGGCATGGCGGCCGCCCGCGACCTCGCCGGCGGCAAGGAGCACATCGTCGCCGTGGCCGGGGACGCCGCCTTCACCTGCGGCATCACCTACGAAGCCCTCAACAACATCGCCCACCACACCAAGCGCATGATCGTGGTGCTCAACGACAACGAGTGGTCCATCGACAAGAACGTCGGCGCCATCGCCAGCTACCTCAACAAGATCGTCACCAGCCCGCAGTACGATTACCTCCACGACCGCGCCGGCAAGTTTGTCGAGCGGGTCGGCGGCAAGATCGCCCTCCGCATGGCGCGCAAGGCCGAAGAGCTCGGCAAAGGCATCCTGTGGCCCAGCGTCATCTTCGAGGAGCTCGGACTGAAGTACTTCGGACCCATCGACGGTCACGACGTCTCCACCCTCATCAAGACCTTCGAGTTCCTCAAGAAGCAGGACCGTCCTGTCCTGTTGCACGTGCTCACCCAGAAAGGCAAGGGCTTCGAGCCGGCCCTTCAGAAGCAGAAAAAGTTTCATGGCCTCGGTCCCTACGATCCCGAGACGGGCGAGACCAAGCCCCTCAGCCGCCGCACTTATTCCGAGGTCTTCGCCGACACGCTGGTGAAGCTCGCCGATTCCGATCCGAAGGTCGTGGCCATCACCGCCGCCATGCCCAACGGCACCTGCCTCGACCGTTTCCAGCCAAGTCACCCCGACCGCTACTTCGACGTCGGCATCGCCGAGGAGCACGCCGTCCTGTTCGCCGCGGGCCTCGCCGCCAAGGGCTTCAAACCGTTCTGCGCCATCTACTCCACGTTCCTCCAGCGCGCCTTCGATCCCGTCGTGCACGACGTCTGCCTCCAGAACCTCCCGGTGGTCTTCTGCATGGATCGCGGCGGCCTCTCCGCCGACGACGGCCCGACCCATCACGGCGTCTTCGACATCAGCTATCTGCGCGGCATCCCCAACCTGGTCCACATGGTCCCCAAGGACGAGGATGAGCTCGCCGACATGCTCTTCACCGCCCTGAAGTGGAACGGCCCCATTGCCGTGCGCTATCCGCGCGGTCTCGGACCCGGTACCCCCGTCAAGGACGTGCCCCACGCCATCCCCATTGGAAAGGCCGAGCTGCTGCAACACGGTGAGAACGACCGCGTAGCGATCTTTGCGCTCGGCGCGCTCGTCCCCATGGCCGAGGATCTCGCCCGCAAGCTCGAAGGCGAAGGCTGTCCAGCCGCGGTTGTCAATGCCCGCTTCACCAAGCCCATCGACGTCGGGATGCTCGAGTTCTTCGCCCGCAGCGTGGAGGTCGTCGTGACTCTCGAGGACCACGTACTCCGCGGCGGTTTCGGCAGCGCGGTGCTGGAAGAGTTGAGCAACCTGGGCATCGCGACTCCCGTCGTGCGCATCGGCTGGCCCGACCAGTTCATCGAACACGGCAAGATCGACGCCCTCCGCCTGAAGTATGGAGTCGGCGTGGATGCCGCCATGGAAAAGCTCCGGCCTTACCTCAGTGGGGCAGCCACTCCGGCGCTCAGCCGAGTTGCCGCCGCCAAGTAGGGTGGGGCGGGCGCTTCCGCTTCTCGGGCTCGATCTGGAGGTGGGACAGACGATCGGTTTTTGTCGTCTGTCACCGACGGCTTTCAGTTTCAGCCGGCGACTGGGCGGGCGCTTTCGCCTGCCACTACTTCAGAGGCTTCAAATCCCCCAGTAGCGTGGGCACCAGCTCCGCCACCGTCGGGTGAATGTGCGTCGCCCGCTGGATCACGGTGTACGGCTTCTTCGCGTACATCACATCCAGAATCGAATGAATCACCTCGTCGCCGCCGGTACCCAGAATGGCGGCGCCCAGGATGTCTTTCGTCCCGGCATCCACCACGATCTTCATGAAGCCCTGGGTCTCCCCCTTCTCCACCGCGCGGCCCACGCGCGTCATCGGGCGCATGGCGGCCAGCGCCGGCCGGCCCGATTTCCGCACCTCCGCGTCGGTGGCCCCCGCGCGTCCCAGCGGCGGATCGATGTACAGCGCGTACGCCGTGATACGGTCGCTCACGCGCCGCGAATCGCCGTCCAGCAGGTTCGCCGCGACGATCTCGAAATCGTTGTACGAAGTGTGGGTGAACGCGCCGCGCCCGTTGCAATCGCCCAGCGCCCATATGCCGGGTACGTTGGCTTGCAGTTGGTCGTCCACGGTGATGTACCCGTGCTCGTCCGTTTGCACGCCGGCGTTTTCCAGTCCGAGGTCGTCGGTGTTCGGCCGCCGCCCGACGGCCAGCAGAAGGTGCGAGCCCACCACCTCGGGCGCGCCCGCCGTGCAGTCCACGCGCACGCCGATGTCGTCGCCGCGTTTGGCGGCGCCGAGGCACGTGGCATTGAGCTGGATGTGGATGCCCTCCGCTTCCAGAATCTCCTGCACCGCGGCCGAGACATCCTCGTCTTCGTGTTTGATCAGCCGCGGGCTCATTTCGAGGATCGTGACCTCGCTGCCGAATCGCCGGAACATCTGTCCGAATTCGAGCCCGATGTAGCTGCCGCCGGCGATGATCAGATGACGCGGCAGAAAGTCCACCTCCATCATGGACGAGTTAGTCAGGTAAGGGACTTGGTCCAGCCCCGGCATATCGGGTATGAGGGCGCGCCCGCCGACATTGATGAAGATCCGCGGCGCCGTGAGCCGCGCATCCCCCACAGCCAATTCGTGCGGCGCGGTGAAGCGGGCGGCCGCGTGGTAGACGGCGATATTCGGCTTGCCTCTCAGCCCGTTTTCGACGCTCGCGCGGTCCTTCAGGGAGATCGCGTCCTTGCGCGCCTTCACGCGCTGCATATCGACGCTGACCGCACCGTCAATCGTGACGCCGAACTCCGCCGCGCGCCGTGCCATGCGTGCGGCGTACGCGCTGGCCACCATCGTCTTGGTGGGGATGCATCCGGTGTTGACGCAGGTGCCGCCGAAGTACTTGCGCTCCGCGATCGCGACTTTCATGCCGGCGTCCGCCATACGCGCGGCCAGAAATGGTCCGGCCTGCCCGCTGCCGATGATGATGGCGTCGTAAGTGTTAGTCATAGCGCGTTAGGCCTATCATGAAACAACCTTCTCACCGCTCCCTTGAAAAACCCGCCATTTGTTCGCCCCTTGTTCCCCATATCTTCGCCTCGGCGAGTTTTTCATTGCCTTTGGTGGGCCGCAGGCCCATGCGGAACTCCCTGTGGTCGCGGCTCAGTCCATCTCCTGCCGAGCCGCGACCGAAGGGAGCGGTCCCTTTTAGTTTTAGTTTAAGTTCTCCCCTCATGCAGCAGGCGGTATAACTGCGCACCGTACTTCTCCACGGTGCTGATTCCGATTCCCGGGATGGCGAGCAACTCCGCCGCCGTCGCCGGGCGCTTGGCCGCTATGGCCTTCAATGCCTGGTCGCTGAAGATGCGGAATGCCGGAACGTTGAGCCGTTTGGCCTCCGCCAGGCGCCACGCCTTCAGCGTTGCCTCGAGACTGCCGGCAGCGCCACCGCCCGTGGCCCTCTCCGAGCGCCAGGACTCAAAGTCGCGTGGAGGCGCCGCTCCCTCACGGTCGCGGCTCCGATCGGAGCCGCGCGCGTCAGCAAGCGGTATGGTCTGCTGCGGCCCGGTGCGCGCCCCGGCAAGCGCGGGCTCGCCGGCCTTCCCGGCGCTCTTAGCCTTTCCGGCCCGCCGCGGCTTCTCACGTGCCGCCTTCTTGCGGCGCTTGCGCCGTAGTGGAGTCCGCTCCACCGCAGCCTTGATCCGGAGTTCGGGCGTTCCCTCCGAGTCCACTTCCGCGGCGGCGGGCGTGAGGCTCACCTTGCGGTACGGGATGGTTCGTCCGTTCTTCTCGAATACGGCGTCGGTCAGCCGCGCCAGTCCGGCGCGCGCCATGGCCCCGAGCACTTGCTCGAACTCGTCGCGGCTCAGGGCGCTGTCAGGATACAGTTCGGCATGCAGCTTGCCGGTGGTATTCGTTCCGGTCTTTCGCAGCGCCGCCACCACACGGTGCACCGCGGCACGCTCCGCGCCGGTCGCCGGACGGAAGGTCTGTCCGGCGCACGAGGACGGCGCGCAGAAGTCGCAGATGCCGCACGGCGTCTGGCTGTCGGCGAGGTCGCCGAAGTGGCGCACCAGCGCGGCCATGCGGCACTGGTTGCCGCTGGTGTAACGGAACATGAGGTCGAGCTGCCGCTGCTTCTGCTCGGCTTGGGCGATATACGATTCGCGCCACTGGTCGTGGCCGCGGGTCACGTTCTCGGCGTAATCCACCACCGCGCCGCCGTGGATCCAGAGCTTCTCCAGCACCCTGTCGAAGGTGTCTTCATCCTCTCGCAGCCGCCGTTGGAGCGCCTCCTTGGCCTGAGGCTCGGCCCGGAGCAGCGCAAACAGGCTCTCGAGTACGCTCACGTCCGGGTAGTCCCGCTCGAAGAAGAAGTCGTGCGTGCGGAGGTCGGCGTAGGAGTGCATCAGGATCGTGCGGCTGGGCTGCCCGTCGCGCCCCGCGCGCCCGATCTCCTGGTAGTAGGCTTCCAGGCTGCCGGGCAAGGCCGTGTGGATCACGGTGCGGACGTCCGGCTTATCCACGCCCATGCCGAACGCGATGGTGGCGACCATGACCTCGATGCGACCGTCCAGGAACTGCTCCTGGACTCGCTTGCGATGCTCCTTGTCCAGCCCCGCGTGGTAGGCATCGCAAGGGAAGTGTTCGTTCAGCGCGCGGGCCAGCTTGGAACACTGGGCGCGCGTCGGCACGTACACGATGGCGGGACGCCGAGCGGGCTCGAGCAGGAGGTCCGTAGTGAGATCGAACCGGCTCGAGGGTGGCGCCTCCACTACCTCGATCGCCAGGTTGTGGCGGCGGAATCCATGGATGAAGCGCGATGCCTGCTCGAGCCCCAACTGCTCCGCGATGTCGTCCTGCACCAGCGGCGTGGCGGTCGCCGTGAGCGCGATCACGGGAGCCGGCCGCCAGGTGGGCACGTACTGCCCCAGCATGCGGTAATCGGGGCGGAAATCGTGGCCCCATTGCGAGATGCAGTGGGCCTCGTCGATGGCGATCAGGTTGGGTTTGCGCTTGGCCAGCATCTCGGGAAAGCCGGCCACGCGCAGGCGCTCCGGCGCGATGAACAGGAACTGCAACTGGCCGTTGAGATAGTCGATGCAGGCCTGGCGCGAGGCGGCGCGGTCGCGGCCCGAATGGATGCGCGCCACGGCGAAGCCGCGTTCCTGGAGCTTGGCCACCTGATCTTCCATGAGCGCGATCAGCGGGCTGATGACCAGCGTGGCGCCGCCGCGCGCGACGCCCGGCAACTGGTAACAGAGCGACTTGCCGGAGCCCGTCGGCATGACGAGCAGGACGTCGCGGCCTTCGATTACGGCGCGGCACACCGCCTCCTGGTTGGCGCGGAACGAGGAAAAGCCGAACGCGCGTTGGAGGATCTCGTGGGGCGGACCCGCCGGTCCGCGGCCGACCCCCTGATCGGCCTTTTCGGGCACCGAGCGGTGACCACCCGCGGCCCCGTACTCACCGGCTGCCGGCGGACCGGCCGTATCGCCGTCCGCTGCGGACCGCCCTGCCGCCGAGCGGTCTCCACCCCCGGCTCGGTACTCACCGTCCGCGGCGGAGCGCCCTGCCGCGGAGCGGTTGCCACTCGCAGCTCCGTACTCAGCGGCTGCCGGCGGACCGGCCGTATCGCCGTCCGCTGCGGACCGACGTGTCACCGAGCGGTCTCCACCCCCGGCTCGGTACTCGCCGTCCGCGGCGGAGCGCCCTGCCGCGGCGCGGTTGCCACTCGAGGCCCCGTACTCGCCGGCTGCCGGCTTGGCCGTATCGCCGTCCGCGGCCGACCGCCCCGCGGCGGGGCCGCCACCCGCAGTCCA
>JBGPKH010000469.1:0-7276 GCA_041485845.1 Bryobacteraceae bacterium
CCGGCTATTTCGATCAATACGGCGCGGGCGAAGAGCGGCGCCTGAGAATCATCAAGACTCTGGCGATTTCGTTTGTCGCGTTGCTGGTGGCGGTTGGCCTTTCCCTTTTTTTCTTCCATAACTACCGCCAGGAACAGCAGGTGAAGCGGTTTTTTTCCCTGTTGGGGCGTCAGGACTACCAGGCGGCGTACCAGATGTGGGTGCGCACCGAGAACGACCGCAAAGGGTACCCGTTCGATACATTCCTCCGCGATTGGGGCCCGCAGGGCGAGCACCGCAACGTCCGCGATTTTCGTATTGCCAAAAGCCGTTCGTGCGGATCGGGGGTGATCCTCACGGTGGATTTCGGCGCGAGTCAGCAGGAGAAACTCTGGGTGCAGCGGGAAGACCTGACGATCGGATTCTCCCCCCTCCCCGGTTGCCCGGCGCCCCGCTGACGCGCGGCCCGCGGCATACAATAGATTCGGAGAAAGGCGAACCATGGAAACTACATTGGCTGGTCTGGAAGGCGTCATCGCGGGCGAATCGGAGATTTGCTACATCGACGGATACCAGGGTGTCCTCAGCTACCGCGGCTACAATATTCACACCCTGGCGGACCATGCCATTTTCGAAGAGGTCGTCTTCCTCCTCTGGAACGGTTGGCTGCCCCGGCAAGTCGAACTCGACCAGATCAAGAAGGAACTGGCGGCCGAGCGCAGCTTGCCCCAGCCGGTGATCGACTTTCTGCGAGGCGTCTCCAGCGGGAGCCCCATGGACGTGCTGCGCACGGCCGTTTCCATGCTCGCCCTGTACGATCCCGAGGCGCAGGACATGTCGAACGAAGCCAATCGCCGCAAAGCCGTGCGGCTGATGGCCAAGACCGCAACCATCGTGACCGCCTTCGCCCGCCTGCGCAAGGGCAAACCAGTCATCGCGGGCGACGCCAACCTGGGATTCGCAGCCAACTTCCTGTACACGCTCACGGGAAATCACCCCGACGACGTCATGGAGCGCGCCTTTGACGTAGCTCTGACCCTGCACGCCGATCACGAGCTGAACGCCTCCACCTTTGCTGCGCGCGTGACGGCGGCGACGCTGTCGGACATCTACTCGTCGATCACCAGCGGCATCGGCGCGTTAAAGGGTCCGCTGCACGGCGGCGCCAACCAGGAGGTGATCAAGGTGCTGCTGGAGTTAGGCGACGAAGACGACGCCGTGGACCGGGTGAAGAACACGCTGGCGCGGAAGGTCAAGATCCCGGGCTTCGGCCATCGCGTCTACCGCACCGAAGACCCGCGCGCCACGCACCTGCGCGTGCTCTCCGAAGAACTGGGCGAGCGCACCGGCCACGAGAAACTCTACCGGCTCTCCAAGCGCATGGAGGAGACGGTGAGGGAGATGAAGGGTCTGAATCCCAACGTGGACTTCTATTCGGCCTCCACCTACTACTCGCTGGGAATCCCCATCGACCTGTTCACTCCGGTCTTCGCGGTGAGCCGCATGTCGGGGTGGACCGCGCACGTTCTGGAGCAGTACCGCAACAACCGCCTGATTCGCCCGCGGGCCGAGTACAAGGGCAAGCCCGACGGGCAGACCTGGATTCCGATGGAGAAACGCTAGCCGCTTCCGGTACAAAACTATGGACGAGAAGGCGTTCTACAGCGAGTCGCAGGCGACCAAGCCGGCGACGCTCAACTGCCCGTACTGCCGCAGTGCGGAGACCTACGAGTTGCATTGGATGGTGCGCAAGAAGAAGGACCGCATCCCGCCGGGCGCCGACGAGCGCGACCGGGCCAAGTTCCAGAAGGCGCAAAGCTACATGGTGCTGCTCGACGACAAAGTGGCCTGCAAGAATCTGCGATGCCGCAAGCGGTTCGATATCTCGGGCGTCAAGACGATGGCGTTTATTTAGGCGCATGTCCATCCCTCGAGACCCGGATGTAAGCAACTTGTGGACCGGTTTCGAAGAGGAGTCCTGGCACGGAAGCCGGCTTCTTCTGGTTCTGGACCGGCCACACGATGCGCACGAGCGGCTTCGTAAGGGATGAAGATCAGCGCCATGGACCCGCGCATCGCGCAGCTTCAATCCAGCTACGACCGCGTCGCCGCGCGGTACGCCGGCGAATTCCGCGACGAGCTGGCGCACAAGCCTTTCGACCGCCAGATGCTCGACTGGCTGATCGAGAGGACCGAGGGAGCGATCTGCGATCTTGGCTGTGGGCCGGGACAGATCGCGGCCTATCTGCACAGCCGCGGGGCGCAGGTCTGCGGCATCGACCTCTCCGCGGAAATGGTCGCCTGCGCGCGGCTCTGGCACCCCGGAATTCCCTTCGAGCAGGGGAACATGCTGGCCCTCACTGAGGTCGCCGGCCGGACCTTTGGCGGGATCGCCGCACTCTACTCGATCGTTCATATTCCGCGCAGCGGCCTCGTGACCGCCCTCGCCGAGCTGAAACGGGTGCTGCGGCCGGGAGGCGTGCTGCTGCTGGCCTTCCACATCGGCAGCGAAATCCTTCACAAAGACGAATGGTGGGGAGAGGCCGTATCGCTGGACTTCATCTTCTACCCCACCTGCGAGATCAAGGACGGGCTGGCAGCCGCGGGCTTCGAACTCCAGGAAGTCATCGAGCGGGACCCCTACCCCGGGGTCGAGTACCAGAGCCGCCGAGCGTATGTCTTCGCCCGCAAGCCGTAACGCAAACCGCAAATGAATTTGCAGCTCTCCCCTGGCAAGCCATTGGCGGTGAGAGACCCGCCGGCCGTACCGCTATTGCGAATACCAGCGCAGCCCCACGAACCCCGACCCCATCGTGTTCTTCAGATAGAATTCGGACTGCGTCGACGTCTTGTAGTGGAACGCCTTCCCGCCGATCCGCACTTCAAAGTGCCCATACCGGATGTTGGCCGAACCATCGGCATCCCAGATCGAATTGTGGTGCGGAATCGTGAATCCGCTGGCGTTGGCCTCCACCCGGAAATGGCGCGAAACGAACTGCTGCAGTCCGATGCCCAGAATCGGCGAGGCGAACCATCGCGTCCCCGTCCCTATGTAGCTGATTGGGTTGCCGCTGGCATCCACAAACGGAGCGCCCGTCGCCGCGTCCACCAGCGGCAGCAACGGCGCGTCGAACGTCGAGCGTATCGACGTGTATTGCAGCCCCCAAAGCGTCTTCAAACGGAATCGGCGGCTCTCCACCGGATACGGCCACGTCAGGTAGTCGAACGACAGCTTGACGTTTTGCAGCTTGTAGTTCGTGGAAACATAGGTGTCCGCGGCATAGGTCTGGTCAAAGACATGCAGCGTGTTGGCGCTGTTGAAGTTGCCCGACGCCTGCGATTGGAAGAACGTAAGCCGCAGCGCATTGTGCAGGCCCAACGCCAAGCCCACCTCTGCGCCCTCCGCTGCTTTGGGCTTGCCCAGCAACCGCGCCCGGCTGGCCTCCGTGAACGCCGCGCTGTGCCCCTTGTCGAACACCGGCGCCTGTGCCGGGAACCAGCCCATCGCTCCCACCCAGTAGCCGGTCTCTCCGGGTTGCCGCACATCCGGGATCTTGGGAAGCGCCGGAGGCGCCGGCCGGATACCCATTCGCGTTGGCTCCGGCGGCGGTGTCTGCTCCTGCGGCGGATTGGCCGCCGGTGGAATGGCAGGCGGCTGTTGCTGCGCTGCAACCGGAAAGATCCAAAGCAGAGAAACACACAAACCGCTCGAAAAAGTCTTCACGTACGCCTCATTGTATTTGAGCTTAATCTTCTATTTTGCCTCAACACACTGCCGCCGCGCACTCGTGCGCGTCTGGCACAGGTGTGGACAAACCAACGCAGGGGTTGGGGGCTGGGGGCTGGGGATTGGGGCTGTGTTGAGGCGAAGGCCCGCGACTCGCGCCCGGCAGGCTCGACGCCGGGGGTTGCCGCTGCGACGCCGGAGTCCCAATCCGCGAGTCTCCAGCCCCCAACCCCTAACCCCCAGCCCCCAACCCCCAGCCCCCAACCCCCGTTTTCCCGTAACCTTTTTCCCGCCCGCCAGTATTGCATGATGTAAACGGAGGCAAGACCTGGAGGACGAACAGATCATGCAGGAAGTCCGGGCGGGCAACGTCGGAAAGCTCGAAACGCTCTTCGACCGCCACCACCGGGCTCTGTTCCGCTACTTCATGCACCTCAGCGGCAATCGCGCGGCGAGCGAGGACCTGGTACAGGAGGTCTTCTTTCGCATCTTGAAGTACCGCCACACCTATCAGGCGGAAACATCGTTCCGCGCCTGGATGTACCAGATCGGGCGCAACGTTTATATGGATCAGGCGGGCCGGCGCAAGGTGGAAGTCGCCATGCCGGACAATGCGGGCGAGTTCGGCAGCTCCGAAACGCTCCAGGACCGCCAGGTTCAGAACCGGCAGGAAGTCGCGCTCCTGCACCGCGCCCTCGCGGCGCTGCCCCGCGAGAAGCGCGAGGTGCTGGTCATGAGCCGCTTCCAGGATTTGAAATACGACGAGATCGCCTCGGTGTTGAAGTGCGAAGTCGGGACGGTCAAAGTCAGGGTCTACCGTGCGTTGCGCGAACTGGGCGACCGGTTCTTCGCGCTCGGTGGAGAACGGGCATCATGATTTGCGATCGCATTCGAGAACAGATTCCGGAGTGCCTCGCGGGCCGGTTGGACCCGGCGGCACGAGAGAAAGTAATCGACCATCTGGATACGTGCTCCGCCTGCCGTGCCGACATGGCCGAGTTGGGAGTCGTGTGGAGAGGTCTTGAATCCATGCCTGAGCTCGAACCGGGTCAAGCCATGCGTACCCGTTTCCTGGAAACGCTGGCGGCCTACCAGGAAGGTTATCAGGAGGCGCAGCGCAGGCAGGTGTACGTCGCGCCGCGGAAGAGTTGGTGGGCGGGGCTGTGGCCCGCGCATCCGGCCTGGCAGGCGGCCTTCTCGGCGGCCCTGCTGATTGCCGGCGTCCTGGGCGGCCGCTATCTGGCCGAGCCGCGGCCCGTCGTGACGGTGAACCCGGAATTGGCCCAACTGCGGGGACAGATCGAGGACCTGCGCCAGTTGGTGACGCTCTCGATGTTGCAGCAGGATTCGCCCAGCGCCCGTTTGCGGGGCGTCACTTACAGCTACCAGGTGACGCAGCCCGATCAGCAGGTGGAGCAGGCCTTGCTGCACGCCGTGAATCACGATTCCAACGTGAACGTCCGGCTCTCGGCAGTGGATGCGCTGGCGAAGTTCGGCAACAACGGGGAGGTGCGGCGCGCGCTGGTGGATTCGCTCCCCGTGCAGGATTCGCCGCTGGTGCAGATCGCCCTGGCCGACCTGCTGGTGCAGTTCAACGACAAGGAGGCCGTTCCCGCGCTGCGCAAGCTGGCGCAGGACAAGGAGGCCAACGAAGAGGTGCGGATTCGCGCCGCTGCGAGTGTACAAAAACTGGAGGTGTTACGGTGAGGCGGGCCACAATCTTGCTCGCGCTGCTCCCCATGCTAGGTCTGGCGCAGCGCCGCGATCGGGAATGGCGCGACTGGCGCGTGCAGGATCAGGAGACCATCAAGCGCAACTTCGATGTGACCGCCGGCTCGGGTCCGGCCAAGCTGCTGGTGGACAACATCAGCGGCTTTGTGCACGTCACCGGGTACTCGGGCAAGGAAGTTCAGGTGAGCGTGCAGAAGCACATCGGCGCCGATTCAAATGAAGCCCTGGCCGAGGCGAAGCGCGACGTCAAGCTCGACATGTCGCAACAGGGCAACTACGTCCGGCTCTATGTGGACGGCCCCTTCCGCAACCACGGCGGCGTGAATTACCGGGGCGACGACTACTACGGATACCGCGTGATCCTGGATTACGAAATCCAGGTTCCCGCGGCCACCGAGCTGGTTCTGAAGACCATCAATTCGGGGGAAATCGAAGTCAAGAAGACCACCGGCGATTTCGAGATCGACGGCCTCAACGGCGGCATCGACATGCAGGAGGTCTCAGGCTCGGGCAAGGTCCGCACGCTCAACGGACCGGTGAAGGTATCGTTCAGCAAGAACCCGTCGAAGAACACGGAATTCCGCACGCTGAACGGCAAGATGGACGTCTACTTTCAGCCGGGGCTGAATGCCGACTTGAACTTCCATACGCTCAACGGCGGCATCTACACGGATTTCGACATCACGACCCGCCCGTCGCGAACCACCGCCAGCGGGGAGAACGTGAACGGCAAATTTGTATATCGCTCGGACCGCCGATCGATGGAGGCGCGGACCGGCGCCGGTGGACCGGAACTGACGTTTAACGCCCTGAACGGCGCCATCCGGCTGCACTCGAAAAGTTTTTGACTTTCTAAAAGGACATTCCGATGAAACGAACTCCGGCCCTCCCGGGCCTCACACTAATCGTCTGCGCGCTGGCTTGCGCTCAAGACACCACGGGCAACCGCGTGGTGGTGCCCGCCAGAAATACCACTCATCCGCGGGTGGTCAACGCGGCCTCGACTCACGGCTCGATCACGGTGAAGACCTACAACGGCAAAGAAGTCATTGTCGAGACGCCGCCTTCCATCCGGGCCGGCCGCGGTGGCGACGACCGCACCGTGGACGGCCTGAAGCGCATCGACCTGCCGTCACGCGGCCTGGTGGTCGAAGAAGAGGACAACGTGGTCACCATCCGCGCCAGCACTCCCGGACCGGAGAACCTGGTGATCAGCGTGCCCGCCGACACCTCGCTGCACCTCAGGTCCACTCATGGACACGTCGAAGCGGACGGTGTCCACGGCGAGGTGGAAGCCACCAGCACCAATGGCCGCGTGGCGCTCACCAACATTTCTGGGACCGTGGTGGCCAACTCCACAAATGGCTCGATCAAGGTGACCATGGATCGCGTCGACCCCGGCAAGCCCATGTCGTTCAGCACCACCAACGGCAGCATCGACGTCACGCTCCCCGGCGACACCAAAGCCAACCTGAAACTCCGCGCGGTTCGCGGCTCCATCTGGAGCGACTTCGAGATGAAGCTGAGCGGCGGCCAGCCGGCCACCACGAACGCCACCGGCGATACCCGCTTCCGCGTGGAATTCGACCGTACGGTATACGGCAATATCAACGGCGGCGGCACGGAATCGAGCTTCTACACGGTCAACGGCCGCATCATTATTCGCAAGAAGTAGCGTGGGACAGGCTTCAGCCTGTCGCTAGAATCTGGACACGAAGCTTTTCCCTCCCGTTGGCCCGCAGCCTTCGGCCAAATCAGACCGGAAACTCATTTTACCCCTTGGATGCACCAGGCGGAGTGGCGGAGTCCGCTGACGGCCGCGGCTCGGTTTCGAATGCC
>JBGPKH010000470.1:0-7262 GCA_041485845.1 Bryobacteraceae bacterium
AAGCTGGGAGTGAACTTCTTCCACTACCTGCGCGACCGCATCGGTGGCACCCGCAAGATGCCCTCTCTGGCGGATCTCATTCAGCAACGGGCGAACGATCTCCAACTCGGCTCCTCCTGGGAATCTCCATGATTTCCCCGAGATACTGAGAAGATACCGATTTTTGGAGACGAGATTTTCACTGCCACCGATCTGAATCGCCGTGCCGGTCAGGTGCTCGATGAGGCAAAGAACCGGCCCGTGACAATCACCCGTAACGATGAGGCATACGCGCTCCTTCCGCGCAAAGACGCGTCCCGAATGATGGAGGCAGTATCAAACGCCAGACATATGGTTGATCTGGTCACGGCGATCTCTTCATATAGACAAGCTGGTGAACAAGTTCCAGTTGGACACGCATTTGAGTGGCTTAACGCCTTCGATATGGACGAACTCAGGGGCTTTCTGGCGGAGGCGCATGGAGCCTTTCGTCGTGCAGCGGATGCCGAGATCTCGTGGGACGATTTTGGCGCTGTGCTCCACGAATGGCACGAGAGCTCTGTAGCTTTGCGCAGTGAGGCGCTGTCTGCCGCATTCTCCGCACCAACTGATGAGGTTCCGCTTATAGAGCCAACGTTGACGGCCGATTGCGGCGACGATGTCTGAGGAGGCACTGGCGGCGCCCCAAAAGGCAGAGCAGTCGGGAGCTGAGGAAACGCTCCGGACCGTGGTCGCAGAGAACGAGCGGGTCAACCGAGACTGGTAAGAACTGATCCAGACGGCAGCGGCCAACACAGCCAAGTGCTACGATTACCTCCGTCGTACGCCAATGGTCGTCAGACCGCGGCGGATTTTCCCGCTACGCGGCAAACGGAATGCCGGAGCTTGGGAGTATGAACTCACTGTTGGAGATCGGGTGTTTTATGTTCCTGATCCGAAAGCCCGGAAGGTGACCGTCTACTACGCGGGCCCGCACACCAATCCGGCACCGATCCGGCCAAAGTAGACGGCGGCCCACTACAAACGGAAACCGCCTCGCCAAATTATCCAAGATAAACAGTCCTGAAATACTACAATCAGGATATGAAGCCCGTCCATACATTTCATGTCGCTCCATCCCTGCCGGCGCCGCTCGAGGCTCTTCGGCCGTTGACTTACAACCTGCGTTGGGCCTGGGACCACGACACGATCGAGCTTTTCCGGCGGCTGGACAGCGATTTGTGGGAAACCACCGGCCATAATCCCGTGCTGATGCTGGGGACGGTCGACCAGGCGCAGTTGGAAGCGGCAGCCCGGGACGAGTCGTTCCTCGCGCACCTGGATCGCGCGGCACGGGACCTGATCTCTTACCTCGCGGCCGAATCCACTTGGTACCGCCGCACCTACTCGCAGGCTAAGGGGCTGCTCGTGGCGTACTTCTCAGCGGAATTCGGCTTGACGGAATGCCTGTCGGTATTTGCCGGAGGCCTCGGTGTGCTGGCCGGCGACCATTTGAAATCGGCCAGCGACCTGGGAGTGCCGCTCGTGGGTGTCGGACTGCTTTATCAGCAGGGCTACTTCCGTCAATACCTGAATGCCGCGGGGTGGCAGCAGGAATCCTACCAGAGCAACGACTTTCAGAATCTCCCTCTGACGCGGGAACTACGCGCCGACCGAAGTCCGCTGACGGTGGAGGTGACGTATGACGGCCGGGTGGTGGCGGCACAGGTATGGAGGACGCGGGTCGGCCGGGTTTCGCTCTTCCTGCTGGACACCAATCTCCCGGCGAATCGCGCGGAAGACCGTGCGATCACTCACCAGCTTTACGGCGGCGATCTCGAGATGCGGCTGAAACAGGAGATCCTTCTGGGGATCGGCGGATATCGCGCCTTGCAGGCGCTGGGACTGGAGCCCACGGTCTGCCACATGAACGAGGGCCACTCGGCGTTTCTCGGCCTGGAATGGGTGCGGACGCTGATGGAGAAGCACAGCCTCTCTTTCCAGGAGGCGCGCGCCGTGGCATCCGCCGGCCTGGTGTTTACCGGGCACACGCCGGTGCCCGCCGGGCACGATTACTTCCCGGCTCCGCTGATCGGCCGTCACCTCACGGAGTACATGCAGAAATTGTCGCTCACGCGCGCCGAATTCCTGGGGCTGGGACGGCAGAATCCCGCCAACGATAGCGAGGATTTCTGCATGACGGTGCTGGCGCTACGCATGGCGGCATCCAGCAACGGCGTGAGCAAGCTTCACGGAAAGGTGTCCCGCCGGATGTGGAAGGCGATCTGGCCGGGTGTGCCCGAGGATGAGATTCCGATCGGCCACGTGACCAACGGCGTGCACTTTCGTTCGTGGATCTCGAACGAGATGAACCAGCTCTACGACCGCTATCTGGGACCGAAGTGGCGGGAGGAACACGCCGACGCCAGCCTGTGGCGCCGCGTGGAGGCCATTCCGGCCGAGGAACTGTGGAGAACGCACGAGCGGCGCCGGGAACGCCTGGTTTCGTTTGCCAGGCGCCGCCTGCGGTTGCAGCTCAAGCGCCGCGGCGCATCGCAAGCGGAAATCGACGCCGCCGACGAAGTGCTGGATCCGGATGCGCTGACCATCGGGTTTGCGCGGCGGTTCGCCACGTACAAGCGGGCAACCCTGCTGCTGCGCGACGTGGAGCGGCTCGATCGGATCCTCAACCGCACGGACCGGCCCGTGCAGATTCTCTACGCCGGCAAAGCGCACCCGCGCGACGACGCCGGCAAGGCGCTCATCCAGCAAGTGGTCAAGCTGTCACAACGGAAGAATCTCCGGCGCCGGCTGGTGTTCCTGGAAGACTACGACATGGCGGTGAGCCGCTACCTGGTGCAGGGCTCGGACATCTGGCTCAATACGCCGCTGCGCCCGCTCGAAGCCAGCGGGACGAGCGGCATGAAGGCCATGGCCAACGGCGCGCTCAACTTCAGCACGCTCGACGGATGGTGGGATGAAGCTTGGGAGGCGGCGGGTTCCGCCAACACGTTCATCGGCTGGGCCATCGGGCAAGGGGAGAACTATGACAACCCGGAATACCAGGACCAGGTGGAGTCGGAGGCGCTGTACGATCTCATGGAACAGGACATCGTTCCGAGCTTCTATGAGCGGAGTGCGGACGGCCTTCCGCGGCGCTGGATCGCGCGAATGAAGAGCTCCATCGCGACACTCTATTCCTTCAACACCCAACGGATGGTGAAGGAGTACGCGTCGGACTTCTATGTGACGGCGCACGCCAGGTCGCAGCAATTGATCGCCGACGGATCGGCGCGCGCCAGGGCCCTGGCGGCATGGGATTCGCGGATGCGCGCTCATTGGAGCCAAGTCCGGATTGAAAGCGTGGATGCGGTGCCCGGGATGGGACTCACGGTAGGACGCGATTTCCGGGTGCAGGCCCGTGTGCGGCTGGGCGCGATCGGCCCGGACGAGGTCGCGGTGGAACTTTACCTGGGACGCGTCGCGGCCGACGATGAGATGACGGATGCCGTGCCCATTCCCATGCAACCCGCGGGCGGGCGGGAGGGGGTCTACTTCTTCGAGGCCACGACGGTGCCTTGCCGGAGAAGCGGCCTGTACGGCTACACGGTTCGGGTTCTGCCGTTCCACGCCGACGAGTGTCGCGGCTTTCTCCCCGGACTGATCACCTGGTCGGGCGCGGATACCGACATCGAGGCTTTGGCGGAAGCGTTACCGACCCGCGACCGTTAGGGAGAGGTCCCGATGGGCCGCGGCGGCCCACCAAAGGGCATTAGGACGCGGCCGGTGCGGGCCGGGTATTTTCGCCGGTTCTTCGCCGCGACCTCAGCCGGGCGGTCCCTTACGGTTCTCTCTGGCAGACTAACCCGCCCGAAAGACAAGAAGACCGAAGCAGAGAACGATCAAGGTCAAAAGCGTAAAGAACAGCGAAGTGGCGGAGAGGATTGCGCCCTCGAGCGTGGTGTGGAGCAGTTCCCCTCGCCGTTGGATCCGATGACGAAAATCGCCGGACATGGCCGATACCTCCTGTGGCAATCAGGGTTACCGAGGTCTCCAGTCGTATTATACCGCCGAATCGGTGAAAGAGATCGGAAAGAGCGAAACTTCACCCCCGTGTCAGACCGGCGAGCTCGTTCGTCCGCCGGATGACTTCGCCGCGATCGATGTTGCGGTACTGCTCGGGCAGCAGGCTCTTGCTGGTGCATTCCAGGACCGCGCACAGCGTCTGCAATTCGATCTCGGTGGGGTATGACGGTGGGATAAAGTCCTCCAGCGCGGTCTTGAGATCGTCCTCGTCGAGCGCCGTGTCGTTCTCCAGCGCGCTCTTCATGCGGGCGCGGATCAGGATGGCTTCCACGTCGGCGCCGGAGAGCCCGGCTGAGTTCTTCAGGAAGAACTGCTCGGCGTCGGGGGACGCGATCTGCATGCCGCTCTTCTTCTGCATGGCGCGCAGCATGGCCAGGCGCTCGTCGTCGGTGTGCGGATAGAAGAGCGCGATGTGCTCTTCGGCGCGGCCCTGGCGCTTGAGGTCCACGGGAAGCAGGTCGGGACGGCACGTTAAGAGGAACCAAACCACCTTGCCGCGCATTTCCGTGTTGCCCATGAACTGCGCGATCTGCGCGAACACGCGGTTGGAGACGCCGCTATCGCCCGACGACGAGCGGTTGCCCAGTTGCGCATCGGCTTCGTCCACGATCACGGCGATCGGACTCATGGCCTTGAGCAGGTTCAGGATGCGTTCGAGATTGCCCTCGGTGACGCCCTGCCACATGCTGCGGAAGTTCTTCAGGGTGACGGCGGGGATGCCGATCTCGCCGGCGAAGCAGGTGGTGAGGAACGTCTTGCCGGTTCCCACGGGGCCGCAGATCACGTAGCCCATGGGCACCACGTCGGTCCTGCCGGCGCGGATCGCCCGCGCGGCATCGTACAGCTTCTTCTTGGCCGGTTCGTGGCCCGCCACCATCGAAAGGTCGTAGCGGCTCTGCACGAATTCCAGAAGCCCGCCGGACTCGGCCTCGATCATGTCCTTCTTGCGCTTCACCAGGAACTTCAGGGTGAGCGGGCGCTGGTTCTCGACGGAGTCGGACATGAGACCCTGCAATTGGACGCGCTTGAGACCGGCAGTGAGGGTGGCGAGTGCCTCGGGGGTTACGTCGGATCCCGGCGGCAGGGGCTTGGCGGCGATTTGGGCGTGGATGAAATCCAGGCGCTCAGATTCCACGGGGAGCGGAATCTGGATGGAAGACACGCCGGGGTTTTGCACCAGCCCCAGGTTGAGCTCGATCAGGTTCTCGGCGATGAGGCAAAACGTGACGTCGGCCTGGAGGAAGATGGGGTTCTGCGCCCACCGCTTCAGGATCACCAGCGAGTTGCGGTCCTCGGCCGGCATGCTGGAACTGTCGCCCGCCGGCGCGATGGTCTCGGCGAAATCGGCCACCACCGCGATCTTCTTCTTGTCGAGCAGGCGCAGGCGCAGGTAGTTGTCGAGGAGGTTCAGCACGCCATCGGGATTGCGCGGCAGGCCATTCGAGAAGTTGGTCCCATGGAAGCTGTCGTAGCCGCGAAGGGAGCGCTCGAAATCGGCCTTCATATCGGGATGGCCGAAACTGAGGCCGCCGCCGCGATCGTAGAACAGCACCAGGTCGCGGCCGCTGAACAGCGCCTCGCGCAGGAAGCGTTGCAGGGGCAGAAACTCCGTGACGCCGTTGCGCTTCCAGGGAGCCAGGTCGCACACGTTGCCGTGCAGGACGAACATCGAGGTGACGCCGGAGTAGTATTTCTCGGAGAGTTCGCGCGCCCAGGCGGGCAGCGCTTCCAGCGGAGTGGTGGCGGTGGCCATAGGTTCAATTGTAACGGGCGGACAGGCCGGGAGGCCGGTCCCACGCTTCAGCCCCGGATCCGATTCCGCGAAATCGGCCCAGTCTCGAACTCCGGGGTCGCCAGCGGGGAGACGTCGAAGATCGATTCCACCTGCCGCACGGTCTCTTCGGTCTGCTCCACGTCCTTGACCAGGCTGTCCAAATGCTCGCTGAGCTGCTGCGGGTCGTGCATGGTGACCGACTGGTCGCGGATCAACTGAAGGACGTCTTCAATCGCCGCGCACTGCGCGTCGATCACCTCGCAGTTTTCCTCGACCTTTTGGTGCTTCTCCACACGCTTGGTCAGGATCTCGATGCGCTTGCGGTTGATCTCCTGCACTTTGGGCGGATCGGAATTGATTTCCTTTTGTAACTGCGCAGCTTCCCGCTTGATGGCGTCGGCATTGGTGGCGCGCAGGTATTCGCGGTGGTGGAACGCGGAGTTGAGCAGCCGGATGTAGGATTGCGAGAGGCCTTCCAGCTTGGATTCCATCTGGTCGACGAACATCTGGGAGGTGGAGGTGAGCCGCGTGTAGTTGGCGCGGATGGTTTTGCAGACGTTGTCGAGGTTGGCGTAGCGGGCCTGCATTTCCTTCGGCAGTTCGTAGAACAGGGCGCTGAGGCTCTTCTGCCGGTCCAGCTTTTCCTTTTCGTATTTCCAGGAACGGACCAGCCTCTGGAAGCGGCTGTTGTTGGGAATGGTGCTGAGGTAAATCAGCTCCAGCCCGGCCACCAGCACCAACGGCAGAGCGCTGACCGAGACCGCGGCGAACGCCGCCGCCCCGAGCAGCGCAATCTTGTTGTACTGCCAGTGGAAGGCTTCCTTGAGGTAATTGGGCTCGCCGCCGTTCTTGTCCTCGGGCATTTACACGCTCACTCGAACCTGGCCCGGCCCCGACGACCGGCGCAGACAGGAGAGCACGTGCTGCTGCAACTCGTGAAACTCGCTACGCTGCTTCATCGAGGGGTCGCGCGGACGGCCAAACGGCACAGGCACATCCTCAATGATTGTACCTGGGTCACGAGAGAATTGCCGGGCGCAAAATTTGGCGCGACCACCGGGGGCATGGATTCCATGTGGCAGATCGTGGGGCAACATGCGCCAAGCGGCGCCGCCTCGCACTTGGTAGACAGCTCACCGCTGTTTTTTCCGGGTTCCAGAGCGCTTCAGGAGCGGTCCCCAATCCGCATTCCGGTCGAGTGGCCGGACACTCGGAAAACCGGGGCTCCGGCGTGGCGGCGCCAAATCCAATCCGGGAAAGTTGCATTCGGAGACAGAAGTTCGGCAAGTCATCACAAAAGAGCAGGCTTTATTTTGGCGCCTATGAGGCGTTCCCCCAAACCCGTCACCGGATGCCTCCGCCCTCCCACCGCGGCCGCGCCCTCCCTGGACGTGACCGCGGAGGACCTGGAGCAGATGACCGGATGCCTCCGCCCTCTCACCGC
>JBGPKH010000471.1:0-7262 GCA_041485845.1 Bryobacteraceae bacterium
AAGGAGCAGGACGTCAAGGTGATCGGCACCGACCAGGCCTACCGGTCGGTGCGCAACATCGTGATCAGCTCCGGACGGTTCCTGGACCAAGGCGATGTCACGCTGCGCACCAAGGTTGGACTGCTCACCGACAAACTGGCGCAGCGGATGTTCGGCAGCCAGGGCGCCGCGCTGAACCAGGTGATCCGGCTCTTCGGCTTGCAGTTCACCGTGATCGGGACGTTTCACGAAAAGGTGGAGACCTTCGGCCAATCGGAAGTGGAGCGCGACACGATTCTGGTCCCGGCCACGGTTTTGCGCTACTTCACCCCGGTCGAACGCATCGACCCGCTGTACGTCCAGGTGCGCTCGGCGCCCGAGGTGGAGCGGGTGGCCCAGCGGGTACACGAGATCGTCGCCGGGCGGCACCGCCCCGGAGCCAGCTACCGTGTGGACACCCTCACCGCGATTCTGAACGCCGCCAAGAACATCTCCCTGATTCTTTCGCTGGTCCTGATCCTGGTTTCCGCGATTACTCTGTTGATCTCCGGAATCGGGATCATGAACATCATGCTGGTGACGGTGACGGAGCGGACCCGTGAGATCGGCGTGCGGCTGGCCGTGGGAGCTTCAGCCCGGGAGATTCTGCTGCAGTTCCTGGTGGAGGCGATGATGGTGAGCCTGACCGGCGGCCTGTTGGGTATCCTGGTGGGCGTGGCGATTCCGTTGAGCGTGCAACTGTTCGCGGACATCCGGATTCCGATTTCGCCCATCGCGATCGTGGTCGCCTTCGGCGTCTCCTGCCTGGTGGGTCTGATCTTCGGAATTCTTCCGGCAAATCGGGCGGCGCATCTGAATCCCACCGAGGCGCTGCGCTATGAATAGCCCTTTCAGCCTGCCACTGCAGTTTTGCGCGCGCTTGTGGGGCAGGTTGTCAACCTGCGGCCGATTGTCAATCGGCCTTCCGCCAGCGTGGTTGCTCCTCGCATTAGCCGCCGTGGCACGCGCGCAGTCGGTCGATATCTACCCCGAGTTTCGCCGGGGCGATCCGTTCGGCAGCGTGGTGGCTGCCGATCGGGCGATCGCGCCCCGCGAGATCCTCTCGCCCGCCGTAGCGCGCAACGCGTTCGCCGCCTTTCACATCGCGGTCTCGGTGCCGGCCAAGGAATCGTACCTGCTGTACGTGGCCACCAACCCGCTGGACGCCTGCCGGGTGGCACTCTACAAAGAGCACTTCGTGAAGACCAGCCAGGGCTGGGTGCCCGACACTCTGGTGGAGGTCAACCGCCTCCCCGATTTCGGAACCATGCCCGACCCCGACGACGGCATCGAGGGGCAGAACACGCGCCTCTACCTGCTGGAGCTTTGGGCGCCGCCGAATGCCGAAGTAGCCCGTTTCCGGCTGGAGGTGCAGTTGAAGGTTGCCGACTGGACCGTGCGGCCGATGGAGTTGCGGGTGATGGAGGCGCGGGTTCCCGATATCGCGGCTGCCACCCGGCCGACGGTTCTGCCCTCCATCGAGCAGGGGGCCGACGCCGCGGCGCTCGACGCCGTGCGCGAGTATCTCGCGGGCGTGCCGCTGCGAACGGATCCCCATCCCCTCACGCTGCGCGGAATCATCCGGCGGAATGCCGTGCAGGACATGGCGCTGGCGGGATCGCTCGGCCGCGAGATCGCGGGGAAGGACGCGATCGACCGGCGGGTGATCGGGCTGCTGCGGACGAACTACTGGTTTCCGCCGCGGCTGTTCGGAGCGGAGTGGTATTTGCGGTTGCGGGATTTCTTGTACGCGCAGACGGGGCGCTAAAATGAGCCTGCCCGGACTTCCATCTCGCTTCCGGGGCGCGCCGGCCATCTATTTCCGATCCGGGCCAGTGCGCCGCGCGGGCTCGAAATCAGGCCGCTTCTACGGGTTGTGCGTTTGCGTCCAGTTGACGTCACGAGCGGCGCTGCAAGAACCAGCGCGGTGGCGATCCAAGCGCCGGCCGAACTCATTGGGTGTCCCTTGCGCAGGCTCTCGTTCCGAACCGCGGCCCAGGTAAAACACAAAAGGTAGTTCGAATAGAGGACGGAGAAGTCGGCCAGATACGCTTCCAGCACGTCGCACGTGCGCGGCGGACGTGGCGTTGCATTTTTTCTCTTGACATCCGCCCCAATTAGTACTAATAAATTAGTATGAGACGTCGAAGCCTCACCCTGACCGGGCAGGAACTGGAAATCATGAAGATCGTGTGGGAACGCGACAGCGTGACCGTCCGCGACGTCTACGAGACGTTGCTCGAGCGGCGCAAGGTCGCCTACACCACGGTCATGACCATGATGAAGATCCTGGAACAGAAGCAGTACCTCAAGAAGAACCAGGCCGACCGCGCCCATGTCTACCGGCCCGCGCAGCCCAAGCGGCAGGTGATCGGCGACATGGTGCGCGATTTCGTCAACCGCGTGTTCAACGGCTCCGCCGAGCCGCTGCTGGTTCACCTGGTCGAGGAGCACAACCTTTCGCGCGAAGACTTGGAGGAGATCGCGCAGTTGCGGAGGAAGTCATGAGCACCCAACTCATCTGGGACAACCTGGTAGCCTACAGTTTGCAGATCGGGCTGCTGGTGGGGCTGGCGGCATTCGTGCCCGCCGTCTTGCGGCTGCGATTGCCGGGCGCGAAGCTGGTTTACTGGCACATCCTGCTGGTTGCGTGCCTGCTGCTGCCCGCGGTGCGGCCGTGGCGCCGCGCTGTGGTGTCGGACACCGTGCAGGTCTCGACTACCATAGTCTCCGCCGCTCCGTCCAGCTCGAAGTCCGCGCGGGAGTTGCCGCGCACCGGGATCGCGCTGATTCTGCTGGCCGTCGGCGCCGTAGGGCGGCTGGCATGGCTCGGCCTGGGCCTGTGGCGGCTACGCCGGTATCGGCGGCATGCGAAGCCGTTGGGCATCCGGAACGGCTGCCCGATTTTCCTTTCGGAGGAGATTTCCAGCCCCGTGACTTTCGGCGTGCGCAAGCCGGTGATCCTTCTCCCGGCCGGTTTTCCGGAGCTGTATCCGCGCATTCAGGAAGCCATCCTCTGCCACGAACTGCGGCACGTCGAAAGGCGCGACTGGCTTTTCACCGTGACCGAAGAACTGGTGCGCGCGGTCTTCTGGTTCCATCCCGCGATCTGGTGGCTGCTGGGCGAAATCCAACTCGCGCGCGAGCAGGCGGTGGACCGCGAAGTAGTGGAGCGCACGCAGGCGCGCGATGAGTACGTAGATGCGCTGCTGACGATCGCAGGCGCGACGCCGCAGCTTGACCTGGCCCCGGCGCCGCTGTTTCTCCGTAAGCGGCACCTCAAACAGAGAGTAGTTTCCATTTTGAAGGAGGTTCGGATGTCCAAGACGAGATTGATTTCCGGGCTGGCCGCCGGGCTGGGGATTCTAGCCGCGGCGTGCTGGTTCGTAACCGGCACTTTCCCATTGGCGGCGGCGCCGCAGGTGGTGAACGACGCCCCCGGCATCACCGTGGAAACCGGCGGCGCCGCGCTGTTGCACCGGTCGCCGGTCACTTATCCCGAGACGGCTCGCACCCGCGGCATTCAGGGAACCGTGACTGTCGAGGCGGTGCTCGATGGCAGCGGCAACGTGAGCGAGGCGCGCGTGTTGAGCGGACCGCAGGAATTGCGCAAGGCGGTGCAGCAATCGGTTCTGCAATGGCACTTCAAAGCGGAGGCCGCGGGAACCACGCGGCTGGTGAACATCGTCTTCCAAGTGAATGGGCCACAAGACCAGATGGTAGCCGGTGGGAGAACCGTCGCGGCCATCACGGCGCCCGCCGACCCGCGGCCAAATGAGAATGCCGCTCAGGCGCGGGCGCAGGCGATGGCCAGGCTCGAGGCCGCGCGCAAGGAAGTGGAAGCGAGAATGGCTGCGCAATCACCCATGGGCCGCACCGTGAAGAGCATCAGCGTAATCGGTCTCTCCGACCAGATGAAGAGCGAACTGCTCTCCAGGCTCCCGATTCGCGAAGGCGAGACGCTCTCCGCGGATTCTCTGGCCAGGGTTTCCACGGCTGTGAAGGAGTTTGACGAACACCTCAGAGTGTCGACCGCGCTCTCCTCCGGGGACGCGGCTATCGCCATCTCCGCCCCGGACGCCCAGCCCGCGGCGCCCGAGCGCATCAAGATCGGCGGAAGCGTGCAACAGGTAAAGCTGATCCGGCAGCCTCATCCGGTCTACCCGCCGGACGCCAAGGCGGCGCGCATCCAGGGAACCGTGAAGCTCTCGGCGATCATCGGGAAAGATGGCGCCGTGCAGAACCTGGAGGTGCTCAGTGGCCATCCTTTGCTGGTGCCGGCGGCGCTCGAAGCCGTGAAGTTGTGGGTCTACCAGCCGACTCTGCTGAACGGAAACCCAGTGGAAGTCGTGACGCAGATCGACGTGAACTTCACGCTGAGCCAGTAATTACTCGTACCGCAACACCTCCGCGGGCGCGATCCTGGTGGCCTTTTTGGCGGGATAGACCGTCGCCAGAAAGCTCACCAGGATCGCCAGCGCGGCGATCCACACCCCGTCAATCCACCTCGGCTCGAACGGCACGAACGGCAGGGCGTATACGGTCTGATCGAGCTTGATCCAGTGGTGCCGGTCGGCGTAATGGCACAGCGAGTACCCGACCGCCAGGCCGATCGCGCTGCCCACGACGCCAATCAGCACGCCCTGCAGCATGAAGATCCGCCGGATCTGGGTGTGGCGCGCCCCCATCGACATAAGCACCGCGATATCCCGGTACTTTTCCATCACCATCATCACCAGCGTGATGAAAATGTTCAGCGCGGCCACGATCTCGATCAGCCCGATGGTAATGATGGTCACGATGCGCTCCAGGTTCAGCGCGCGCATCAGTTGATAGTTCTGCTCCTTCCAGGTGGTCGTAGTGTAAGCCGGCCCCGACACCTTCTGAATCTCCGGCGCGTATCTGTCCACCTGGTTCAGGTCGTCGACATTCAGTTCGATGCGATTAACCGAATCCGGAATGGAGAGCATCCTCTGCGCGGCCTGGATGGAGGTGAACGCCCAGTTGTCGTCGATTTCGTAGAAGCCGGATTCAAAGACGCCCGCCACATAATATGGCCGGATGGACGGCCGCGGCCCAATGGGCGTGAGGGCGCCCCCCTGCGGACTCACGACATAGATCTTGGAGTTGACCACCATGCCGGTGTCTTCCACCAGCCGCGAGCCGAGAATGATCCCCGGCGGATCGGCGGCGGGATCGCGGAGCCGGTCGAGCGAGCCGGCCTTCAGGTGGCGCAGCGCCTCGCTGATCGCCAGTTCCGCATCCACATCGATGCCCTTGAGCACCGCCCCCTTGGACTGTAGCGGGCCGCTGAGGAGAATCGTGGCGTAGAGGGCGGGAGAGACTGCCGTGACGTGCGGCAGCTTGCGCAGCCGCTCGATGAGATCGTGCCAGTTCTCGATGCCGTTGCCCGATTCCCTGGCCGTCACGTCGATGTGCGCCGTGGCCCCCAGCATGTTGCGTTGCAGCGTGTTGCGGAACCCGTTGTTCACCGCGAGGGCGATGACCAGGGCCATCACGCCCGCGGCCACCCCGAGAATGGAGATCACGGTGATGATCGAGATCACCGCTTCCTTGCGGTGCGCCCGCAGGTAGCGGCTGGCGACGAACAGCTCGAAGCGCGAGGTCACGGTTTGTCCACGCCGCGCGGCTTGTCGAGATCGCGCATGAGGCCGATCAGGCCGATCGGTCCTTCCGGCCGCAGCAGCGGGAACAGGATGACGTCGCGAATGGAACGCGAGCCGGTCAGAATCATGGTGAGGCGGTCGATGCCGATGCCTTCGCCGCCGGTCGGCGGCATGGCGTAGGAGAGCGCGCGCACGTAATCCTCGTCCATCTGGTGGGCCTCTTCGTCGCCGCGCTCGCGCATGGCCAACTGCATGTCGAAACGCCGCCGCTGTTCCTGCGGATCGTTGAGCTCGGTGTAGGCGTTGCCGATCTCCATGCCGGCCGCGTAAATCTCGAAGCGCTCGACGAATGCCGGATCGTCGGGCTTGTTCTTGGAAAGCGGCGAAGTCTCTACGGGGTAGTCGTAGATCATCGTCGGCTGGATGAGCTGCTCCTCCACGCGCCGCTCAAAGATATCGGTGAGCGCTTCCCCCGCGGTGGCTTTGCCGGAGTGCCGCAGCAGCCACTCGGGATTCGCCACGTCCTCCAGCGCCGGACGGTCTTCGCCCTCCCAGAAGTGCGCCACGGCCTCGCGCATGCTGAAGCGCTCCACGCAGTTGAAGTCGAGCTTGCGGCCCTGGTATTCCACTTCGCCCGATCCGGTGGCATCCCGCGCCACCTGCGCCAGAAGCTCGGCGGAAAAGTCCATCAGGCCGCGATAATCGGTGTAGGCCTGGTAGAACTCGAGCATGGTGAACTCGGGATTGTGATGGGTCGAGAGTCCCTCGTTGCGGAAGTTGCGATTGATTTCGTAGACCCGCTCCAGGCCGCCCACCACCAGCCGCTTCAGGTACAACTCTGGCGCGATGCGCAGGTAGAGATCGATATCGAGCGTGTTGTGGTGCGTCACGAAGGGCCGTGCGGTGGCCCCGCCGTAAAGCGGCTGCATCATGGGAGTTTCCACCTCGATGAAGCCGCGAGCCTCGAGTTGACGGCGAAATGAAGCGATGATCCGCGCGCGCGTGACAAACACCTTACGCACTTCGGGATTGGCGATGAGATCCAGATATCGCTGCCGATAGCGCGTTTCCACGTCTTCCAGACCGTGCCACTTCTCGGGCATGGAAAGCAGCGTCTTGGAGAGGAACTCGAGCTTCTCCGCGTGTACGCTCAGCTCGCCGGTCCGGGTGCGGAAGAGGTGGCCTTCCACCCCGATGATGTCGCCCAAATCCACCAGCTTGAAAAGCTGGTAATCGCGCTCGCCCACGGCGTCCTTCTTCACGTAGATCTGGAGCCGCTCGCCGGATTGCTGCAAGTGGGCGAAGCCGGCCTTGCCCATGTGGCGCAGCGTCATGATGCGCCCGGCGATGCGCACGCGCATCTCAGGCGACAGTTCTTCGGCGGTCTTCGCGCTGTAGCCGGCGATCACCTCCGGGATGGTGTGGGTGAATTCGAATCTTTGGCCGTACGGCCGGTGGCCCAACGCCTCGAGTTCGCGAATCCGCGACAGGCGCTGCTTGAGTAGCTCGTCTTCCAGCGACAAAAAGGGCTCCTTAGGAGGGGAAATAAGCTATTATAAGTCTTCGTTTGCGACGGTCCATCTCCATTATCATCCCTGCCTACAACGAAGAAACACG
>JBGPKH010000472.1:0-7254 GCA_041485845.1 Bryobacteraceae bacterium
GCGGAGCGTCACCGCGGCCAGCCAGTTGGCGCCGCCGCGACGGATGAACTGCTCGCGGTCGGCCTCAAAAACCGCCCGAAAACCGACTTCCGGAAGCAGCCCCGCGCGCGCGCTTTCGGCTTGCGTGCGGGCCAGGCTGGTCGCCAGCCGCATCTGGCGCGCCTCGGGCCGCTGCCCTGTGGCGTCGCGCTCCAGTCCGTCCAATCCGGGATCGGGAATCGCTGCGGCTGTCAACGGAGTGGTCAGGGAGTGCGGCGCGTCGAGCGGCAACCCCAGCGCGTCGTTGAGCGCTGCGCGCGCCACATCCAGATCGGCCGCGCGACGGATGCGCTGCTCGTTCACGCCCGCCAGGTGTACCCGGATGGAGAGCACGTCCGCATCGGTGGACATCCCGGCGTTGCGCACGGCGCCGGCGCGGCGCAGATCGGCTTCAGCCGAGCGGACGGCCAGCGCCGCGCTGTCGAGGCTCTCGGCCGCGAGAACCGCTCCGTAATAGGCACGCGCCACTCCCGCGATCGTTTCCATCTCCACGCGGCGCGCCTCCTCGGCCGTCACCTGGCGTCCCATGTCCGCCGACTTCACCGCGCGGCGCGTCTGCCCGGCATCGTACAGCGGCTGATCCACCACGAGCTGCGACTGAAAGTTGTTCAGAGAGTCCGGCCGGTTGAGCGGCCCGATGGCGAAATTCGATTCGCCGAACTGGTGTTGCGTCAGCAGCGAGCCGAAAACGAATACGGGGTTGTCGCTGCGAGCGAAGGACTCGCTGTAGTTGAGCTTGGGCAGACGGCCTCCACGCGCCTGCTCCACGCGCGCCGTGGCCGCCTGGATGCTCTCGGACGCCGCCCGAATCGCGTGGTTGCCGCGCAACGCCGCCTGCACCGCATCGCGCAGGGAAAGCGGCTCCTGTGCCCACAGAGTCGAGCCGGCCAGCAAGACGAGTATTTTGCCCATCACACCTCAAGATGCAGAACTCCCAAATGACGTGACACCCCGGCAAAGACCGCTCCCTGCGGGTCGCGGCTCGGAAACAGCCGCGGCTCGGAAACAGCCGCCATGAATCGAAACATGTTACCGAGCCGGCGGCAAGCGGTATACGAAACGCCACGCTACAATGAGGTGTGGACAAGCAGGGCGAGACCGAGCTGGCGCGCTCTCTCCTCGCCGGCGAGACGGATGCTTTCGAGAGATTCGTCGATCATTTCCGCTCCAAGGTGTTTCACTACAGTTGGCTGATGTGTGGCCGGCCGGAGGACGCCGAGGAGGTCGCCCAGGAAACGCTCCTCAAGGTCTTCGAGAACTTCGACCAGCTCCGCGAGCCGGAGCGGGTGCGGGCCTGGGTCTTCCGTATCGCCAAGAACGCCTGCCTGATGCAGCGCCGCAAGAGCGTCTTCGCTCCCGCCCACGAGCTTTCGCTCGACGAACTGCCGCCCACCGCCGAAGTCCCCGATATCGCCGAACTGCCGGATCGCGAACTGCTGCGCTCGGAGTTGCGCAACGTGCTCGACCGCATCATTACCGAGCTTCCGCAGTCCTACCGCGCGGTAGTGCTATTGCGCGACGTCGAAGAGCTCTCCACCGAGGAGACCGCCCAGATCCTCGACCTGAGCGCGGATGTCGTCAAAACCCGGCTGCACCGCGGACGGCTCGCCATGCGGCAAAAGCTGGATTGCTACGTGCACAATCACTGCCTGGAAGACCAGCCGAGTCCGAATCCGGCTCCGTTGAGCCCCCAAGAGCGCGAGGAGCTTTACTCGGTATGGCGAACGCGGGTTTCCGCCCACGTCTTGTGACTCAGGTCACTGCCCCGCGCCCCACACGGGCCATATTCTGGAACCAGAGGTAGCTGGAAATGGCCACACTAGCCCCCGCGCCCACCGCCCGGCCCCGCAAGAAGCTGCTGAAGCGCGCCACCCCCGATCGTTCGCAAACCCTGCGCCGCGCGTTCCAATTGGCCTTTCTGGCGCTCAATGTCTGGGTCGGAGTCGAGTTCTACCTCTTCGTGCGCTACTACGAAAGCGGCGGGCAATCGGTGTGGGCCGGGCGTCCGCCCGGTGTGGAGGGCTGGCTCCCCATCGCGTCCCTCATGAATCTGAAGGTGCTGCTCGCCACCGGCCAGGTGCCGCGACTGCACCCCGCGGGCATGTTTCTGCTGATCGCCTTCCTGGCGATGTCGTGGATCTTCCGCAAAAGCTTCTGCGGTTGGCTGTGTCCCGTGGGAACGGTGTCGGAGTACCTCTGGCGTCTCGGCCAACAGACCTTCGGCCGCACCTTCCGCCTGCCCCGCCGCCTGGACATCGGACTGCGCAGCCTCAAATACATCCTGCTCGGGCTCTTTCTATACGCCGTAGGCTCGATGTCCGAGCCGGCGATCCGCGCCTTCCTCGAAGGGCCGTACGGCATCGTGGACGATGTCAAAATGCTCAACTTCTTCCGCCTCCTCGGGCTGACGGGCGGTATCGTGGTGGCGCTCCTGGTGCTGGCCTCGGTCCTCGTGCAGAACTTCTGGTGCCGCTATCTGTGCCCGTACGGCGCGCTCATGGGGCTTGCGTCCCTGGCCAGCCCGCTGCGCATCCGGCGCGAAACTTCCCTGTGCATCGACTGCGGCAAATGCGCCAAGGCCTGCCCCGCGGCGCTGCCCGTGGATCGCCTGATTGCGATTCAATCGGCGGAATGCACGGGGTGCCTGCTGTGCGTTGCGGAGTGCCCGGCCGCGGGCGCGCTGCTGATGTCGGCGCCGCGCAGAAAGCGAGTCCCGGCCTGGGCATTCGCCGCCGGCGTGGCATTCCTATTCCTGGGAATCTGCGGTTATGCTCAATGGAGCGGCCACTGGCGCACGGACTTACCCAGCCGAATGTACTTCGAGCTGATACCGCACGCCAACGAATTCACCCACCCGTAAGCGCCTCGTGCCTACATCTTGGTAGCGTAGTAGCCCTTCCGGGCGTGTACGATCAGGTCCTTGCGATTCTTCACCCGCACCTCGATGGGGTGGAACAGGCCGTCGGTCAGCAGCGGTTCCGGACGATACGAAATGTTGTACTGGTGCCGCAATTCGTTGGCGATGTTCTCGAAGGACTGCTCCAGGTCTTCCACCTTGAACGGGAAGAACGCGCGCCCGCCGGTCTCCGCCGTGAAGTACTTCAGGATCTTGTCGCCGTCGGTATCCACGCGGGTGATGTTCGTCGAAATCGCGTAAATCACTGCGTCGGCCTTCTGCGACATCTCGAGCGACTGGTCGCGGGTGTAGCGGCTCTGGTTGTCCTCGCCGTCGCTGAGCACCACCAGCGCCCGGCGGAACTTGTGCTTCGGCTGGTCCTGCTGGAGCTTGTCCTTGCAGGCGAAATAGATGGCGTCATAAAGCGCCGTTCCGCCGCCGGGGCGAAGATCGCGGACCGCTTTCTCCAGCTTCTCGGTGTCATCCATCAGGTCGGCCACCAGTTGGGGCGACGTATCGAAGCTCACCACCATGGCCTTGTCCTGGTTCAACTTGACCACGCTCTTGAGGAATTCGCTGGCAACCTCCTGCTCGAACCGGAAGCGGTCGCGAATGCTGTTGCTGGTGTCGATCAGCACCGCCAGCCGCAGGGGCAGGTCGCTCTCCGCGCTGAACTCCAGAATGGGCTGGCCTCGCTTGCTTTCGACCACCTCGAAATCGGTGCGGCCCAGGTCGGTGACGAAGCGGCCCTTCTTATCGGTGACGGTGAACAGCAGGTTGACGCGGGTG
The DNA here is from genome assembly GCA_041485845.1 of Bryobacteraceae bacterium. GTDB lineage: Bacteria > Acidobacteriota > Terriglobia > Bryobacterales > Bryobacteraceae > OMOG01. The sequence goes on from JBGPKH010000472.1 coordinate 3,725, forward strand.
ACATCCACGGTGATGCGCGTGCCTTCGTCCGCCTGCTCCACCACCGGCTTTGGCGCTACGGGCTTTGGGGGCTGGCCCGGTATCTGGTCCGCGCCCCACACGGCAAGGCCAACTACACTGAGGGCCCCGAACGCAACCCAGACTTTCATATGTACCGATTATAACGTGGGGTTGAGGCCCAGCATCCAGTTTTCCAACTCCTCCGGCAAGGGCGATACCACGGAAATTTCCTCATCGTCGGAGGGTCGCCGGAAGCGGATCCGGTGCGCGTGCAGGAAGTAGCGTCCCAGCGGAGGCCTTCCCGCCACGGCTGCGGGCGCACCGTACAGCGTGTCGCCGGCCACCGGGTGACCGATGCTCGAAAGATGCACGCGAATCTGGTGGGTGCGTCCCGTGCCGATTCGGACTTCGAGCAGCGTGAACCTCTCGAAGCGCCGCAGCACGCGGTATTCGGACCAGGCGGCGCGCCCTTCCGCCAGGCGCGCAGTCATGCGGGTGCGCCGCACCGGATCGCGCGCGATGGGCCGCTCGATGCGCCCGCTCTCCGGCTTGACCTTTCCGTGGACCAACGCCAGGTAAACTTTCTCCACCTGCCGGCCGGAGAACTGCGCCGCCAGCCGCTGATGCGCGGCATCGTTCTTGGCCACCAGCAGCACGCCGCTGGTGTAGCGATCCAGCCGGTGTACGATGCCCGGACGGAGACTCCCTCCCACGCCCGAGAGCGCGCCGAATCGGTGCAGGAGCGCGTTCACCAGCGTGCCCGAATGAACGCCCGCTCCGGCATGCACCACCATACCCGCCGGCTTATCGATAGCGACCAAATCGTCGTCTTCGTAAAGCACGAAAAGGGGAATGTCCTCCGGGGAGGCGTGCAAAGGCGGCGGCTCCGCGGGTTCCAGGTCGATGATTTCCCCCGCCCGCACCGCGTGCGAGGCGCGTTCCCGAGCGCCATTGACCAGGACCAGCCCGTCCTCGATCCAACGCTGAATGCGCGACCGGCTGTACTCCGGCAGCCGTTCGTGGAGCATCTGGTCAAGCCGCTTGCCGGCATCGCCGGGTTCTAGGACGATTCGCACACTGCCGCTACGACACCGCGTTCCAGATGTCCACGTGCCATTTCCACGAGCCGCCTTCCTGCTTCCAGACCACCACGTATTTTACGGTCATCGGATCGGCTGCCGCCCGGTTGATGTCCGCGCGCCCGATCTCGTAGGCGGTGTCTCCCAGCACCTCCACCGAGAGGCTGTGGAGTCGCAAAGAGGTGACCCCGAGGGCCACGGCAGCCTGCATCCAGAATGCCTGGATGGACTCCAGGCCGGTGATCATTTCGGCCCCCGGCGGAAGGATGGTCGCGCCCGTGGTGTAGACCCGCGCGAGTGCGCCGAAATCGCCCTTGCCGACCACTTCTTCTTCAAAGATACGATTGGTGTCGTGAAAGCCTTGGGGAATCGTTGCTGGAGTCATGCCCGGTTCTCCTGTTCTGTTGCCGCTTTCCGATTCTAACCGACTCGGGCGCCGGGCGGCAGGGCTTTCGTCGCGATTCGCTTGCCGGAACCCTGTACGAAGCGACACATTTCGGCTAGAATAAGCGTGCGGTCCCGAAGCCTCCGGTTGCAGTTCTCAAACTCCGATTGCTATTCGCCGGGACCGCACTCTCTCCGTGCAGCGCTCGCCCGGGAGCGTGCGCTAAACTCGTACACACGGGCCCGTAGCTCAGGTGGATAGAGCATCAGCCTTCTAAGCTGAGGGTCGCTGGTTCGAGTCCAGCCGGGCCTACCAATTAAATCAGCGAGTTACAGCCACGACGTCCAAGCTCAAGAAAGCCGAAGTGTGCCAGGAGTGTGCTGCTCCCCGGTTTTGACATGCTTTGGCTCCGCTTTGCCCATCAGCAATGCTTCTACTTTTGCCACGGCTTCGTCTTGCATATGCGGCAGGACGTGACTGTAGATGTCCAACGTCAGAGCGGCGCTAGCATGCCCGAGTTGCTCCGAGACGACCTTAACCGGCACTCCCGCTGCCAATGCCAAGGTCGCGAACGTATGCCTCAGGTCATACAGCCGAATCTGCGGTAGGCTGGCATTTGCGAGGATCCGACGAAAATCCCGATTGGCCAGATTGTGCCTGTCCACCGGTCCTCCATGTTCGTTCGCAAATACAAGGTCGAAATTGGTCCAGTTCTCGCCAGCCATCCGCTTCTCCTCATCTTGCCGGGTTTTGTGCTCTTGCAAGGTGTGGGCAATGTTGGAGTGCAACTTGATAGTCCGCCGGCTCCGCGGCTTCTTCGTCTCGTTGAACTCCCATCCGCCTCCGGGCAGAAAGTCGAGCGAGCGGTTGACGCTGGCAGTCTGCCTCCCGATGTCCAAGTCGGACCACTTGAGAGCCAGGTATTCTGATGGCCGGAGGCCAGTAGTAACGGCCACCTCCAACAGCAGACCGTGCTTCTCACTCTTGCAGGCGGCCAAGAACCGTCTCGACTGATCAGCATCGAACACCTGCATTTCCTTCCTGACTTTCCGCGGTAGCCTCACCCCATCGCAAGGGTTATAGATCAACAGCCGCCAGTTTATGGCCTGTCTGAATGCCTGCTTGAGCATCATGTTGGTGTACTCGATCGTGCGAGCGGACAGCCCGGATTCAAGCAGCCCGTTGTAGAGAGATTGGATCTCCATTGGGCCGATCTTGGCGAAGGGTCGCAGCCCCAGCACGGGCCTGATGTAACGCCCCAGATTATACTCATAGCTTGCATAAGTCTTCCGCCGCACTTTGCCCTTCGCTGCTTCTTTGAGCCATTTGTCGAGGAATTCGTTCAGCGTGCCCTGTGCTGGCTCGATCGTCACTCCGAGATCTTTATCTCGGAGGGCTTTCGTGAGCCATTTCTGAGCGGCCTTTTTGTTGCCGTGCACCGTTTTGTTGAGATAGTTGCGCTTGCCATTCGCGTCCCGGCCCAGGAAGAGACGCACGAGCCACGTATCCTTCCCTCGGGAAATGATCTGTCCAGCCATCCCATGAATGTTAGCGCAGATGGCACGCACACACAAGCACACAATTTCTTCGATCTACCACATGGTACCTATACCAGTCGGCATTTATTCATGTTGACCCTCTGTGTTTATCACAGAGGTTCAGACGATCTAACTCCGCGCAGTTGCGGAGGATTTTAAGTCCAAACCTCGTTTTTTCAGAGAGATGCAACCAGATCGATCGAGTTCCGTAGTGTTCTGCCGAGATTGGGCTTGCGGTATCCGCCCGGTTGTGGCAAGTTCGAGGAGTTCCGGCCAGTTTGGCGGAGTTCGCACACAACACGCACACAACGAGGTCCTCAATGATCGAATGTCTTCAGCAGGAACAGCGCCCTCTGAGAACGAGAGAGCAGAATACGGAGTACTGTCGCTTTTTGTTGCTCAAGGCTATCCAACGCCGTACGCCGAAGGCGCTCCTGGAGCTACATTCGAGAGTCTCTCCACACTCAGGATGCGACGTCAAACTCGCGAAAGCTTTGCAGAACTGGTCGCGTGTTGTCCACATCACAC
>JBGPKH010000473.1:0-7249 GCA_041485845.1 Bryobacteraceae bacterium
CCCATCTTTCGGGCCACCGCCCGAATCGTTCCGGCTCCATGCTCGTACTCCCGCCGGATCTGCTCGTACAGTTCCACTTTGGCTCTCCTGTTCTCCAAAACCATGCCTCCCTCCGGGCTCGAAAGCCCAAAAACAAGATGCACGGTTTATGGTTTAATGGTTTACAGGTGGGGCCAAATCAGAGCATCGAAATGGGCCAATTCAGAGTATCGAAATCCACTGCAATTTCCCGAGCTGAACGTTTCCCGAGCTGGACGTCGCGGGTTGCGTGGTACCCCGTACTTGGGCCAGCGCCACAGCCAGTCAGTTCGTGTCGCGAAGTCCCTTTCGCACTACCAAAGTCCCCAGAAGTACTTAAATACCTGCCAATCTGTTTGGTCCGCAGCTTTCAGCGTAAGCGACTTAGAGTCAAACAGATTAGCCGGTATTCAAAGACTTAACCGGTCTAATCTGTGCACGCGCCTACAAAATTCACATTCTGTTGGGGTTAGAAGCGCGCGGGCATCACGATTAGCCGGTTAAGTCCCGTTGGGGGAAGTACGGAGCGAAGGACGGCCACACTGGCCCTGATTTCCCGGAACGCCGTTTGAGGGCCACGAGCGGCACAAGTCCGGGAAGCCATGCGGACAGGTGGCTCTCGTAACTAGGGTTGGCAACGTTGAATCGAAAGGCGGGCGTGTCCAGGGTTTATCCTGTCCAGAGTCAGATGGGCAAGATCTGGTACCAAGCGAGGGGTATGCTGTCCTTATGGAGGGATCGTCCATCGCCGAACGGTTGCGCGAAGCGGCAAAGGCCCTCCTTACGACTGGTACGCTGTTTTCAAGCGATGCTCTGGCGCAACACCTGAACGCGATTTTGAACGAGTTTATGGGGCCGCGGTTTCGCGCACAGCCGGGCGTGGCGACGGACCTGCAAGGCAACCAGAGCCCTCCGTTCCCAACACTGCTCGTTGACACCTATCGGATTGTCGGAGACGGGCTGCCCGCGGAGGCATTGGCGGGTGTGATCGACGTGCATACGACGTTGGACCTACCGGTGCTGCGCGCATCCTTTGCGCGGATTGCCGTTGCCAAACGCCTGACCAAGTTTGATCCTGGCAAGACGAGTGATGGCTTTTCGCCATCGAATATTACGTTCGGCGCGATTTTCGCCGCCGATGCGGTGCTTTCGATCGAAGCATTCGCAGAAAAACTTGCAGTACTCCACCGGGCGTTTCCGATGCGCGAGTGGACAGACGCCCTGGTAGTGGCTTCACGCGGCACTGTCTCTTTGGCCTTGCAGTTCTTCGGCGAGGCTGTGGGCTCAGCGTTGTTGCCGCCGGGCCAAGGGGAGTTTCCGATCATGCCCGCGTACATCCACCTGCTCGCCTCGGCGGGGGGACCGTACACGCTCAACCGGTTGTGTTCGCTGCTGTTCGCCCATCTCTGGAGTTTCAGCGGTGAGACCGGCCTCCCGCCGGCTGGGGAGGTTCTTGAGGGAGCGCCAGCCACTGCGCTTACGATAGCAGCCTACCAGTTCAATTTGCAGCGCGAACTGGTTCAACTCACGACTGAGCAACGCGTTCGTGAATCACTGGTCCGGCCGGCGACAGTACGGATCGAACAGCCAGATGGAACGCTGCGCTGTCATCTCCAATTCTTGCCCTGGCAGAACGGCGGATACCTGCGCCTGATTGGGCAATTCCCGCTGCATGCAATCCTCGCGCTACTCGGTCGCCCCGACGCGATCGTTCTTCCGCGGGAAGAAAGCCAGCTGTCCAACGTGCTTCCAATCACGCTGCAGGATTTTCAGCGGCTTCTCGGACGAATGCAGGGGCAAGGCTTCGTTGTTCGGGTGCAACCTCACCCTAGCATCGTTATGTCCAAGGTGGCCGACGAAGGAACGGCCTCGCCATTTGTCGCGCGCCTGATGGCGGGGATGATGCATTTGCGGGATCAGGCGATCACGTCGCCGACAGAACGGGAACCGTTTGACCGACACTATGAATCCGTTCTCACCGCGCTTCAGTCATGCCGGACGGCCGTCCAGGAGGTCACGGCGAAAGTACGCGAGCATCAGGAGAGACTCCGAAGCGGCGAGATTGTGCAATGGCAGGGGAACAATGCCCAGATTGGGCAAAACATCGATCGTGATCTGGGGCGTATCGCGGCCGATTTTCTCAACAGCGCGACGCGGGCGCTCAAGGACGGCATGCAGCGACTTCTGGCGGGCTGCGGCGTAGAGATTGGCTTCCTATTCAAGAAGGAAAGTACGTTTGAAGGCAATATCGTAAAGCTCCAAACTCTTGATCCCGACTTAGCTGCCTACTTGGCCGCGACGCGGAGGAGTTGGTCGGAGCGACTGATCACTGCCCGGAACGCCATCGAGCACCAGGGATGGGTTCTCCCGAGAGTGCGTTATACCATCGAGTCCCGCAAGCGCGAGGTGGTGATGACCGAGCCCACAATCGAAACGGACAAGCTGTCACCGCGTTCCTACCGTTCATGTTGGAGCGCCTGCTGCGGTTTGTGGAAGAACTCCCGGCACATGCATTACGGACGAAACTGCCGTCGGGCATCGAACTCACCGAAGTTCTGCTTGGGGAGCGCCCACCAGAGTTTGCACAGCGATTCCGCGCAGCACTTCGGGCAGGCGGCGGGGCACTTTGGCACCTTCAGTATGATGAGCGCCCATTCGAAGAGGCATAGCTGTCTCAGTTCCACGGCGGCGCAGGTTGGGGCGCGATTGCAGGCAAACGTCAATAAGACTATTCTTCCGAAGTTCCCTCCACGTCACGTGGCGGTCTACGCGCTACCGTAGGTGTGCGCCGGTCGGGGCTGGCCAGATGTTCCGTTCTGGGAAGTTGCAGCCAAAAGCGGTCCCCGAGACTGGATCGCCCACCGCCGACTTCATCTTGGCAAATGGCCTTATCTTAGCGCCTATGGGGCGGACCCCCTGGTCCGCGCGGGACGCCCGCTGCATATGGCGTGGATTGCCGTCCCACGATTTGTGCATCTGTCCGCTCTTGGAAAAAACGCTTGGCAAGCTGCGCGCCGGTTGTTTACCGGCGCAACTGGCGGGTCAGCAAACCCGCCGCAGGACGTCTGGGCGCCGATTCCCAGAGTCCGCCATTTGAGCGCGGCCTGCCACGGCGGTACCATTGGCTATCTCTGGATGCGGGCCGCGGACCTGGAATGCGCGGACCCGCCCGAGTGAGCCTCAAATGAGATACCCGCTGCTTCTGACCGCTGCCGTTGCGCTCTGCGGCTTCCTCTTCCGGGGAGCGTTCTCCCAACAACCCCAATCATCGCCGGTGGTCATGCCTTCGGCCGCGGCGCAGACGATCCATCCCGGCGAGATCTGGCCCGATGACCGCGGCCGGCATATCCAGGCGCACGGCGGGGGCATCGTCAAGCTGGGCGATACGTATTACTGGTTCGGCGAGGATCGCTCCCAGGGGCTGGACCCCGCGAAACGCTACGTCAGTTGCTATTCCTCAAAGAACCTGGCGCACTGGAATTTCCGCAACCAGGTGATCCAGCTCGCGGACCCCGAGAACTTCGGACCCGGATGGGTTCTGGAGCGTCCCAAAGTGTTTTACAACGCCAGGACGAAGAAATTCGTGATGTATATGCACATCGATGGACGCACGGCGGAGGGCGCCTACAAAATCGCGCGCGTCGGTGTGGCCACCAGCGGCACGGCGGACGGAGATTACCAATATCTGCGGAGCTTCCGTCCGCTGGGGCACGAGAGCCGGGATATCGGGCAGTTCATCGACGATGACGGCGCGGCTTACCTGATCTTCGAGGACCGCCCGTTCGGTTTCCGCATAGCGCGGCTCTCGGACGACTATCTTTCCGTCGAGAAGGAGATGTGCCTGATTCCGGCGCACATGGAAGGCGGCGCCATCGTGCATTACCAGGGGCTGTATTATGTCATCGGATCCGCCCTCACCGGGTGGGCGCCCAATCCGAATAAATATGCGACGGCGCGCAGCCTGGAAGGACCCTGGTCGGAATTCCGCGACATCGCTCCGCCCGAGACGAAGACCTACGGGTCGCAGTCCACGATGCTGGTGAAGGTGGCGGGCACGAAGAAGACGACGGTGATTTTCACGGGCGACATCTGGAAGCCGAGGACGCAGTGGGACTCGCGATACCTGTGGATGCCGTTGGAGATCGGCGACGGTAAACTGTGGCTTCCCGAGCCCAAGGCGTGGACCCTGGATATCACGACCGGCGAGGCCGTCGCCGGCAAGTAATGCGGGCCATCGGAATGTGCATCTTCGCCCGCGCGTCCGGCGCCAGGAGGAACGAATGGTTACCCGACGAGAAGTCCTGCATACAGCCGCCGTGCTGGGCGGCGCCGCTGCATTTGGCGCTGCCGCCCCGCTGGAAGAAGCCGGCTGGTTCGATCGGCCGATGCGCTGGGCGCAGCTCAACAGCACCGAGAATGACGCCGCCGGGATGGACATTCCGTTCTGGATGGATTACTTCAAGCGCATCCACGCCGACGCGCTGTGCATCACCGCCGGCGGAGTAGTGGCGTTCTACCCCAGCAAGATCCCATATCACCACCCGAGCCGCTGGCTTTCTCAACGTCCCGACTATTTTCGGCAGGTGGTCGAGGGCTGCAAGAAGCTCGGTATGGTGGTGGTTGCCCGGACGGATCCTCACGCCACCTACGATGACGTCTATCGCGCGCATCCCGACTGGATCGCAGTGGATGCGGAAGGGCGAAAGCGCCGGCATTGGGAAGTGCCGGATATGTGGGTGACGTGCGCGCTGGGCCCATACAACTTCGATTTCATGACGCAAGTGACCAAAGAAATCGTCTCCACTTTTCCCGAGGTGGATGGAATCTTCAGCAATCGCTGGGAAGGCTCCGGGATGTGTTACTGCGAGCACTGCACCCGAAACTTCCGGGACTATTGCGGGATGGAACTTCCGCGAACCAACAATCAGCACGATCCGGCGCGGCGCAATTACATCCTGTGGCGCGAGAAACGGCTTTTCGAACTCTGGCGGCTTTGGGACAGCGAGATTCGCGGGATCAACCCGGCGGCGCGCTACATCGCGAATTCGGGCGGCGCCAACGGCGGCCTCGATATGCGCACCGTCGGCGAGCTGGCGCCCACCCTTTTCGCGGATCGCCAGGGCCGCAGCGGGGTGATGCCGCCGTGGGCCAATGGCAAGAACGGCAAAGAGTACCGCTCCACGCTGGGGCGCAAAGCCATCGGCGGCATCTTCCATATGGGCGTTGTGGCTCCACATCGCTGGCCGGACTCGGTGCAGAACGGCAACGAGACGCGGATCTGGGTGCTGGACGGCGTCGCCAACGGCTTGCGGCCGTGGTTCAACAAGGTCGGCGCCAGCGTGCACGATCGGCGCGGGCTTCGCGTGGTTGAGGACCTCTACCTCTGGCACTGGAAGAACGAGCGCTACCTGCGGAATGAGGAGCCCGTCGCGCGCGTTGCGCTGGTCTACTCGCAGCAGACCACCACGTGGTACGGCGGGCCGCAAGCGCGCCAGAAGGTGGAGGATTTCTCGCTCGGCATGTACCACGCCCTGATTGAAGCGCGCATGCCGTTTGAGATGCTGCACGACCGCACGCTCGATACCGCAGGCCGTTTCAAGCTGCTGCTGCTGCCCAACATCGCGGCTCTCTCGGATGAGCAATGCGCGCAGATCCGCCGGTTCGTGGAAGCCGGCGGCAGTCTTCTGGCCACCTATGAAACCTCGCTTTTCGACGAGAACGGCAACCGCCGCGATGACTTCGGACTCGCCGAAGTCTTTGGCGTCTCGTGGCGCAAGACACTGGACGGGCCGATCCCCAACTCGTATCTGCGGGTGGAAGACAACGGCCGGAGTCATCCCGTCATGAAGGGTCTCGAGGATGCGGACTTGCTCATCAACGGCACGTATCGACTCGAGGTACAGCCGGCGGCGCAGTTCGAGCCGCCGCTGTTGACCGTGATTCCGCAGTACCCCAGCCTTCCCATGGAGAAAAACATCAGGGGAGTTGACCGGACCGACACGCCGGGCATCTTCCTGCGCCGATTCGGCAAAGGACGCGTGGTCTACTTCCCCTGGGACATCGACCGGGTCTACTGGGAGGTGATGGCGGACGATCACGGACGCCTGCTGCGCAACGCAATCGACTGGGCGGCCGACGAAGAGCGGCCCGTCACGGTGAGCGGGCAGGGTGTGCTCGATGTGACTGTGTGGAGACAGAGAAACTCGATGACCGTCCACTTGGTCAATCTCACTAATCCGATGATGATGCGGCCGAGTTTTCGAGAGACGATTCCGTCGCCTCCGCAGCAGGTGCGGCTCCGGCTCCCCGCAGGCAAGCGCGCCGCCAAGGTTCAGTTCCTGGTCTCCGGGGGAACTCCGCGCGTGCAGAGTTCGGCCGGCTCGATCAGCTTGACCGTGCCTTCCATTCGGGACCACGAGGTGATCGCCGTAGACTTCGCGTGATCGGCTGCGCCGCTATCCCAACGCGAGCCCGCGCTTCTGGATGTCGCTGGAAGATGCACGGCGCCTGGTGGATGGCTACGTCGAGCATTACAACAGCGTCCGCCTGAACAGTGCAGTCGGCTACATCACGCCGAAGGACATGCTCGCCGGGCGTCAGCAGGAGATCCACACCGACAGGGATCGGAAGTTGGAGGCGGCGCGAAAACAGCGACAGCTTCGTCGGCAGCAGGCTGCGTGAAGAACGAAGAGGCCCAGTCTTCGGGCGGTTCCGCGGAACGGATGGAGTGGTCCGGGCTCCGATCGGCTGCCGACTGTCATTAGGAAGATAGACCGCCTAAGGTCGGACATCGACTTCGGCGGTTCTATGATATCCGGCTGTGAGTTATCTGAATTATAATGATCGGAGCACGCCGGTTCCGGTTGCGAGAACGCGTAACTTGCTATCGGGAGGTGACTACGGATCGCTGGCAACAGATCGAGGCCCTTTATAACGCGGCGCGTGAACAAGGCCCTGGGATCCTTGCGGATGCCGAACCCGAGCTTCGCCGCGAAGTCGAGAGGCTGCTGGCGCAAGCCTCAGAGAATGTGATTCCGGACCGGCCGGCGGCCGAGGCGCCGCTCGATTTAACGGTCGCGGGTACCACGCGCGTGCCGTCCGTGGCGGAAGACCGGACCATTTCTCACTATCGCATCTCAAGCAAGCTGGGCGGCGGCGGAATGGGCGTGGTTTACCTTGCGAAAGACCTCGTGCTGGGGCGCAATGTGGCCCTCAAATTCCTTCCGGACGA
>JBGPKH010000474.1:0-7233 GCA_041485845.1 Bryobacteraceae bacterium
CAAGTTCGGTCACGAGCACGTCGGCCGAGATATCCACGCCCGCCTCGACAACCTGAGTCGCCACAATAATTCTGTTACTGCCAGGTTTGCAATGCTCGCGCGCGAGGAACTCGGTCGTCCACTGTCTCCGCTCCGCCCCGCGGAACCGTGAGTGGACGAGCCGTAGCTCCGCACCATCGAGAAGAGGATCGTTCTTCTTCAGCCTTGCGAGCGCCGTATGCAGTTCGCGGGCGCTTCTCACTGTGTTCGTGACCGCGAGAGTGATCCCGCCCTGGGTAGCTCTGTGGGTGTTGGCGACGATGTCGGCCCAGGTTTGCGCCTTGGCGTCGTCGACCGCCGGTACGTGCTCGACGCGGATCGCCTTCTCTACCGTCCAAAGGGGCCCCGTCTGCTCGGGCGGCTCAAGCTGGACGATCGGAAGCGAATCTACATCGGTCAAGGCCGGTGCGCGGCACAGCCAGTTGCGTTGCAACGTTGCGCTCATCCACCATGTCCGACGCGGGCGCGGTAGCTTGCCATCATGTTCGTCGGTGCTGGCAAAAGCTTGGAGCTGCGCACTGGTTGCTAGACCGACGTCCATGAGCTGGATTTCGTCCATCACCCAAAGGCAATCAACGTTCAGCAGCCCATGCTCCATCGGCCATCGCGCGCGACCCGCGCCGTAGCCCCGGTTGAGCGCCCGCGAAAGAAGCATGTCTTGGGTGCCAATCAGGACGGCGCTACGTTCGGGCTCAAGGTGCCAATCGGAGGGGGACAACCCGCCGAGCAGAACATGGACGCCCACTTCGCGCGTGAGATCCGCGCGTTCGAGCCATTCCTTGACGGCACGTTCCGTCTGCTCCACAAGAGTGCGCATCGGTAGGCAGAGCACGATGCGTCGCGGCCAGTCATTCTTTCCGTGATGCACACGGTTCCAGAGCCACGCGATCGTGACTCCGGCAGTCTTGCCAAACCCAGTGGGAATGCGAATGAGCCGGTTCCTGCAGACGCTGTCCCGCGCCAAACGCGCCTGCCAATCATGGGGCCTAGTTTCGTCACCGAGCGCCTGCGCGAAGAATGCCTCGAAAGACGCCGCAGTCATGCGCCGTCCCCGAGGGCCGCATCATACAAACTCAGTGACATGTCCCCACTTCCCTCAAACTGGCGCGCGCTGAACTCGATCTCCGACCGAATTGTGCGCTCGCTCACGTGGAAATGTCAGTGTATCAACTCTAATGGAGCAACTCCATTGGCTGGCAAATTTGGTCTTCAGGCCATTCTCACGGCAACTGAGGGCATGGCAGAAAACGGTGGGTTATCCCAAATGGCACGTAACTCTATGAAAAATGGAGCGGGAGACGGGACTCGAACCCGCGACGTCCAGCTTGGGAAGCTGGCATTCTACCACTGAATTACTCCCGCCCTTCGGCGTTTCTTTTGCCCGCGTCATCGCCTAGATCTACAATCTACCGCAGGAACTCGGCAGTCGATCACCTCCATTTGATGCGGCTTGACCGCGTGACACAGACTAGACTACCCGGACCCCTTTCCCCGCCCTTCGAACCCTGTCGGGTGGCGTCAGGTGGCACTGCTACTACGCTGAAGGATCTGTGGAGGTGGACACCAGGAAGGTTCGCCAAACTTCTACATCGACCGCAAGTCCTACACCTTCGAAACGGCGGGTTGCGGCGCGGCCTTCCTCGACTACGACAATGGCGGTTGGCTCGCATCTTCGTGCTGAGCGGCACGACCCTCGAAGGCTCGCCCGGCGCCACCAATCGCGTGTACCAGAACAACCGCGACGCGACCTTCACCGGCTCGCCGGACGACTACATGATCGCTGCCGGGGGCGCCGGCTCGTTCGGGTCGCCGGCGTTCTTCAGCGGAATCTTGATCAATGCCCAGGCGATCGCCGCCATCACGACGATGCCCAAAAGATACGTCGGGTGCGCGAACACCACCGGCACCTTCCAGTCTTCGAAGTTGAACGTCGCGGTGACCAGACCCGCCAGCGCTTCGCCGGCGATCAATCCGGAGGCCACCAGCACGCCCACATTTTCCACGCGGGCGCTCTGCGCCTCGTTGCAGCCGGCGCGCTGGCGCATCGAGTCCGTGACCCAGCGGATCATGCCGCCGACGAAGATCGCCGACGTTGTGGCGAACGGCAAGTACATCCCGATGGCCACCAGCATGGGACTCTTCACCCGGAACATGATCATCGCGATACCCATGAGAATGCCCGCGATCACTAGCGGCCATGCCATGTCGCCGCCCACGATCCCCTGCGCCAGCGACGCCATCAAGCCGGCCTGGGGGGCGGAGAGCGCCTTGTCGCCGAAGCCGATGCCGCCCTGGTTGATGTTCCCCTGGTTCAGGATCATGAGCGGGAAGTACATCACCACGCTGGCCACCACCACCGCGATTAATTCGGCGATCTGAATGGTGCGCGGGGTGCCGCCCAGAAGGTATCCGACCTTGAAATCCTGGAGCAGTTCGCCCGCGACGGCCGAGGAGACGCACACGACTGTCGCCACTCCCAGCACCGTGATCACGCCGCCCATCCCGGAAACCCCCATCGAGACCATGAGCAACGCCGCGATGACAAGCGTGGAGAGCGTGAGGCCGGAGATCGGATTGTTGGACGATCCTATCACGCCCACCAGGTAGCCCGACACCGTGGCGAAGAAGAAACCGACGATGAGCATGATGAGCGCCGCCACGATGGCGCCGGCCACCAGGCCCGAGAGGTAGAGGTACAGGAGGCACATCGCGATGAACGTCAGGCCGATCAAACCGAAGACCGTTTTCGAGCTCATGTACCGTTCGGTGCGGCCCACCGATTCCAGTTGCGGCGCGCCGCCGCGCAGCTCGTCTACCGCCTTCTTCAAGCCGGCGATCAGGTTCTTGCGCATGCGGAACAGCGTGTAGCAGGTGCCCACCATCATTCCGCCGACGGCGATGGGGCGAACGATAAAGCGCCACACCGCGTTCGCCAGCCCAAGCCAGCTTTCCTCGTTGCTGTTCGCCGGAAGATAGTTCTGCAACTGCGGTCCGAGGAAGAAGATCAGCAGCGGGATCAACAGGCCCCAGGCAATGATGCTTCCCGAGAAGTTGAGCGCCGAGAGTTCGGGGCCGATGATGTATCCCACGCCGATGTACGCGGGGCTCACCGAGGGCGCGGCGCAGGTGGAGACTCCGCCGGCGCCCAGCACCTGGTTGGTATTCAGCCCGCCGAGCCGCAGCCGGCTCTGGCCCAATTGCCCGACGCGGAAGAAGAAGTCGCGATCGGCAGCGAACACATTCAGCGTGCCGGCCAGATAGACCAGCGCACCGAAGCCCATATTGTAGAAGAGATACTTGGCGGCCCGGGCGCCGGCCTGCCCCGCCTTATGGATTTCGGCGGCAGCCACCGATTCGGGAAAGGGCAATTCCGGATCTTCCACCATCACGCGGCGAATGAGCGACACGAATAACACGCCCAGCACCGATCCGACGATCATCAGCGAGGTGGCCTTCAGGTAATTGGGGTCCGCCGCGAGCGCCCCCAGACGGCCCCAAAAGCCCAGATCCTTAGGGATTACCGGCGGCGCCCACGCGTGCACCAGGTAGAATGCCGGCAGCGTGAACACTGCCCCCGCCGCGACGGACTCGCCGATCGACCCGGCGGTGCGCGCGATGTTCTCTTCCAGGATCGAGCCTTTACCCAGTCGCAGCACAGCCATCGCGATCACCGCCGCCGGATAAGTGGCGGCGATGGTCTGGCCCGCGCGCAGCCCGAGGTAGGCGTTCGCCGCGCCCAGAACCGCGGTCAGGACTAGCCCGAGCAGCAGCGCCCGCCAGGTGAACTCCTGCATCTTCATGTTTTCCGGCACGAACGGCCGGTGCCGGCGCACCGGCTCCGAGGGAGGCGTCATGCGAGTTTGGACCTCACCTTTTCACTCAACGCTTTTCCGTCCACGGTCTTTCCTTTCAGCTTGGCCTGCGCGGCCTTCATCACCACGCCCATCTGCTTGAGCGAAGTCGCGCCGGTTTCGGCCAGGGCCTCCGCGATTGCGCTATCGATCTCCTGTTCGCTCGCCCCGGCGGGCAGGTAGCTTTCGATCAGCACGCGCTCGGCTTCTTCTTTTTGGGCCTGCTCCGTACGGCCGGCCTTGTGGAACATCTCCGCGGCATCGGTGCGTTGCTTCACCAGCGACTTGAGGATCTGCATCTCGGCCGCTTCGTCGAGCGGCTTGGGCGAATCCACCTTCGCCTTCATCAGCGCCGCCTTGATCATGCGAAGCGCGCTGAGCCGCGCTTCGTCCCGGCTCTTCATGGCCGCAACCATGTCTTTCTGCACCTGGTCTATGAGGGGCATGATGTCTGCTATTCTAAAAGACTACTCCTCACGATGTACATCAAAAAACAACGTTTATTAACTCCCGGTCCGACACCTCTCTATCCGCCCGCACTGCACGCCATGATGGCGTCGGACATCCACCACCGCACCGAGGACTTCCGCAAAGCCTATCGCTCGTGCCTGGCGGACCTCAAAGAGGTGATGGGGACCGCCAACGACGTGCTGATGTTCGCCGCTTCCGGCACCGGCGCGATGGACGCCACGGTTTCGAACCTGTTCTCGAAAGGCGACAAGGTCATCGTCTGCGTCGCCGGAAAATTCGGCGAGCGCTGGGCCGAAATCGCCCAAGCCTACGGTCTCGATGCTACGGTTCTGACGGTCCCTTACGGCCAGGTGGTTTCCCCGGCACAAGTGGAAACAGCGCTCGCTCAGGAGCCCGCAACCAAGGGCGTTTTCGTGCAGGCTTCCGAAACTTCGACGGGCGCCGCTCACGATGTGCGGGCCATGGCGGCCGCGGTTTCGAAAACCCGCGCGATTTTCGTGGTGGATGCCATCACCGGACTCGGCACCATGCCGCTCGATATCGACGGCTGGGGCCTCGACGTGGTGATCGGCGGCTCGCAGAAGGCGTTCATGATTCCACCCGGCCTGGCGTTCCTCTCGATCGGCCCGAAGGCCTGGAAACTCGCCGATACGGCCACGCTGCCGCACTACTACTTCAACCTGAAGAAGGAAAAGAAGAGCGGCGACGCGGGCGAATCGAGCTGGACTCCTTCCACCGCCCTGATCCTGGCCCTGGCCGAAGCGCTGCGCTACGTCAAGCAGATCGGTATGTCGAAGCTGGTGGTGAACGCGCAGTTGCTGGCGCAGGCCACGCGAGCGGCAATGGAACGGCTGGGGCTGGAACTGTTCTCACCAGGCTCGCCCGGCTCGTCGGTGACCGCGGTCAAAGCGCCGGCCGGCCTGGATTCCAGCGTCATCGTCAAGGAATTCAAGACCCGCTTCGGGGCCGTCATCGCGAACGGGCAGGGCTCCATGAAGGGGCGGATTTTCCGTATCGCCCACCTGGGCTATTTCGATTTCGCGGATTTGTTTGCCATGGTCGCCGCGTTGGAGATCATTCTCAACGCCAACGGACACCACGTGCGGTATGGAACCGGCGTCGCTGCGGTTCAGGAAGTTTACGAAAGCGTGGCCGTGAAGCCGAGTGAGACAGGCCTCCTGGCCTGTCGCCCCTGACGTTTTCTGACTTATGAACATTCTCATTGCCGAGCCCCTAGCTCCGGCAGGGATCGAGTTGTTCCAATCCCAGCCGGGCTGGAAAACGATCGTTTCCAATCCCAAGGAGTATGCGCGGCACCTCGCCGACGCCGACGCGCTGCTGGTGCGCAGCGCCGTCCAGGTGAACCAGTCCGTCCTGCAACAAGCACCGAAGCTGAGGGTGATCGGACGCGCCGGCGTGGGTATCGATAACGTCGATCTCGACGCCGCCACCGCCGCCGGTGTCCTGGTCATGAACACCCCCGGCGGCAACGCCATCTCGGTCGCCGAGCACACGCTGGCGCTCATGTTGGCAATGGCCCGCCACATCCCGCAAGCCAATACGTCCACGCGCGCCGGCAAGTGGGAGAAGAAAAAATTCATGGGCAACGA
Organism: Bryobacteraceae bacterium; assembly: GCA_041485845.1. Taxonomy (GTDB): domain Bacteria; phylum Acidobacteriota; class Terriglobia; order Bryobacterales; family Bryobacteraceae; genus OMOG01. The sequence continues at coordinate 5,972 of JBGPKH010000474.1, forward strand.
GCTTCGCGGCAAGACGCTCGGCATCGTCGGACTGGGCTCGATCGGCCGCGAAGTCGTCAAACGTGCAAGCGCTTTTGAGATGCGCATCGTGGCCCACGATCCCTACGTCACCCCGAAGATCGCCAAGGACCTGAGCGTGGAACTGGTGGACCTCAAGGCGCTTTACGCCGCCTGCGATTACATCAGCCTCCACGTCGCCGCCACTCCCGAGACCGAGGGCATGCTCTCGCACGAAGCATTCGCGCAGATGAAGACGGGAGTACGGATCGTCAACTGCGCCCGCGGCGAGCTGGTCGACGAAGCAGCCCTTCGGGCAGCCATCGAATCCGGCAAGGTGGCCGATGCCGCGCTCGACGTGTTCGCCGCCGAACCCGTGGCGGCCGGCTGTCCGCTATTCTCTTCGGAGGCCGTCCTGGCCACACCGCACATCGGCGGATCCACCGAAGAGGCCCAGGAAATCGTGGGCGTGCGCATCGCCGGGCAGGTGGTGGAGTTTCTCAAAAACGGCGTCGCCATCAACGCCGTCAACATGCCCGCGCTTTCGCCGGAACAGTATCGCACGCTCGGTCCCTATGCGGTTCTCGCCGAGAGGCTCGGCAATTTCGCTTCGTATATCGCATCCGGCAATCCGCAAACCGTGCGCCTGGTCTACTACGGCCGGATCGCGGACAGCAACACCAACCTGCTGCGCAGCGCGGGGCTCGCCGGCGTCCTGAGCCGTTCCACGTCGCAAAAGGTGAACCTGGTGAACGCCATGCAGATCGCCGACCAGCGCGGCTGGAACATCCAGGAAGGCCTCGAGCCGCGTTCGGTCCACACCGATTCCATTCGGCTCGAGCTGCACACCGACAGGGGCGTCACCGCGGTGGAAGGCGCAGTCTTCCTGCAAAAGCCGCGCCTCACGCAGGTGGACGGTATCTATTGCGAAGCGGCGCTGGCCGGTTTCCTGATCTTCATGAAAAACCAGGACGTGCCCGGAGTCATCGGGCACGTAGGCACGGTATTGGGCCGGAACCGCATCAACATCGCCAATTTCTCGTTGGGCCGGCGGGATGCGCCGGCTGCGCCCGGCGCGCCGCTCGAGGCCGTCGCCGTAGTTTCCACCGATGAGCTGGTGCCGGAATCGGTGCTGTCCCAGTTACGGGAGAATCCGGCGGTGCGCTTCGCCCGGTCGGTGGAGTTCAAGCAGTAAAGGAACTGGTCCGCCGACTTCCCGTGTCGGGACTCCGGGCCGTAGCGCCCGCATCCGTCGGGTTTCCGAG
>JBGPKH010000475.1:0-7229 GCA_041485845.1 Bryobacteraceae bacterium
AACGTCACGGCGAAGCGGTGCGCTTCGTCGCGAATCGACTGCACCAGGTGCAGAATCGGCGAGAACCGGTCCAGCACCACCGGCTCGTCCTCCTGCCCGTAAACGTAGATGATCTCCTCGCGCTTGGCGATCGACGCCAGCGGCTGGTCGCTGATCCCGAGCGCTTCGAGAGCCTCCGCAGCCGCGTGCAACTGTCCGAGGCCGCCATCGATGAGCACCAGCCCGGGCATGGGCCGCTTCTCCTCCTGGAGACGCGAATAGCGGCGCGTCACCACTTCGCGCATGCTGGCGAAATCGTCGTTGCCGACCACCGTGCGGATGATGAACTTGCGGTAGTCCGCCTTCTTCATCCGCCCCTCCTCCCACACCACCATGCTGGCCACCTTGTCGGTGCCCTGGATGTGCGAGATGTCGAAGCACTCGATGCGCGCGGGCGCATCCGGAAGATTCAGACCCTCCTGCAGCGCCTGCTGGATGGCGCGCGAAGAAGGCTTCAACACGCGGAAGCGCGCGTCGAAGCTGTGTTTGGCGTTGGTCTCGACCAGGCTCAGGAGTGCCTTCTTCTGCCCGCGCTGCGGCGTCCGGATCTCCACCTTGCGATTGCGTTTCTCCGAGAGCAGCTCTTCCAGCGCCTCGCGGTCTTCGAATTCCACGGGCACATGGATCTCGGCAGGGATGTACTGCTGATCGAGATAGATCTGCTTCAACAGCGACGAGAAGAACTGCGGCTCGTCGAACTCCTCCTGGTCTTCCCAGAAGAATTCGCGGCGGTCCACGATCTGCCCGTTGCGCAGGTGGAACAGGTTGAGCGCCACCAGCGGCGGCTCCGCGTAGCACGCGAAGATGTCCACGTCGTCGCCCTTGGCCGCCGCCATTTTTTGGCGCTCTTCGATCTCCTCCACCGTGGCCAGCAGATCGCGCAGCGACGCGGCCTCCTCGAAGCGCGTGTCCGCGGAGGCGGCCTCCATGCGCCCGCGCAGCACGCGAGCCAGGTCGGTGTGGCGCCCTTCCAGGAACAGCTTCACATTGTGCACCGCGCCCGTGTACGCGTCGATCGTCGTGAGGCCTTCGACGCACGGACCCAGGCAGCGATGAATGTGGTACTGCAGGCACGGCTTCGGATGGTAGCGCGTGAGATCCACCTTGCACGACGGCACCAGGAAATGACGATGGATGAAGTGCGCCAGCCGGTGCGCCAGGTTCGCCGGAAAGTACGGGCCGTAGTAGGTCGCCCCGTCCTTGCGCAGCCGGCGCGTCACGTAAACGCGCGGATATTTCTCGCTGGTGAGCTTGATGTACGGGTAAGTTTTGTCGTCGCGCAGCAGGATGTTGAAGCGCGGCTTGTACTGCTTGATGAGGTTGTTCTCGAGCGCCAGCGCCTCTTTTTCGTTGTCCACCAGTATGTAGTCGACGTCGCGCGCTTCCGCGATGAGCGTTCCGGTCTTGACGTCCGCCAGCTTGTCTTCGGAGAAGTAGCTGCGGACCCGGTGGCGCAGGACTTTGGCCTTGCCGACGTAGATGACGCGCCCGCCGCCATCCTTGTACAGGTACACTCCGGGCGCCAGCGGAAGTTGCCCTGCCTTGTCGCGGAGTTCCATCGGTGGGAAGCTGTACTTCAATTATAGCTTTGGCCGCCTCGACGAAACGCGCCATACTATAGGCGAAGGGTTATTCTAGCCTTATGATTCGAAGCGCAAAAGAACTCTCGCCGGGTCAAAAACTGGCTATCGAGGGCCTCTGGGCCGCCGTATCTCGGACGAAGAAGAAATCAGCATCCGGGCTCTGCAAGCGCCCCAAGCCGTAACTCCGGAACGGCGTGCCGAGATTCTCGCAGCGCTGAAAGCGCATTTTGCCATGGTTGACGCGCGCCGGCAGCCGGTACTTCAGGAAGAAGCGGATGAGATAATCGACGCGGCGCTCCGTTCCACGAGGCCCGGTTATTGGTCTATCCGTTGAGAATACTCTTCGATGTCAACGTTCTGGTACGGGCCAACGCCCGCTCTCGCGGAGTCGCGCGCATGGCGCTGGAAGCTGTGGTCGCCAGGAATATCCGCGTCTCCAGAAGCTCTACGGCCTGACGGATACGGAGATCTACCACTACATCCAATACCTCCGGGAAGTGTGTGTGCCGGTTTCACCCGATCGTGCGCTTCCTGTTCCCATGCGCGACGCAAAAGATATCGTAGTTCTCCAGACCGCAATCGTCCGCGAAGCGGAGATTATCTGCACGCTCGATACCTCTACGATCGTGAGACTGAGGCGTTTCGCGCGACATGTGGAATTGAGGTGTGCACGGACGTCGATCTCATGAACAGGCTCCGATCCTGATCCGGCCGCGCTGCTAAAATCAAATCATGGCCCGTTGGATAGCGGCACTGCTCTTCGCCTGCGTAGCGGCGCTCCATGCCCAGAATCCGCCGCCGCCGGCGAAGACACAACCTGAGCTCCAGAAACGGACCCCGCCGAAACCTCCCGCCGGCGCCAAGGAGGAGATCCCGCCGGAAGAGGACAAGTCGCTCTCCGTTCAGGAGTACTCCTTCAATCCGCTCCAGGCCCAGAAGGACCTCAACGTCGGGAACTTCTACTTCAAACAACACAAGTACCGTTCCGCCGAGACCCGCTTCCGCGAAGCCCTCAAATGGAACGACGGTTTCGCTGACGCGTGGCTGCGCCTGGGCGAGGTCGAAGAGAAACTGAAGGACCCGCAGGCCGCCAAGGAGGCCTACACCAAGTACCTCGAAGTGGCCTCCGAGGCCAAGAACGCCGTCGAAATCCGCAAGAAGATCGAGAAGCTGAAGTAGAAATCAGAAGTACAGCTTCACCCCGAACTGCACGTGCCGCGGCGTGTTCGAATTGTAGATCGTCCCGAAATTCGTGGCATACGCCGTCCGCAACTGGTACAGCTTGTACCCCTGCAGCGTGGTGATGTCGTACGAGCTCGGCTGCTTCCCGTAGAAACCAGTCGGCAGCGGGATCGTGTAGAAGTTCGCCGGCAGAACGCCGATCGAGTTCTTCTGCGCATTCACCATCGCGAGGATCTGGTTGTACAGTGCCGTGCCCGCGGTGGTGGTCGACAGCGGCTGGCTATTGGCCGTCGCCCAATTGTTGTAGGACGCCGTGCTCAGAGTCGCGGTGCTGGGCGCGCCCATGAAGTCGGCGCCCCCGGCGTTGTTGGGATACACCTGGAATACCGGGTGATTGAGCGCGTTGAGCGCGTCCATGCGGAACTGCAGGCGCCGCTTGCCCTCGCCCAGCCGGAAGTTCTTCTGGAGCGAGAGGTCGAAGAACTGCTGCCACGGCCCGCGGACTCCATCGAGCGTGCGCGGCGCCGTGCCCAGAGCCCCCACCGCCGGGCGCATGAACGCCGCGGGATTGACGAACGGCTCGCATCCTGTGCCCACCGGGCAGCTCCGATTCCACAGCGGGTTGGTCAATTGGGCCCCCGGCAGCAAGTCCGGGCGGATGGTGTGCGTGGTGTCCCCAAGCAGGTTGGTGTCCGACAGGTACGGCATATACGGGAAGCCCGAGTTCAAACGCACCAGCGTCGACACCGTCCACCCGCCGGCCGCGTAGTCCAGCGGCTTCCACGCGTTAGTCAGCAACCGCCGGCCGCGGCCGATGGGCAGATCGTAGATCGCCGTCCCGTGGAGCACGTGCCGCTGGTCATACGTCGAAACCGACCGGTCGTTCTGCCGCGTTCCGCCGAATGCCACCTGCCCGCCGACCTGGCCGCCCACCGGCGTCAGGATGTTCTTGTCGCCGCCCGCGCTCGACGCCGTATCGATCGACTTCGCGTAGGTGTAATTCGCCGTGAAGGTCAGCCCCCGCCCCACGCGGTGAATCACGTTGACGTAGCCCGCGTGGCGGATGCTGTTGCCCGACGCGTCGTACCACAGGTTCAACGTCGAGAACCCCAGGAACGGACTTCCCAGCGTGCCGTTCTGAACCGCGAGCGTAGCGCCCGTGATGGGATTCTTGCGCCCCAGCGGATCGGGAATCGTGTTGGTCGTGCTAAGGTTGTTCGCCAGTTCCGCGCTGATCACGCCCGGGTTCTTGGGATTGAGGTTCTCCGCGCCCATGAACAGGTGGATCCCCATGTTTCCCGTGTAGACCGCTTCCACGGTGGTTGTGCCGTTCGCCTGCCACGAGAGCGTGAAGTTCCAGTTGTTGACGTAAGGCGTGTGGTAGTTCTGCGAGACCGCGTACCCTCCGAACGACTGCTGGTAGTACAGCCCGTTAACGAACGACAGCCCGTTCGCCGGCGGACCCGCCAGTCCGAACACCTGCTGCTGCGGCGAAACCGGCGTGATCACCGGCGGATTCTCGCCCAGCCGCATCACGTTTTGGGGATTCGCGGTCGTCGAGGGCACGGTGGACGTGAAATTCGACGTGGCGCTGAAATCCGGATTCGGCAGCAGGGTGAAGCCGTTGATCGGCGCGTGCGACATGCCGTACCCGCCGCGCACCACCATGTGGCGTTTCGCGAGAAAACGGGGCTGCCACGCGAAGCTGAAGCGCGGCTCGAAATCCGTGTACTGCGGCGGGGTCAGGTACCGCGAGTTACCGCCCAGGCCGCTGAACGCGAACGGCACGTTGAGCGCCGACGAAAGCACCTGGCCGTTGGCCAGCGTAAGCGGCGTCGCCAGCGTCGCCTGCTGCGCCAGGTCCGGACGGAATACGCCCTGGTTGTTGTACTTCTCGGTGCGTGGGAACGACAGGTTGTATCGCAGGCCCACGTTGATCGAAAGGTCGGGCCGCACCTTCCAGTCGTTCTGGATAAACGCCGCTCCCGAATTCCAGCGGTAGTAGTAGGGAACCTGCACGTTGCGCATGGTGACGCTGCCGTTCACCACGCCCAGCAGGAAGCTCGCCCACGGACTCCCGCCGGTGCCGGTCGAAGTGCCCGTGGAGTTGGTTTGGGTGGCCGCGAAGGCGTAGATGCCGCCGAAAGCGCCAAACAGCGGGATCACGTTTTGCAGCGCGTGATTCATGTCCACTCCGAACTTGAGGCTCATGTTCCCGCGGCTCTTGTAGACGATGTCCGTGAACGCGTAGCGTTCCTCGCGGTCTTCCACGTTGGTCGAGCCCGCGCCGCCGAAACCCGTGGCCGTGCTGCCGCCGCCGCCCAGCGACGTGCCCGGAAACAGCCCGTTGAACGAGGGCAGCCCGCCCTTGGTAATGCTCGGCAGTCCCAACTCCGTGTTGAGATTGGCGCCCGAGGCGACATCCCACCTGGGATCCACCGTGTTACTGAAACGCCCACGCGTGTAATTGATCCGGATGTCGTTGGTCAGTCTGGGCGAGAACGTGTGCGTGTCGGCAAGCATCGCCTGTTGGCCCCAACTGTACAGCGCGCCATTGTTGGTTTCGCTCACCGGCGTGCCCTGGATCTTCACGATCGGCGTCAGGCTGTACCGCCCGTAGATCCGGTTGCTCTCGGAAATGGCGTGGTCGATGCGCACCGTGTAGCGCGTCTCGTTCTGCTTCAGGATGCGCGGGGCGAAGATGTTGGAGACCGTGTTGTTGCTGTTCAGAAAATACGATTTCGCCGACGCAATGTAAGGCAGCGTCTTCAGCGCCGTCTGGTCCAGCATGCTCTTGGGAATGATGTTGCCCGGGAACGGCGCGAAGGTCGTGGAGCCCGTGGGAATCGTCTTCAGGGTGAACTGGTTCCCGTTGACCAGGTTGTACTGGTCGTAGATCAGGCTGTCGTTGGCCGTCAGCGCGCTGGCGGGCGCGATTCCCCGGAACTGGTCCACCGCGCTCTGCGGCAGCCATCCGCTGGCGGTGTTCACCAGCCCGCTGAAATCGCCGTTGCGCATCCCGTCGGTGGGAAGCACGCCGTACTGGTCCAGGTGGTCGCGGCGGTAGAAGGGCTCCACCGCGGCGAACCAGAAGGTGCGGTTCTTGCCGTTGTAGATTTTCGGAACGAAGACCGGGCCGCCGGCGGCGAGCGAGAACTGGTTGTACTTCAGCGTCGGCACCGGCCGGTTCGCCGCCGCCAGCGTGAAGGGCGCCGCCGCGAATTTCGGATTGCGGTTGTACCACAGCACCGTGCCGTTGAAGCGGTTGGTGCCGCTCTTGGTGGTGGCGTTGATCACGCCGCCGCCGGTGCTGCCGTATTCCGCCGAAAACGCCGAGGTCTGCACCGTGAACTCCTGCACCGTCTCCGGCGTGAAGCTCACCAGCGTGCGCGCCAGGCTGATGCCCGTGTTGTTGGTGCCGTCCGCCATCATGAGCGTGCTCATCGGCCGCCCGCCGCCCACCGTCAGGTTGCAGCCCGGACAAGGCGTCACGGTGACGATCACCGGGTTCTCGCTCCCCGCGTCGCCGCCCACGTTGGGCAGCGTCAACGCCAGGTCGAGCACGCTGCGGTTCAGCAGCGGCGCGTCCTGAATCTGGCGCTCGGTCACGGTACTGCTCGAAGTTCCCGATCGCGTGTCGATGGTGGTCGCATCCGCGCTCACCGTTACCGAAGTATCCACCGACCCGGCTTGCAGCGTGACGTTCACGGTGGTGTTCGCCGCGGTGTCCACCTTGACGTCTTCCACCACCTGTTTGCGGAAGCCCTTGGATTCCACTTCGAGGCGATACGTGACCGGTTCGAGGTTGGCCACCGTGTAGGCGCCGCTTTCCGAAGTGGCCAGTTTGCGGACCTCGTTGGTCCCGGCATTGGTGACCGTCAGCGTGGCCCCTGGGATCACGGCCTGGGTTTGATCCGTAACGGTTCCGCTGATACTGCCGCGGTTGGTTTGTGCGGACAAGGCAATAGCGCTGGCGAGCGCGACGAAAACGACGCGGTTCATGGACAACCTCCAAACTCCCTGAATCCTGGACTGGGGTAAATTGTACCTGGAAACGAGGATTGCCACAATCCAATGTCGCGGGGATGTCTCGTCTTGCAGGAAGGAACGGCATGCATTTCCCTCGTTTCCAAAACAAGTAGCCAGTTCACAGCAGCTTACGGCCAAATTTACAAGTCGATGGCCGGGCTTTCAGGGAAGCGGCGGAGTCCCATTTGTTTCGGGTGTGGCTACTTTGGGACGACGCCGAAGTGACGGCGAATCAGCAGCATAGGCCGATAGTTGTGCTGAGGATGGCCTCCAAAAGGGCGGGATATCAAAATATCCCCAGGGTTTGGGCTTTCAAGAGCGGCTGTGAACTACGCTACGAAGCCGTCGATTCGAGAATCATTTCGGTCTCCAATATCGATGCGCCGCGTCGCAGGG
>JBGPKH010000476.1:0-7215 GCA_041485845.1 Bryobacteraceae bacterium
TGATCACCGGCGGAAGTCAAGGATCGCGCACGCTGAACCAGGCGGCCCGGCAGAGTTGGCCGCTGTTCCGCAAGGCCGGATTTCCCGTGCGCATCGTGCACCAGACCGGCGCCAACGGCCATGACGAGCTGTTGGCCGCGTTCGGGCAATCGGGACTCGATGGTGAGATCGTCCGGTTCATTACCGACATGCCGGCGGCATTCCGCGCGGCCGACCTGGTCGTGTGCCGGTCGGGCGCCGGCGCGGTGTCGGAGCTGGCGGCGGCGGGGAAGCCGTCGATTTTGGCGCCGTTCCCCTTCGCCGCGGACGACCATCAGACCCGCAATGCCGAGGCGATGGAGCGCGGCGGCGCGGCCAGGCTGGTTAATGACGCGGAGATGAACGGCGAAAAGTTGTTCGCGATCATCGCCGGGTTGGCCGCCGCTTCGGGAGTCCTGGAGCGGATGGGAGAAGCGGCGCGGCAGTTCGCCCGGCCGGGAGCGGCGCGGCGCGCGGCGGAGATTCTGGAGGAGGTGGCGCGTGGCTGAACGCCGGCCCGTCTCCACCAAGAGCTTGTCACGAAACAACGTTGCCAGTTGCGGGGGCCGCTCCCTTGCTCGCCAAACGCGAGGACGGTCGCGGCTCGGCCAGAGGTGCGATGCTGAGCCGCGACCAAAGGGAGCGGGGGGAAGGTTGCTTCATGACATGCCCTAAAACTCGCTGTTTCCCGACTTCGGCAGTTCATCGCCCGCGAATTTCAATTGACAGTTGCGCTCCCAGTCGAAAACAATACATAAAGGAAATGTTTTTTCGTCCCCAGCACCTTCATTTTACGGGCATTGGCGGCATCGGCATGAGCGGCATCGCCGAGGTCCTGCTGAACCTGGGTTACCAGATCAGCGGATCCGATCTCAAGCTGTCGGCCATCACCGACCGCCTGGCGGGAATGGGCGCCCACATCTACGAAGGGCACCAGGCGGCCAATGTCACGGGGGCGCGCGCGCTGGTAGTGAGCTCCGCGGTGGATGAGCAGAATCCCGAGGTGCAGGAAGCGCGGCGGCTGCAGATCCCCGTGATTCCACGAGGCGAGCTCCTGGCGGAGTTAATGCGCCTCAAATACGGCATCGCGGTCGCCGGAAGCCACGGCAAGACCACCACCACCTCCATGACCGCCACCATACTGAACTACGCCGGGCTCGACCCTACGGTGGTAGTCGGCGGGCGTGTGGCAACAATGGGCGGGTCGAACGCCCGCGTGGGCCGCAGCGACTTCCTGGTCGTGGAGTCGGACGAGAGCGATGGATCGTTTCTCAAGCTGGCGCCGATCCTGGCGGTGGTTACCAATATCGATCGCGAGCACCTGGACCACTACCCGTCGCTCGAGGCGATCGCGGCCGCGTTCATCGAGTTCGTGAACAAGGTGCCGTTCTACGGCGCGGCGATCGTGTGCCTCGACGATCCCAACGTGCAGAGCATCCTGCCTGCCATCCGCAGGCGCACCATCACCTACGGCACCACCGCGCAGGCAGATATGCAAGCCGCCGATATCGGCTACGGCCACTTCGCCAGCGACTTCAGCCTGCGCTACCGCGCCACCGGCCTGGGCCGGTTTCACCTGCGGATTCCCGGCAGCCACAACGTTCTGAATGCCATGGCGGCGGTAGCGGTGGCCATGGAGCTGGAGGTCAAGCCGGACACCATCCGCGACGCGCTGGCCACGTTCAGCGGCGTGGACCGCCGGTTTCAGGTTCGCGGCCAAGAGGCCGGGATCACCGTAGTAGACGATTACGGCCACCACCCCACGGAGATCCGTGCCACGCTCGATGGCGCGCGGCTTTGCGGCTTCCGGCGTGTCCACGTGCTGTTTCAGCCGCATCGCTACACGCGCACCTTCCATTTGATGGACGAGTTTGCCGGCTCTTTTCACCAGGCCGACAGCCTCTTCGTGATGGACATCTACGCGGCCTCGGAGAAGCCCATCGAAGGGGTGACGGCGGAGTCGCTGGTGGAGCGGATCCGGCAGTTCGGCCATCGCGGAGCGGAATATATCGGTACCATGGATCGGGGCGTGGAAGCGTTGCTGAACGTCGCGCATGACGGCGATCTGGTGCTGACCCTGGGCGCCGGCAGTGTCTGGCAGGCGGGCGAGAAGGTATTGGAACGGTTGAAGGGCGGGGGCCGGGGGCCAGGGAACTGAAATGGCAAAGGAATCGAAGAAGGCGGCGGGCGGCATCCGTTGGAAGCTCTGGCTGGGAAGCGCGGCGTTCGCCGTTGCCGGCGTATCCAGCGCCATGGCGGGGCTGAAGGTGCGCCAGTTCGCCCTCACCGATCCGCAGTTCACGCTGTCGCGCGACCGCCAGGACGCGCTCGAGATCCTGGGCCTGAACTACGGCTCACGACCGAAAGTGGCGCGCGTCTTCGCCGCCGATTTCGAGCGCAGCATTTTCGAGGTCTCTTTGGAAGAGCGCCGCCGGCGCCTGCTGGCCGTCGATTGGGTGGAAGACGCCACCGTTTCGCGCATCTGGCCGGACCGTCTCGTCGTGCGCATTCGCGAGAGAAGGCCGGTGGCGTTCGTCTTCTTCCGGTCGGGCGTCCTGCTCATCGATTCCCGCGGCGTGCTCCTCGAGCCGCCTCCCCAGGCCCAGTTTACCTATCCGGTGCTGAGCGGCATCCGTGAGAACGAGACGGAGAGCCAGCGCCGCGAGCGCGTTCGCTGCCTGTTGCGCGTGCAGGAGGAGCTGGGAACCCAGTTCCAGGACGTGTCCGAAGTCAACGCCGCCGACCCTGACAACCTTCGCATGGTTGTGCAGGTAAACGTTGCGCAGGCGAACCAGGCTACGGTGGAGCTGATCCTGGGCTATGGCGGTTTCGCCGTGCGCTACCGGAATTTTCTCAAACACTTCCCGGAGATCCAGAATAGCTCCCCGGGCGCGAGGACGTTTGACCTGCGGTTGGATGACCGCATTTTGGCAGAGGATTAGGGCCCCATGTCTGGAAAACCGATCTACGCAGTTGGACTCGACGCGGGAAGCCGCAAGACGCGGCTGGTGATCTGCGTTCTGGAGGAACGCCGCTTGCGCTTGCTGGCCTGTGCCACCGCCGAATCCCAGGGCTGGCTCAAAGGCAGGATCGCCGACCAGAAGGCGGTGGCGGATTCGATTCTGGCCGCGCTGCGCGAGGCCGAGGCCATTGCGGGAGTCTCGGTGGAATCGGCGGTCGTGGGCATGGGCGGACCCACGGTGCGGGGCGCTAACGGCCGCGGGGTGGTGGAACTCGGCCACGTGCGCGAAGTCGAGCAGCGTGATGTGACTCGCGTGGTGGACCGCGCCTCCCGCGTGCAGTTGCAGCAGGATCGCATGGTCCTCCAGATGTTGCAGCAGGATTTCGTCGTGGACGACCACCCCGGCCATCGGGATCCCCGCAAAATGCTGGCATCGCGCCTGGAAATTAACGTTCACATGATCACCGCTTCGATCCAGGAGCACAATGCGCTCCTGGGCGCGGTCAACCTGGCACATCTGAGCGTGGAGGAAACGGTGTTCGACGCCCTGGCGGCGTTCTATGCCGCGGTGCTGCCGGAGGAGCGGCGGGAAGGCATCGCCGTGGTGGACATCGGCGCGCAATCCACCGAGCTCGTGGTCTATTCCGGCGACGCCATCCATCTGGCCTCCAACGTGCGGATTTGCGGTGACCACTTTACGCGCGACCTCGCCCAGGGTCTCCACCTGAGCTTCGAAGACGCCGAGACCGTGAAGATGGAATTCGGTTGCGCGCGGGCCGAAGGCTGCCCCGAGAACGCGCTGGTGGAGCTTCCTTCGCCGGAGAACCGCGAGCCTCGCCAGGCGCAGCGCCGCTTCGTCAACCAGATTCTGGAAGCGCGCGCCCGCGAATTGTTCCGCTTCGTGCGCGGCGAGTTGGCGCGCGTGGGGATGGACCGCGCGCTCATCGGCGGCGTATTTCTGACCGGCGCGGCGGCGAAGCTGCCCGACCTTTGCGACATCGCGGATCAGGAACTCCAATGTCAGGCGCGTTATGGCCTGCCGTTCGGAATCCAGGACTGGCCGGAGATCCTGAACGATCCGGAATGGAGCACCGCCGCGGGGCTCGCCATGTACTCGGCGACAGTCAAAGCGCAGGACGAACAGCAGCGGGAAGCGGCTGGATGGCTGGGACGGCTCTTGTGGTAGGTGGGGCAGGCGCTTTCGCCTGCCAACGTGGCATTTGGAGGGCAACTTGTAGCAAGGAGGCGATCGTGGGGCTGATCGATTCGGACATGGACGGCTTGAAATACGAAATTGAGGAAGAAACGCGCACGGGCGCCCGGTTCAAGGTGATCGGCGTCGGCGGCGGGGGATCGAACGCAGTGGCCCGGATGGTGCAGGAGGGCCTGGAAGGCGTCGAGTTCTATGCCATGAACACCGACCTTCAGGCGCTTTCGGCCTGCGCCGTGCCTAATAAACTTCAACTTGGCGCGCGCGTGACGAATGGTCTCGGCGCCGGCTCCAATCCGGAAATCGGACGCCAGGCGGCGCTTGAGAACACCGACCAGATCGTGGAGCTCCTGCAGGGCGCCGATATGGTGTTCCTCACCGCCGGTCTCGGCGGGGGCACGGGCACCGGCGCGGCTCCGGTGATCGCGGCGCTGGCCAGGGAGTTGGACGCACTCGTGGTCGCGGTGGTCACCAAGCCCTTCAGCTTCGAAGGATCGCGGCGCAAGAAGATTGCAGAAGAGGGGCTCGCCAGCCTCTCGGGCACCGTGGATACCATCATCTCCGTTCCCAACGACCGGTTGCTCTCGCTCGTGCCGCGCGGCACCAGCATCATCGACGCCTTCAAAGTGGCGGACAATGTGCTGCGGCAGACGGTACAGGGGATCACCGACATCATCGTGACACCCGGCTTGATCAATCGAGACTTCGCCGACATTCGCGCCACCATGGTGGGAATGGGCTATGCGGTGATGGGCACCGCCGTCGGACATGGCGAAAAGGCCGCGGTGGACGCCGCCCGCCAGGCCATCAGTTGCCCGCTGCTCGAAGAGACCCGCATCGCCGGCGCGCGCGGTCTCCTGATCCACGTGACGGCTTCCAGCCGGCTGGGGCTCCACGAAGTGGACGAAGCCTGCGCCATCATCCGCGAAGCGGCCGAGTGCGACGACGTGCAGATTAATTTCGGCGTGATCCTCAACGAATCCCTCGGCGATGCCGTGAAGATCACGGTGATTGCCACCGGCTTCCAGAAGGAGCAGGAGTCGCTCGTTCGTCCGCGGGAAGCGCCTCTGATCCGCCCGCAGCCGAGCATGCCCGAGCCGTTGCCCGAGCCCGTGCCCGAAATCGAGCCGGAGCCGGTGATGCAACTGGAGCCCGAATCCCAGCCGGCCGCCGAGCCCGAGCCGGTGATAGAGATCGACGATCTGGACACTCCCGCGTACCTGCGCCAGGGACGACTGTTGAACTAAGGCGGAGCCAGTAGAGTACCACGCTGTACTCGGAAGATAGATCGCCACCTGCAATGGCGCGAAGTTCCTGCACGCCGAGGACCGCATCGGCTCCATCGCGGCGGGAAAGCCAGCCGGCCTCGTGCTGATACAGCTACAGGGCAACCCCGCGGCCCGCATCGGCGATGTCCACAACGTGAAGATCGTCTTCAAGGACGGCGTGGGATACGACCCCGACAAGCCGATCCGCTCGGTGACCGGCCAGGTCGGTCTCCACTGAACACCGCTCTCGGGGCTTACCAACTCCGCGTTACTGCTGGACCGGGATAAATACCTGCTGCGTGATCGAGGGACCGCTCAAGAGTGTCATGGCCACTGCCTGGTCCCCGTTGGCGACTTGCGGCACGACGGCATTGATCTGGTAGACACCGGGACCGACCAGGCCCGCGAACAGCACTTGCGCCGGTTGTCCGCCGATCGTCACAGTGCACAGAGCCGTGGTGATGTCCGCACCTGTGTGGGCCAGCGGAAAGGCGACACTCTGCGCCAGTTCCGGATTGAGGGGCGTGGTGGTTGGTCCGAAGCCCGTCCCGTACAGCGAAATTGTGTCGCCCGGTTTGGCCGGCCGCGATTGCACAGAACTGCCAAGCAGGCCTTGCGGCGCCAGGTATTGAAAGCTCGAAGCGCCCTCGAGAACAATCGCGGCGACATAGCGGCCTTGATTCTGCGAGAACGTGAAGAAGCCGGGTGAGGCGGTGGTCAACTGTACCGAAGCCGGAGCGCTCGACCCATTGGCGTTCGAAACCACGACGTTGACGGGGCCCAACACGGAATTGGCCGGCGCGAGCACGTTGATCTGGGTCGGGCTCACAAAGCTCACCGGCGCCGGTCTGCCGTCGATCGCCACCGTGACGCCGCCCAGGGTCGTGGGGAATACATTGTTGATGATCGAGGTGTCCCAGGTCGCGGTGGTCGTGGCAAAGTTCGAGCCCGTGATCGTGACCCACGACCCGCTCTGAATCGTGCTGGCGCGGCTAGCAGCATTGACCACGCTGCTGACCAGCGGAACGTTGGTCGTGGAGGAGGAAGCGGGGACCAGCACATAGTTGGCCGAGTAAATGTGGTCGCCCCGGAAGGTGTTGTCGCCATTCCCTGCGTTGGAGGCGACATAAATGTGAACGTTGCCGGCCCCGGCCGATGGCGGCGTCCACTGGACCGTGATGGTGTTGGTGAGATAGGGCTGTGAGTGTTCGATCCACTGTATGCCGCTGCCCCCGCATCCCGTGGCGGGCTGCACCTGGTTATTGGAGCAGATCACCTTCTGGCCCTGGGCGGCGGTGAAACTGCCCGCCTGCTGCGTGTTCGGGGCGTTGTCCAGGCGAGCGGTCATCTCGAAGCCGTAAACCGCCGCCGTCGAATCGGTGACTGTGATCACCAGGTTCTGCGTTTGACCCGGAGTGTAAGTCAAACCGTTCGGAAACGTCACCTTAACGTTACCGCCCGTGGAGTTCAGAGCGAAGTCCCTATGGCAAGCTGTGCAAGCGACGCCAGGCCGGTCGCCCGGCGCCGGCGTGTAGCCATTCGGAGGCCCGAAAGGGTACGCCCATGCGGCAACCGTACCGAGTATTCCGACAGTCGTAATGACAATTCCACGTACACTCAATTTCATCTTATTTCTCCTATACTGGGAACCGGCACATGAAGAGCGTGCCGGTAGAGATTACACACCCCAACCGGGCCTTACTGATTATTCAACTGGTGGGACGGATTTGTATCGTGCGCGGAGCAGCTTTTCACAA
>JBGPKH010000477.1:0-7211 GCA_041485845.1 Bryobacteraceae bacterium
ATACAACGATGTGAGATTCTCCGCGGCTGGACACGACGGAGGACTTGCGTGGAGAGAGGGGACAGCATGAATCGGCTCAGGGCAGTGGTCATCGCAATATTGTTGGCGAGTCCGGCGTCGGGAGCGACACTCACCCTGGTTGCCGCGCCCAACCCCGCGACCTTCGGGCAGGGCAGCGTCACGATGACGGCCACCCTCAGCGGCTACAGCGGGGGAGACAAGGTCACCTTTTACGATGGCACGCCCGGGCCGAACAACGTGATCGGCGCCGTCAACGTCGGCGGTTCCGGATCGACACGGAATGTGCAATTGAACAAATCGAATTTCTCCGCCGGTACGCACAATCTGTCGGCAACTTGCTGCGTCTCATTTTTCGGCGATGGCGACTATTCCGGCTCCACCACTCTGACAGTAAACAAGGCCACCCCCACGGTCACATTCTCCAGCAACCTGAATCCCTCCACCTTCGGCCAGACCGTGACTCTGAGCGCCAACGTGCCGTTCAACGCGACCGGAAGCATCACCTTTTTGAGTGGCAACAACCCCATAAGCTCTCCGCAGTCGATCTTCGGCGGGAGCGTGGTAATGAACACCGTCTTTTCGCCCGGCACGTATTCGCTCACCGCAAGGTACAACGGCGATTCGAACTACAACCCGAACACGTCTTCACCGATCACGCAAGTCGTAAACAAGGTAACCACCACGACCACCCTTTCGAGCTCACAGAACCCCTCCAGCGCCGGCCAGACCGTGACCCTGATGGCAGCCGTGCAGCCAAACGGCCCGACGGGTACGGTCAACTTTCTGGATGGCCAGACCTTGTTAGGCAGCGTGAATCTGAGCAATCCAACGGTTAGTTTCACGACATCGTCGCTGTCCTCCGGCAGCCACAGCCTGACGGCTGCCTACAGCGGCGACGGGAACTTTTCCGCGAGCACGTCGACGGCGATTACGCAGACGGTTGTCAGCGCCGGTTCGCGCACCATCACTTCACTCAGCCCGAGCACGGCCGCCGCCGGGGGCGCGGGCTTTACCCTGATCATCAACGGCACCGGCTTCATCCAGGGCGCCGCGGCGCAGTGGAACGGCGCATCGCTCACTACGACCTTTGTCAACGCGACGCAGGTGACCGCCGCGGTTCCGGCCAGCTTGATCGCCAGCGCGGGCACGGCCATCATCAAGGTGATAACCGGGGGAGGCGCCACCAACGGCGCGCCGTTCACCGTAAACCCGCCGGGCCAGTCGTGCATCTTTTCGTTCTCGCCGTTGAATGCCGCCTTTGCTGCAGGCGGCGGTCCGGGCAGCTCATTGGTGACGGCTTCCCGCAACGACTGCACCTGGAACGCCACGAGCAATGTCAACTGGATCACGTTTCCGGGCGGCTCGATCACCGGCAGCGGGACACTGAACTACAACGTGGGTGTCAACTCCGCCGGCACCAGCCGCACGGGAACGATCACGGCCGGCTTCCAGTCGTTTTCCGTGACGCAGGGCGGAACGGCCTGTACCTTTACGCTGCCAAGCTCCAGCCAGGCATTCGGTCCGGCCGGCGGCAGTGGCACTGCTGCGGTGCAGGCGCCGCCTGGGTGCAATTGGACGGCCAACAACGGCGGCGTCCCCTTTGTCACGATCACTTCACCGGGCAGCGGATCGGGGAGCGGAACGGTCGGCTACACGGTGGCGGCAAATCCCTCGGCCAACCCCCGTTCCGCCGTCCTCGCGATCGCCAATCGGCCGTACACGGTGGTCCAGTCTGGAAGCGGGTCCACGGTGAGTTGCACGGTGGCCGCCACCTCGGCGCCCCAGGTGCAGCTCGAAGGGCTCACGGAAGCGGCCGGGGGGATCGCGATCAATTGCAGCGGCTTGAGCGGCACCATAAAGGCCGATATCACGTTGACGTTGAATACCAACGTGACCAACCCGCTTAACGGCGCCATCAATCCCCTGTTGACGGTGAATGGAGGCAGTCCGCTGAGCGGGGTGGTGACGGGTTACAACGCCATCCGCTTCGCGGGGGTGTCGCTCGCGCCGGCGGCGAATGGCACGGTGAATATGACGATCGCGCAGGTGTGCGCCAACGCGAATCAGTTGGGAGTGCCGGGCAACCTTCAGCCAATTCCGATCACCGGTCAGGTGAGTATCGGCGCTTTGGCGGTAGTGCCGGTGATCGGCGCACAGCAGACCATGGCGACCGTTTTGCCGGCGCTGATTTTCACCAAGACCCAGGCCATTCCACCCGCTGGGGGATCGCGGACTCTCGTCCCGCTGGTCTTTCAGGAGTCTGATCCCTCGTCATTTCAGGCCAATGGGACGCGCCTGCGGGCAGTGCTGACCAACCTGCCCGGCACGGTGCAGGTGTTCGCGCCGGTTTTTCCTTCCGAAGGCGCGTCACGGGCGCAATTGTACTCAGCCGACGCCAACGGATCGGGAGGTTCGCCCTTGTCCGGAGGGCCGATTCCAGAAGGACAATATCAGCAATTGACGATCACCGGAGGGACTGCCACCGCAACCTGGCCGGTGCTGGCCGCCGATGCGGCCCAGGCGGAGACATGGACCTTCCCGCTCGTTCTGTTGAACGCCACCACCAACGATCTCAACCAGATCCGGGTGGCGGGCAGCCTCGGGCCGGTGAGCGACGTGAACGTGGCGAGCCCAACCGAGCCGGTGCCGCGCTACCGCGACTTTTCGGTGCCCCAAAAACTAGTGAACCTGCGGGTCACCACATCGGTTGCGGTGCAAGCGCCGGGTGGCGCCGCAGCGGCCCTGAAGCCGTTGCTCCATGCGGCAGCGGCGTTCCCCCAGAAGGACGCGATCGACGTAGGATCCAAGGTCACGTTCACTCATCAATTGGTGAACGACACTTCGGACCCGACGCAGACCGCGACCAACGTGGTGATACGAGACAATCTGCCATCGGGCCTGACCTTAATCAGTTGTACCGCGCCGGGCGCCAGTTGCGGCGGCACGGGAAATCAAGTTCAAGTGAATTCCGGGTCAATCGCGCCAGGCCAGGTGGTCACGGTCACGGTAGTGGCGCAGGTCGATCCGTCGCTCGCGGGCGGAACGTTGCTGGAAAATCCAGTGATCGTCGGCAGCGACGAGGTGAACCAGGATCTGTTGGCCGCCACCGCCAGCACCAGCTTCATCGTGCTCAACGGCGTGCCGGTGGCCGTGGGGCAGACTCCCGCGTCGGGCTCCGGCAACACGCAGAACTTCACGTTTCAGTTTTCGCACCCTTCGGGGTTCCAGAATCTGGGAGTCGTCAACATACTCATCAACAATTTCCTGGATGGACTCAAAGCCTGCTACCTCGCCTATATCGTGCAGTCCTCGACGCTTGTCCTGGTCGATGACCAGGGGCACGCCGGTGGCCCATTCGCCGGCGCCGCTGTGCTGGGCGATACCAGCACCATCCAGAACGGTCAGTGCGGGGTGGTTTTGACCAATGCCGTGGGTAGCGGGAGCACCCTGACGCTGACCCTGAACATCACGTTCAAGCCGGCGTTTGGCGGAAATCGGATCGTATTTGTGGCAGCGCGCGACCAGGCCCAAGGGAACACCGACTGGCAGGCGTTGGGGGTTTGGCAGGTGCCGTTTACTCCACCCGGGGCCATCGCCGTGACGGGCGTGAGTCCTCCGCGGGACGCGGGGCCCGCGGGCGCCAACAAACAGTTCACGTTCAGCTTCACGGACAGCAACGGAGCAGGCAATTTCGGAATCGTGAACGTGCTGGTGAACAAGTTCATCGACGCTAAGAACGCCTGCTATTTGGCCTATATCGCTTCGATCAACACGCTGGTGCTGGTGAACGACGCGGGCGATGCGGGAGGGCCGTTTGCGGGGGCGATGGTGCTGAACGGGGTGTCGGCCAGTATGGAAAACGCGCAGTGCCAGATCAGCTCGGTGGGATCGACTGTGACGCCCGGGCCCAACTCGCTGAGCCTCACGTTGAACATCACGTTCAAGCCGGCCTTCGCCGGCAATCGGGTTCTGTACCTGGCGGGGCGGGACGTCGCGAACGGCAACAACACAGACTGGCAGGCCGCGGGGACTTTCACCGTACAGTAGCCGGCATCTGGTAAGGTAACCAGATGGTGCAGCGAATTAGCCGTCGTCCGCTGCGATCGCGGAATGCCGCCTGGGCGGCGTGGCTCGCGCAAAAACTGGCCCGGGCAGCCCGGCGGCACGACCTTTCTCGGGGGCCCGGCTGGCGCGGAATCCGGCGGCGCAAGCAGCACATCGAAGCGTTGCTCGGCGACGCCATCGCCCAACTTCGGGCTGAGGGACATCCTGTCAACGGCCGCGTGCGGTTATGACGCTGGCCTGCGTGCTGGCGGGGATCGAGCTTCGCCATGGGGCCGCGGAAGTCCTGCGCCAAGCGTCGCGGGCTTCAAAGCCGGGCTCTACCAGCCTTGCATCGACTCGCTGTGCTTCTCCGCCCCGGTGTTCTATTACCTGGTGTGCTACTGGTTTGCGCGCTGACCAACAGAGTAAGATAATGCTGCCTTGCGTCTTCTATCAGCAGGTATTGCTTGGTGCTCACGACGAAAGACTGCACATCCGCCGTAGGCTTGGCCAGCGGCCATTTGCTCATGCCTGGTAGATTGATCTGCGGATCGTCCGATTCGTCCCAAACCCCGTTGATGTGCAGTTCGCCCGGGTCCACGAGGGAGAAGAAGACGCGCTTGTAACCCAGGGAACGAAGACCCGTCGCCGCCGACCGCAACACGCCATCCACGTCAAGAATCTGGCTGCCCAAAGCCTCCACGATCTCCCGCGTGATTCGCTCGAACGTCTCCCGAAACCGCAATAGTTGCCGGTCGCGCCGCAGGTCCACCGCGTGATCGTGGGCATCGCGGAATGCTTTGATCAGCTCCCCCGACAGCCGTAGGCGCTCGTGGGAAAGCAGCCGCTTGCCCCGAAAATCTCCTGCCATCGCGGCGAAGGGTTGGTCCGCCCAGAGTCCCTTCAGGCGTACTCCCAGAACCGCGCCTTCCCATGGTGGACTGATGGACAATAATCCATCGTCAGGCCTTGCGCCCGCCTCCGTCAGAATCTCCTTCCCCGCTACCACCGCTTCCGGGCTCACCGCTTCTACCTCGACCGGTTCCCAACGCCCAGTGTGCCTCCAAAAGGTAACCTCCGGAAAGCCGAGAACGTACCGGCAGCCCTCCGAGTTCGATACCTTCCACCGCGGCCGCGTGCATGTCGTGCCCCAGGATGTGCAGAATGCGCTCAGTCGGGTGCCGGTCCAGCGCGGTCACCGGACGCAACCGCTGGTCCGGTTCTGTCCTCTTGTAGTGCTCGATGGCCTCTGGCCAGTTGCCTACCGCAGCATACAGGACACCCAATCTTATTTCGCAATAGTGCTCCCGTACGGCCTTGGCCATCAAATCCGAGCTAAAGCTGAGCCGGCCGTTGTCCCGCACGGCCACGCCGGAAAGGGTCAGAGGTCCTGGAGTCCCAATTGGCTCGGGAACTAGCGGCACTTCCCCATTAATCAGCTTCTTCAGATATGCCCAAGAGTCTGGATGGAGAGGAATCAGAGGCACCGCATGCTGCAGGATTCTGCGGTAAAGACGGCTGGCTACGTTCCGGTTCGCCAGTTTCTCTTCGATCCATCCGATCGTCCACGGCTCACCACCCGGGGGGCCTTCCCGAAACCGCATGTCCGTACCCATCCCCAGAATGGATCTCGTCACGTCTGGGTTGCCCCCCGTGATCTCCCACAGTCTCCGCTCGCTCTCCTCGGGCGTGCTCGGATTTTTCAATGCCTATCGGGAAGGGAAAAGGGTGACCAAACGGACTTTGACGGAAATCGCCGATCAGTTTCAGTATTGGCTGAAGAACCGCTCCGAGAAATGGGGCGCTCCGATTCTCGAACCTCCCGATGGCACGATGACGAGAGCCGGCGGAACAAGTTTGTGGAACCGTACTTCCAAGATGCCAAGCCCAACCATGTGGTGGCGATCCTGAAAGCGCGGGAACCGGCTCGCATCCTGGTGGCCATCGGAGACAAGGACAACGACAGCCCCCACCGGGATTACAAGCAACGCTGGGTGAACCAATTTAACTTCTACCTGAATGACCCTCACTGGGGCCGGATGTTCGTACGCACGTGCCCCTATTTTCCATTTTCGGCGCGGGTGTGCCTCAACCAACACAACTGGCTGGCGATTCGGGTGCGGGAAGAGGGCATCGACTTTCAGCAGTGCAGCAACGCGTTCCTGAAGTGCGGCAATCCGGCACGCCTGCAAGAACTCGCCGACTCGCTCGCGCCCCAGGACCTGTTGAAGTGCGGCCAGAAGTGGCTCGCCGCGTTCACCCCGTTCATTACGGACAAGGAACGCAAGCACGCTGGGTGTCAGCATCGGCTGTTCTTCTCGCAGGTGGAGTATTGCGACAATCTGATCTTCCATCGCCGCGCCGCGGTGGACGAACTCACCCAGCGACTACTGGACATGAACAGGATGATCGGGCAGCCCAAGAAGATCACCATGATTTTCGGCCGCAGGGTGACCAAAGAATACAAGGGCAAGCTGCAGACGGTGATCGAAGACCTGAACCTGCCCAATCCGGTGATCCGTAGTCATTACGGCAGCGGCTTTGCCAAGCAGTACGTTCGCGATGACCGGCTGCTGCGAACCGAGCCCGCCACCAACAGCGTCTACGACTATGGTGTCAACAAGGACGTCGAAAACCTGCCCCGACTTCGAGACCGGATGTCGGAGATCATCGACCACTATCACGATGCCCAACAGGACATCCTGGAGAGCTTTATCGACCGCGGGCAACTGCGGAAACTGGCCGAGCCCACGATCCTCCCCAGTGGAAAACGGATCCCCGGCCTTAAGCTCGATCACCCGCGACAACTGGCGGTGATGCATTCCCTCGTACGCTTCGCCAACATTGCCGGCGGCGGCCGGTTTACCACGGCCGACCTATACGCCCCCGCTTTGGATGCTCTCGGCCTGACCGAAGCGCAGTACTCCTTGGCCTCGTTCCGTTATGACCTGTCCAAACTGCGCGCCAAGGGCTTGGTCGAAAAGGTTCCGCGCTCCCGTCGCTATCAACTGGCCGGCAAGGGCTACTCGATCTGCGTGGTCTTCCTCAAGCTCTTCGAAAAGGTCTATGCACCCCTCACGGCGGGCCTGTTGGCGCCATTTCGCGGCGACCGCATCCTGGCCGAAGAGAAGCGCTGCCAACTTGAT
>JBGPKH010000478.1:0-7206 GCA_041485845.1 Bryobacteraceae bacterium
ATCGCGGTGCGCTGATCCGATGGGCACCGAATCTGATACACTGCAAGCGATTCCATAAATGAGGACACCCATGACTGACCGGCTGTGCCACTGCCTTACCTCCGCCCTCCTTGTCTCCCTTGTTCTGATTGCTCCCGCGTTCCCCCAACGCCGCGGAGGCGGTGGCCCTCCCGTGCAAGAGCCGTTGCAATTCCGTTTCATGGGCCCCGCCGTGGGCAACCGCATCTCGGCCGCCGTCGGCATTCCGGGCGATCCGACCACTTATTATGTGGGGGCCGCTTCGGGCGGCGTCTGGAAGTCCACCGACGGCGGCCAACGCTGGGCGGCTGGACAACGTAGGCGAGTTCTTCTTTAGCGCGCCGATCAACAGCTTCGATATCTGGCAGGACTATGGCCCCTCCGACGACGACCAGCGGCACCGCGTGGTTGTGGATGGCGTCGTGCACGTCGGCCACGGTTTTCAGTTGAGCGGCAGCTTGCAGTATAACTCGGCCCTGCCATTCAACATCACGACCGGAGCCGCCACGATCCAGGGCACCGGCGCCCGCCCAACGCTGGCGGATGGATCGTTCATCGGCCGCAATACGGGAACGGGGCTTCGATTTCTTCACCGTGAGCGCGAGGATCAGCCGCACGTTACGGCTGGGAGAGCGGCTCCGGCTGTTGGGAATTGCCGAGTCGTTCAACACGCTGAACCATCGCAACAACCTGATCCCCAACGGAACGTTCGGAGCGGGAGCGTACCCAGACAATCCGTCGCCGGCGTTCGGGCAGCCTACGGCGGTGGGCGACGCGAGGACCATGCAGGTCGCTCTGCGGCTCACATTCTGACTAGTTGGTGACGCTTCGCGCTTGTCGAGAAAGTCGCTATCCGTCTGGGCGTGCTCGCGGCGGGTTGGGCTGACCGCTTACGATCCCGAAGGAGCTGGAAGTCGCCGCTGGGATCGGTCCGCTGACGTTGAGCGTCGGCGCGGAACTTGACGCGGATGCGCTCGGCGGGCGGAACTCCCTGGCGAGGCCAAGGTCCCAGTTTGCGAGCTTGTTCACGCGCGGGTCGGCGGATCGGGCCCACGTTGCCGCTGGTGAAAGCACCGGGCTGAGCCAACGCGGAGGTGTCGAACCAGCGCGCCAGTTCAGAGGACTACTAATGCGGTAGATGCAGCCGCGCCAGCCATACCTGGAAACGGGGGTCCCGCCGTAGCCTGTCGAAGAGTGGATTGTAAGCCAAAGCGCTAAGGCCCGCATCACGGTTCTCGTAAGAACGCTCCAGCCAGGCGAAAGCCTGGTCCTCGTCCAGAGCAGCGTACGCCACGAAAAAGCTGACCGGAGGAACGTGCCCGGTGCGGGCGCGGTCCTCCAACTCGCACAACGCGGCGCGCGCTTGGGAGGTCTTGCCCCACAGGGCGTAGATGGCGGCGGTCTGCGGGATGGCGATCCAGCCCTCGTCAATCGCCCGTGCGCGGCGGTTCGCCTCGATGGCCTCGGGGTACATTCCTTTCATGGCGTAGGCGGCGCTGAGCCACACGTACGCGGTGAAAAAATTGGGATCGAGATCGAGCGCCTTGCGGCACCACTCGATGGCACGCTCGTAGTCGCGGGCGAAGAAATACACGGTGCCGGTATTGGTTGCGATGATGGCGGAAAGCGGGTCGAGGTCTCGGGCGCGTCCTAACTCCACGGTGGCTTCCTCGAATCGGCCCATATATGCCAGGAACTCTCCCAACCAGTGGTGGGCGGTCGGGTAACTGGGGTTAAGCCGGATGGCGAGGCGGAGTTCCTGCTCGACGCGGGGCCAGTCGAGATCGAAGTTCCAGGCGATCAGGCCGAGCGTGGCATGGGCCTCGGCAAGATTGGGGTCGAGTTCCAGCGCACGCTGCGCCGCCGCGCGGCCTTTGTCACCTCCCTCACGATGGATAACGTACAGGTCTCTGAGAAACATCCACGAGTCGGCCATCCCGGCGTAGGCTTGGGCGTAGCCAGGGTCCGCCGCCGCGGCCTGCCGGAAGGATTCCAGAGCCTTGCTCAGGCCCTCGGATGTCCGGCGGTTCGCGAAGTAGCGTCCCTGGAGGTACAGCCGGTGCGCCTCGGGATTGCCGGTCGAATGGCGCACCAGGACCTTCACATCTGTCTCGGAGAGGTGGACCAGCAGAGCCCGAGACACACGTTCGGCGAGGGCGTCCTCAAGCGCCAGCAGGCCGGTCAGCTTCTCATCAAATGCCCCCGCCCACAGCGCCTGGCCGTCCGCCACACGCAGCAGCCGGACACTCACCCGCATGGCATCGCCGGTCTTCTGCAGGGTCCCATCGAGCACTGCTTCGACGCGCAGCTCGCGCCCCGCGGCGACCGGATCTGTGGCACCGGCATAACGGCTGATCGCGCTGGTGGGTCTCAAAGCAACCCGGCCGAGAGCGCTGAGCCGGGTGATAAGAGCGTCCGGGATGGCCAACTCGAGGAATTCATCTCGTCCTTGCGGCAGCAGGGACCTCAAGGGCAGAATTGCCAGGGAGCGGACCGGGGCCGGGTCGGGCCGTCTGTTTCGCGCCACCCCAACCAGAAGATGAGTGCGGCCCCTGATACCAGAACGGCCGGTACAGTCCAGCGCGCCGCTCTGAGGCAAGACACCTTGGGCGACACGGCTGCCGCCGCTCCGGCTTCCCGCACCGGGGCGATGAACCGGTAGCCACGCTTGGGGACGGTCTGGATGTAACGGTGGCCGTTCGTGCCATCCCCTAGCAGCTTCCGCACGTCGGAGACGTTGCGGGTCAGGTTGGCTTCGTCGACATAGACGCCGGGCCAGAGCCGTTCCATCAGCTCACTTTTTTCGAGGAGGTGGTCGCGGTTCTCCACCAGCAACAAGAGCATGTCAAACATCTTGGGGGTGAGAGGCAGAGAGCGGCCATCCTGGAGAAGCCGGCGCTCACCGGTCTCCAGCCGGAAGGGCCCGAACTCGTAAACATTAACTTTCTCAACAGGCATATGCCCTTGGCGAGAAAATTCTCAGAAAAATCTCAGGGCCGAAGGGACCGTTGTCCGGCAGTATGGCTATTGTATCCCAGCCGGCACCGCTACCAACACGATTCTCATGGTTGCGGGCTGTGTCGTGGCCCCGCTTACCGGGCTTTACAAGTGTGTCGAAGAGGAGAAACCAATGCGCGCAACATGGAAAACTCTGGCCTTGGCCGCCACTTCTTGCTTATTGATGGGTCACCGGCTTGGTCTCGCACAAGTAGCGCCGGCTACGATCCTCGAGATCGATCTGGAAAACCGTGTCAATTACGCAATCGATGCCTTTGACGTCTCGAAGTATGCTACTGATCCAAACTTGACCACGGCGCTTGCGGCGAGGAACTTCAGGCAAGCACAGCAGATCAGCGACATTGTGGCAGTTAATGGCAGGCCTGCCAAGGGAACCCTCGTACTGAGCTTCCGGAACATTAGTCTCACAACCGCACCTACGCCTGGACAGGCGATAGCCGACAGCACAGCAGCCAACGTCATGGACCAGACCTTTCAAATCATGAACTCCGATGGCACGGTGATCGGCTCAATCATCACGTTCGGATTGGGGAATGGCACCACGTCACCAGGTGCGCCTTCGACGGCACTCCTTGGAGACTCTGCGATCATCGGCGGCACGGGAGCATTTCTCGGAGTGCGGGGGCAATCGAGCGCCGGGCGAACGCTTGTCGCCATCCGGAATGCGTCGGTGACCGAGGATCCTGCGAACCGTCGCAAGATTGGAGGGGGGGCTGCTCGCTTTGTTCTCACTCTGATCCCGATGTCGCGACCGGCGGTTGTGGTAACTTCTGCTGGCCCGGCGGTGGTTCACGCCGGCGACTTTTCGCAGGTCACCACGGCGAAGCCCGCCGCACAGGGCGAGATCCTATCATTATTTGCTAGCGGCCTCGGTCCAACGCGGCCAGGAGTGGATCCGGGGCAGCCGTTTCCAGCGAGCCCGCTTCAGGCGGTCAATTCCCCCGTCGAGGTGACGGTGAACGGAAGGGCAGCGGAGGTACTGTCGGCAGTCGGCTACCCGGGCGCGGTGGATGGCTACCAGGTGAATTTCCGAGTTCCTCCGGATACCGGGCGAGGATCCGCAACGATACAGTTGAGCGCGGCCTGGATTGCGGGGACGGAGGTCAAGATCGCGGTACAGTGAGCCCGTTCCCCGATTCGGGCATGGCGGTCTGTTTTTGTGGAGCGGGGGAGGGTTAACTTTCCATCGCTACGTGGCCCTGAAAGTTGAATCTGAAAATGGAGAAAGTTATGCGCGCAACCTGGAAAATCTCGGCTGTGGCCGCCATCTGTGTGGCCGCAAACTGCCCGCGCGGTCTAGCGCAGGCACCCGTTACGATGCTGCAAATCGAAACGGACAACAATGTGAGATACATTTACGACACGGCGGACTGGTCGACCTTCGCGACCGTTTCAAATCCCATAAGTCTGACGTTTCCCACATTCGCGACATGGGTAACGGAGGCCGATATCGTGGCGGTGAATGGTAAGCCGGCCAAGGGCATCTACTTGACGCGGCAGGTTGCCATCAATCTGGCTCAGGCGCCCCCGGCCGGGCAGGGAATTGCGGATCTGGTTGCAACAAACATTGTCGACAGGATCCTCGTATTCTTGCAACCCAACGGCACGCCCATTGGCTCAATTATGATGTTAGGGCTCGACGGCGGCACGCCCCCACCGGGAGCGCCCGCCATATCCAGGCAAGGCAACTTTGCCATTGTGGGTGGGACCGGCGCATACCTTGGAATGCGCGGGCAGTTCGAATCCGGGCCGACGATTCCAGGGGCGGTAGCAACGCGCAGTGCTTCCGTCAGAGAAGACCCGGCCAAACGGCGTATCAACGGAGGAGGGAGGGCGATATTTCTCCTGCACCTGATCCCAATGTCGCGACCGGAAATTACGATTACTCCCAATGGACCGGCGGTGGTTCACGCTGGAGACTTTTCGCAGATCACTGCCGCGAAGCCTGCGGCACAGGGCGAGATCCTATCATTATTTGCTACCGGCCTGGGTCCGACGCGCCAAGTGTTGGATCCGGGGCAGCCGTTTCCAGCAAGCCCCCTTCAGACGGTCAATTCCCCCGTCGAAGTGACGGTGAACGGAAAGCCGGCGGAGGTCCTGTCGGCAGTTGGCTACCCGGGCGCAGTGGACGGCTACCAGGTGAACTTTCGGCTGCCTACGGATACCGCGCGCGGAATCGCCACGATACAGTTGAGCGCCGCTTGGATCGCGGGGGCGGAGGTCAAAATAGCAGTACAGTAAGAGCGCGACTGCACACTCCTACCAGTTGCCTCCTGCAAATTCTGGTGGTCGGTTCTGTGGAGCGGGCCTCCGGGTGGGCCATGCCAGCTTCATGGCGGCATTCGTCACGTCTAAACTTACGTGCGAATGCAGGTATGGACGCCCGAAGGCCCGCCCCACAAAGAACCGTGCCGCGCTCGGCATGGCGCCTTGCACACTCACTCCCGTGTTGACCTCACGCCCCCGATCATATACACTGCAAGCGATTCCATTTAGAGGACGATTCATGTACACGATCGATCGCGGGCGCGTGATTTCTGTTCTGGCTCTGCTCGGCGGTATCTGTTTGACGATTCCCGGCTTCGCTCAGGGACGCCGCGGCGGTGGCGGACCCGCCCCCGAAGGCCTTCAATTCCGCTTCATGGGCCCGGCAGTAGGCAACCGCATCTCGGCCGCCGTCGGCATTCCGGGCGATCCCACCACTTATTATGTCGGGGCCGCATCGGGCGGCGTCTGGAAGTCCACCGACAGCGGCCAGCGCTGGACGCCGGTCTTCGACAGCCAGCCCGCGCAAGCCATCGGCGCGCTCGCGCTCGCCGTGTCCGACCCCAAGATTGTCTGGGCGGGAACCGGCGAAGCCTGGGCCATCCGCGATAGCGACATGATGGGCAACGGCGTCTACAGATCCACGGACGCCGGCCAGACCTGGACCAACATGGGCCTCCCCGAGACCGGCCGCATCGGCCGCATCGTGGTACACCCGACCAATCCCAATGTCGTCTACGTGTGCGCGGCCGGCCGTCTCACCGGACCGCAGCAGGAGCGCGGCGTTTTCAAGACTACCGATGGCGGCCAGACCTGGCAGCGCTCGCTCTTCGTCAACCCCAACACCGGCTGCTCGGGACTCTCCATGGACGCCACCGATCCCAACACGCTCGTGGCGGGCACCTGGGAAGTCGTGATGCACTCCTATGCCATGTTGAGCGGCGGCGAGGGCAGCGGCGTTTTCGTCACTCACGACGGCGGCGCGAACTGGAAGCGCATCGAAGGGCACGGGATGCCGAAATCGCCGGTGGGCAAGATCGATGTGGCCATCGCCGCCAAGAATCCCAAGCGCGTTTATGCGTTGATCCAGACCGCCGACCAGGGCTCGGTCTGGCGCTCCGACGATGGCGGCGAAAACTGGGCGGTGGTCAATTGGCAACGCGCGCTGGTCGGCCGCGCCGGCTACTACATCCGGATCAACGTGAATCCCGCGAACCCCGACGAGGTGCTGGTGGCCGACAGCAGTTTCTGGCTTTCTACCGACGGCGGCAAGTCTTTCCGCACCATGCCCTGGGGCGGCGACACCCACGACATCTGGATGGACCCGGACGGCAAACGCATCCTCGTCACCCACGACGGCGGCATGTACATGACTACCGACCACGGCCAGACACAGTCCCGCGTCACGTTGCCGATCGGGCAAATGTACCACGTCGCCGTGGATAACGACGTCCCCTACCACATCTACGGCAACATGCAGGACGACGGCACCATGCGCGGGCTCAGCACTACGCAGGAAGCCGGAACGAACGTGCCTGGACAAGCCGCCGGCGGACGCGGTGGATTCGGTGGCGGCGGACGCGGCGGATTCGGCGGCGTGGGCACGTGGGAGCACGGTATCGGCGGCTGCGAATCGGGCTTCACGCTGCCCGACCTCACCGACACCAACATCATTTGGGCGTCTTGTTATGGCAACGAAGTCACGCGCCACGATGCCCGCACGCATCTCACCCGCTCGGTCAGCCCGTGGCTGCACACGCTCGACTCGGCTCCCAACCAGGCCAAGTACCGGTGCCACTGGACGGCGCCGCTGGCCATCGATCCCTTCGACCACAACACCGTCTATTACGGCTGCCAGATGATCCTGCGCACCACTAACGCCGGAGTCAGTTGGACCGAGCTGAG
>JBGPKH010000479.1:0-7179 GCA_041485845.1 Bryobacteraceae bacterium
CCTCTCTTTCGCCCATCCCCCGGATAGTCTTGATCGCGACGGCCCGCTCCAGCCGTTCGTCCCAAGCCTCGTAGACTACCCCCATGCCGCCCTCGCCGATCTTGCGCACAATCCGGTAGTGCCCGATCGTCTGCGGCATCGTAACCACACATTTATGCTAGACCCGCGCTATGCGCCACGCAATGGAGTTTGGTGGATCGGATGAAATCAGGGCCGCGAACTGTCCATTCTTGCGGTATTATCGTGCGCCGTCGATGAGTTGCGCCCTGCTGTGAACCCGGCCGGCTGCGCGCCGCACGCCGCCTTCGACGACGATTCGTGTTGAACGGGACTAGAGGCGATGAGAGCGCAGCTCCTTGATGAGCGCCCAATGTGGCGATCAGCCAAGGCCCATCCTGGCCAGCAGCGCGCCGAAGCGGGGGTCGCCGCGGATGCTGTCATAGTAGGGCATCGACGGCATGTGCGTGACGGCGGGATCGCGCGCGTCGATCGCCTTGTCAAGCCACTCGAACACCCGCTCATCCCCGAGTCCCAGATATCCCCACGCCATGGCCAGCGGGCGAACCGAGCCCGCGCGGGCGGCCTCGAACAACTGCGCCATGCACTGCCGGGCCTCAGCCGCCCGGCCAGGCAGCCCGAAAACGACGGACATCCCGCCAGCGACAGGTCCGGCCCCGTAATTCTCGGCGGCCAGGCGGCCCTCGGCTAAGGCTTCGTCCACTCTTCCCTGGCATAAAAGCGCCGTGCACAACATCCAGTGGGGCCACCAGAGCGTGGGAGCAAGCTCCACCGCCGACCGGCATTCGGCGACGGCCCTCTCGTATTCCCGGGCAGCGGTCAACGTCAAGCCGAGGTACGAATGCACTCGGGGCGAGAGCGGGTCCAGGGCGACCGCCAGCCCGAGTTCCTCCACCGCATCGCGCATCCGAAGCTTGGGCACCAAAAAGTACCAGCCGTGTCGCACGAGGACCGTACTCGAACCCGGCGTGAGTTCGAAAGCACGATCGAACGCTCGTTCGGCGGAGGTCCAGTTGTATTCCAGAACCGCTTCGAGCGTTCCCAGAAGCGCATGCGCCTCGCCCAGCCGGTCGTTCAACGCCAGCGCTTTGACGACGGCTTGCTTCGCCCGCCTGGCGTCCTCCACCGGCAGTAACAGGAACTGTGCCGCCTCGAAGAGCAATTCGGCGATGGCAACGTAGGGCAGCGGGAAATCCGGGTCGCGGGCGATTGCCGCTTCGAAGCACTCTCGCGCACCGGCGATCGCGTCCGGTGTATAGCGAATTCCGAGGCAGCGCCCTTTGAGCCACAGGTCGTAGGCTTTCAGGTCCTCGGTCATTCGCTCGACCAACGGAGCGGGCGCCAGCCGGACTTTGAGCGCCCGCGCGATGGAGCGCGCGAGTTCGTCCTGAATCGCGAAAATGTCGGAGATCTCGCGGTCGTACGACTCGCTCCAAAGATGATAGCCGTCCGCCGCGCTGACCAGTTGCGCCGACACCCGCACGCGATGGTGTTGCCTGCGGACACTCCCTTCCAGCAACGCCGCGGCCCCCAGCCGCGCGCCGATCTCGCGCACGTCCTGTTCCTTCGCACGGAATGCGAAGGAGGACGTGCGGGCCGTGACGCGGAGGCCGGGAATGCGGGTGAGCGCGTTGATGATCTCGTCGGCGAGGCCATCGCCGAAGTACTCGCTCTCCTTGTCCGCGGTGAGGTTCGCGAAGGGCAGGACAGCCACCGAGGCGGGCTCCCGATCCTTCGGCAGTCTCGTCCGCAACCAGACGTCCAGTTCGGGCCTGAGTGCGTAGACGCGGGGCTTGTCACCGCCCGGCAGCCGGTGCACGGGGAGGCGGCGTTCGACTTCCCAACGCTGCACCGTCCGGATGTCGCGGCCCAGGTAGGCCGCTATGTCCTTCCAGGAATCGAGGCGTTCGCTCACGCGCCACCTCCGCGTCGAACCGATGATAGCAAACGCGACAGAACGCGGCAATACGCGTCAAACGCGGCTGCCACGTGCCACCGTCTTGCGCCACCACTCCACCAGCCCTACTCTGAAGTGCGAAAGGAGTTCGTTATGAAGCGATTCATTCTGTTGATTCCCCTGCTATGCGCAATAGCGGCGGCACAACCGACCTGCGGGCTGGGGTCGGTAGTTGGAACTTACGCCGTTTCCTACATCGGCTGGGTGACGATCGCCCTACCGGGCACACCGCCGATGACGATTTCCGGCACCATTGTCGGTGTCGTCTCCATTGATTGGAATGGCAAGCTAAGTGGCGGCGGCGCAGTGTCCGGACTCGGGCCGGTGGCGGACTACGATATCCCCGGCACCGTCGAAATCAAGTCCGACTGCACCGGCACCTTGCGAATGAAGCCAAAGCCCAGGAGTGGCGGGCCAGTCGGAACCGAGATCGATCGGTTTGTCTTTTCCCCCGATGACAAAACGCTCATCGTCACCATTGTGGACTTGGGCCCCGGCATTTACCCGGCGATGGTCGGCACCTGGAAGAGGATCTCGCCGGTCCCGAACTCGGCGAACTGGTAAAGAACGAGGCCGCGTGGCACGGGGGTTTGTGCAGGGGGCCACGCGGCAGGGCCGAGTTTTGCTGCCTGGTTCAGGGTGCGCCAGTTGAGCGCCGGCTGACGGTGCGCCGGGAACCTCGGGTCGACTGATGCATTGACACCGCCCCAGATCAGCGATACCCTATGCATAGATAGTCTATGAATCAGGCCCGATCCGAAATCCCGCCCGGCACCCTCGAAATGCTCGTCCTGAAAACTCTCCGCCGCTTCGGCCCCCTGCACGGATACGCCATCGCCAAATCGATTCAGCAGACCTCCGACGACGTCCTCCGCGTCGAAGAAGGGTCGCTGTACCCGGCGCTCCAGCGAATCCTGCTCAAAGGCTGGGTGACCGCCGAGTGGGTGCAGGCCGGACCCAAGCGCCGCACTCGCGTCTACCACCTGACCCCCGAGGGGCGTAAGAAACTCGGCGCCGAGATTGCCGAATACCGGCGCGTGGCAATGGCCCTCGAGCGCGTGATTGAGCCGGCTTGAAAGCGAAGGGTCACATGCACTGGTTTCGCGAACTTCGACGCAGGATGCCGGTCCTCCTTCATCGCGATCGCTTCGATCGCGAGCTCGTCGAGGAAATGCGCTCGCACCTGGAGATGCAGGCCGGGGAGAACCTCGAAAGCGGCATGCCGCCCGGCGACGCACGCCACGCCGCGGCGCGCCAGTTCGGAAATGCCACGCTGCTGCGCGAGCAGAGTGCGGACACCTGGGGTTGGCGCTGGCTGGACGCCCTGCTCCGCGACATGCACTACGCCCTGCGGACGTTGCGCCAGAGCCCCGGCTTCACCACGGTTGCAATCCTCACGCTGGCGCTCGGCCTCGGCGCGAATCTGGCCATCTTCACGCTTATCGAAAATGTGGTGCTGCGACCCGTCCGCTACCGCGACGTGGAACGCCTGATGGACGTGCACCTGGTCCTCACCGAACAACGCCGCGGCACCATCCCGATGTCCTGGTCCTATCCGAAGTTCGAGGAGCTGCTGCGCTGGAACCGCAGCTTCGAATCGCTCGCGGCCTTTCAGGCTCGCGATTTCACGCTCGGCGGAATCGACGTGCCCGAGCGGCTCACCGGAGAAATCGTCTCGGCGCAGTATTTCCGGATCGTCGGCATCCGCGCGGCAATCGGCCGCGTCTTCGTCGACGAGGAGGACACGCTGGCCGCCGCGCGCCCCGTGGTCCTCATCTCCGACGGGCTGTGGAATCGAAGCTTCTCCAGGAACCCCGCCGTGATCGGGCGCGGCGTCCGCGTGGATGGAGTGCTCATGACCATCGTGGGTGTGCTGCCCCCAGGCTTCAAGGGCGAGAGCGGCCGCGCCGACGCATGGACGTCCATGGCGGCCTACTTCGTGGGAAACCAGCGCCCTGGACGGGGATCCCACAACCTCCAGGCGATCGCCAGGCTCAAACCGGGCGTCACTCCGCGGCAGGCGGACGAAGAGTTGCGGGAATTGGTGGCGCGCATGGAACGCGAACACCCCACCGACCCCACCGGCGCGGACCGCTGGTCGGGCGGAGCCCAGCCGCTCGTCGATGCCCGGGTCGACCCCGCGGTGCGCAAGGCGCTCTGGATTCTGCAAGGCGCCACCGTTCTGGTCCTCCTCATCGGCTGCGTCAATCTTGCCAATCTGCTGCTTGGCAGGGGGCTCGCGCGGCGAAGGGAACTGGCCATCCGGCTCGCGCTCGGTACCAGCCGCGGCGCGCTGGTCCGCCAGTTGCTCATGGAACCGGTGCTGCTGGCCCTTGCCGGCGGCGCAGCCGGACTGGTCCTCGCGGGATGGGCGCTCGAAGCGCTGGGCCGCATGCTGCCGCAAGCCGAAAGAAGTTTCTGGTTCGACTACACCCGTGCCATCGATCCCGACTCGCTTACCGTGAACCTGCCGCTCGTGTGGTTCGGCATCCTCCTCTCGCTCGCCACCGGGCTCGCGTTCGGCCTCCTCCCGGCGTGGCAGGCCACGCGATCCGGCTTGAACACCGTGCTCAAGAGCGGGCTCACCCCGGCAGGCCCGCGCCATCTGAGGCTGCGGAATTCGCTGGTCGCGGTGCAGATGGCGCTCGCGCTCGTGCTGCTCGCCGGCGCCGGCCTGCTGCTCCGCAGTTTCGCCGCGCGGCTGGCCACCGACTTCGGCGTCGAAACGCGGCACATCGTCACCTTGCGAGTCCAGCCGTCATCTCGCGACCGCCTGGCGAACCGCGCATTCTATGACGAATTGCAGCGGCGCGCCGCCGCGCTGCCCGGCGCCGAAGCCGCCGCCATGACCAACGGAATTCCCGCCTACGGTCCGGACCTGGGCACCACTCTCCGCGTCGAGGGCAAAGATGCGCCCATGGACACCGGGGTGTATCACGTGTCGCCGTCGTATTTTTCGCTGTTCCGCATTCCCCTTGTCGCGGGCCGCTTCTTCGACCAGCGCGACCGTGAAGGCAGCCCCATCGTGGTAGTCGTCAGTGAGTCCGCGGCTCGCCGGTTCTTCCCGGGCGAGAACCCCATCGGGCGCCATATCGGCTACCCGTCCAGGAGTAACTTGACCGCCGAAATCGTTGGTGTGGTCCGAGACGTCAAGTATAGTGCTCCCGAAGACCAGAACCGGCCTGTCACCTACTGCTCAAACCTGCAAAGCGGCGCGGGCGGCTTTCTCGCCGTGCGCACGGCGGCCCACCCCGTGGCTTTGGTCGCTGCCCTCCGCGAGCAGGTCCGCATTCTGGACCCCGAAGCGCCGGTGTACGACGTCCGCACCATGGAGCAGCAGGTAGCCGCCGCTACCTGGCGGTCGCGGTTCAGCGCCGTGCTCCTCACGCTGCTGGCCGCCCTCGCATTGCTGCTCGCCGCGCTCGGCATCTATGGCGTGTTTTCGTACATGGTGGCCGCGCGCACTCACGATATCGGGGTTCGCATGGCGCTCGGCGCCCGCCGCGGCGCAATCCTGGCGATGGTCCTGCGCGAGGGCGCCCTGTTGTGCGCGGTTGCGCTCAGCGTAGGTCTGCCCGCGGCCTTCGCGCTCACCCGCGTGCTTTCCAGCCAGTTGTACCGCGTCAAGCCAGCCGATCCACTCACCTTTGTGACGGGCGCCGCTCTCCTGTCCGTCGTGGCTCTCGCGGCCTGCTATTTTCCCGCCCGCCGCGCCACCAGGATCGATCCGATCCGCGCTCTCCGCTACGAGTAGCTCACATGTGGGGCAGCCCGCACCGGGACCCCCAAGACTTCAGCCTCTCGGGACCGCGCCAGGAATTCCTGATATCCTTCGTCGGTAGTGAACTGAATGCGAAGTTGACTTTGGGCGCCCAATCCGGGCGGTCTCCGCTGCGAACGACACCGTGATCGAGGACCATCTCGACGTCCAGCGTGTACACCGGCTCGACGTAACAGTTGACGGCCATATCGCCGATCAGGCAATAGGGTCCGAACAATTCGTAGGCTTCGATCAGCCGGGCAAAGTCCGTCGCGCCTCCCTGGGTGGTCAACTCGAAAGCCTCCGGTGCGGTCACAAGTTCACTGTGTAGCTGAAAGCTGACCGGTTGCGCCTTGCGCCGCTTTGTGCGCCAATAGAGATCTGACTGGAGGTCTCATGAAACAGCGATTCACCCTACTTTTAGCGCTACAGATATTGCTCACCGCGGCAGCCGCGTCCGCGCAATCGAATCAGCCCGCCCCCGCCTCGCAGGACGCCAAGATGAAATGGTTCCGCGAAGCCAAGTTCGGCCTGTTCATCCATTGGGGCCTGTATTGCATTCCCGCCGGGGAATGGAAAAGCCAGCCGATCGCCGGTATCGGCGAGTGGATCATGAACCGCGCCAAGATCCCCGTCACCGAGTACGAGCAGCTCGCGTCTCAATTCAATCCCACGAAGTTCAACGCCGAGGCGTGGGTCCAGATGGCCCAGGATGCCGGCATGAAGTACATGGTGATCACCAGCAAGCACCACGACGGGTTCGCCATGTACCACTCCGCCGCCAGCAAGTACAACATCTGGGACGCCACGCCGTTCAAGCGCGATCCGCTGAAGGAACTGGCCGCCGCCTGCGCCCGCCACAACATGAAGTTCGGCTTCTACTACTCGCAGTCCCAGGACTGGCACGAGCCGAACGGCGCCGGCAACACCTGGGACTTCGGCCCCGATCCCAAGCCGGACTACGACCAGTATCTCCGCGGCAAGGCCGAGCCCCAGGTAAAGGAACTGCTGACCGGCTACGGGCCGGTCTGCCTGATCTGGTTCGACACCCCGCGGTTCATGGCCGGCGAACGCGGTACGCGCTTCATCGACATCGTCCACTCGCTGCAGCCGGCAACGCTGATCGATGGCCGCCTGGGCGAAGCGGGCGACTACGTTTCCATGGGCGATAACCGCATCCCCAACCAGGTGGTCGCGGGCGATTGGGAAGTCCCCGCGACACTGAACAACACCTGGGGATATAAGAAGGATGACAACAACTGGAAGACGCCCGAAGACCTGACCTTCAAACTGGTGGACATCGTCAGCAAGGGCGGCAACTATCTGCTGAATGTCGGGCCGACCTCGGAAGGAATCGTCCCGCAGCCCAGTCAGGACAACCTGCGCGCCGTGGGCCACTGGCTGAAGATCAATGGCGAAGCCATTTACGGCGCCGGTCCGACGC
>JBGPKH010000480.1:0-7105 GCA_041485845.1 Bryobacteraceae bacterium
AAAAAGGGCAGCCGGTACCTATGTGCGGAGTACCATACCACGCCGCGCAAAACTACATCGGGAAGCTCATCCAGAAGGGCTTCCGCGTGGCCATCTGCGATCAGATGGAAGATCCGCGCCTCGCCAAGAAGCTGGTCAAGCGCGAGATCACGCGTATCGTCACGCCGGGCACCGCGATGGATGCCAACCTCGTGCGCTCGCGCGAGAACAACTACCTCGCCGCTGTCGCCCGTGCCGACACGCGCTCCGCCGTGGCCCACGTCGATGTCTCGACCGGCGAATTCCGCGTCACCGAGATGACGCCCGCCGAAGTCGCCGGCGCGCTCGAACACCTGGGCGCGCGCGAGGTGCTGTTTCCCGGGGATCTGCCACTACTCGCCGGCGAAGACCGCGCAGGTCCCCGTTTTGTGCGGACGGAGCTCGAAGACTGGATCTTCACCGCCGACTACGCCGGCCGCACCCTGCGCGATCACTTCAAACTACTCTCGCTCGATGGATGCGGTCTCGCCAACCGCCCCGCGGCCGTCGGCGCCGCGGGCGCCATTCTGCACTATCTCCGCGATACGCAGCGCGCCGCGCTCGACCACCTCGACCGCCCCACCTTCTACGACCGCGCCGATTCCATGGTGCTCGATGCCGTCACCGTGCGAAACCTGGAGCTCATCGAACCGCTGTTCGCCGCCGACATCGGCGCGCCATCGCAGCCCACCGTGCTCGGCGTTCTCGATCAATCGCAGACCGGCATGGGCGGCCGTCTTCTCCGCCAGCGCCTGCTGCGGCCTTCCATGGACCGGGCCGAAATCGAACAGCGTCTCGACGCCGCCGGTGAGTTGCTTCAACAGACCATCCTGCGCGCCGAGCTACGCAAGGAGCTCGGCGGCATCCTCGATCTCGAACGCCTGCTCGCCAAGGTCACGCTGGGCTCCGCCGGCCCGCGGGATCTTCTGGCGCTCGGCCGCTCGCTCGAACGGATTCCCGCTCTCAAACGCCGCTTCGACACCCAGCAGGCCGCGCGCCTGCGCTCTATCCACGAGCGCCTCGACGAGCTGCCCGACGTCGCCAGCCTCATCCTGGAAGCCATGGCCGACGATCCGCCCCTCAATCCCGCCGATGGCGGCGCCATCCGCGCCGGCTTCAACCCCGAACTCGACGAGCTGCGCGACCTCAGCCGCAACGGCCGCCAGTACATCGCCCAGATCGAAGCCCGAGAGCGCCAGCGCACCGGCATCCAGTCTCTTAAAGTGCGCTTTAATAACGTATTCGGGTACTACATCGAAATCACCCGCGCCAACCAGCACCTGGCGCCCGCCGACTACGAACGCAAGCAGACGCTGGTCAACGCGGAGCGTTTCACCACTCCCGAGTTGAAGGACTACGAACGCAAAGTCCTGGATGCCGAAGACAAGATCCTGACTCTGGAAAAGGAGCTCTTCACCGATGTGCGCAAGCGCGCGGCCGCCGAGGCGCAGCGCATCCGCGCCACGGCGGCTGCGGTTGCCGAACTGGACGTCACGGCGTCGCTCGCGCAGGTGGCCGCGGAGAACCGCTACCAGCGGCCCACGTTTTCGGACTCGGGCGAAATGCGCATCCTGGCCGGCCGCCATCCCGTCATCGAGCGCCTGTCCGACGAGGACGCCGGGCGATTCATTCCCAACGATCTGTATCTGAACGACTCCACGGACCTGATCGCCATCATCACCGGTCCCAACATGGGCGGCAAATCGACCTACCTGCGCCAGGCCGCGCTGATCTCGATTCTGGCGCAAATGGGTTCGTTCGTGCCTGCGGAATCCGCCAGCCTGCCGATCGTCGATCGCATCTTCACGCGCATCGGCGCCTCCGACAATCTCTCGCGCGGACGCTCCACCTTCATGGTCGAGATGACCGAGACGGCCGTGATCCTGAACACCGCGACGCCGCGGAGCTTCATCGTGCTCGACGAGATCGGGCGCGGCACCGCGACGTTCGACGGCCTGGCGCTGGCGTGGGCGGTGGTCGAGCACATCCACACCCGGACGCGCGCCAAGACCATTTTCGCCACGCATTATCACGAGCTCACGGAACTCGCCGAACAGCTCGATGGCGTGCGCAATCTCAAGGTCTCGGTGAAAGAGGCGGGCGATCACATCATCTTCCTGCGCAAGGTGGAGCCGGGCCGCGCCGATCGCAGCTACGGCATCGAGGTCGCGCGCCTGGCCGGCCTGCCGCTGGGGGTGATCGAGCGCGCCCGCGAAGTGCTCAAGCTGCACGAGCGCACCGAGCACGTGGTGACGGAGGAGTTGGCGAAATCCGAAGAGCGCGCGGGCCCCGTGCAGATTCAGCTCTTCGAGCCCGTGGGCTACGGCATCGCCGAGCGGGTCCGCGGCCTCAATCTCGACGAGCTGCGGCCCATCGAAGCGCTGCAATTGCTGGAGGAGCTGCAGAAGGAGCTGAAACGGTCATGAGAGTTGCGGGCGTGATGAGCGGTACGTCGCTCGATGGCATCGATGTGGCGATTGTCGAGATCCGCGGCCGGCGCATCGAGACCATCGGGTTTCAGACTACGGCATATCCACGGGGGGTCAGGGATTCGATCCTGGCTTTGGACAGGCCGGGAGGCCTGTCCTACTGGAACTTCCAGCTCGCGGAGTTGTACGCGCGGGCCGTTCTACGGGCCACGAAGAAGTACGGCCCGGTCGAATTGATCGGATGCCACGGGCAGACGGTGTATCACGAGGGCGGCCGGCACACGCTGCAAATCGGAGAACCGGCCGTCCTCGCCGAGCGCACCGGCGTACCCGTGGTTTCCAACTTCCGCGCGCGCGACATCGCCGCCGGCGGCCAGGGCGCCCCGCTGGCGCCCTATGTCGATTACCTGCTGTTCCGCCATCCGTCTCGCACCCGCGTCGCGCTGAATATTGGCGGCATCGCCAACATCACGATAATACCTCCCGCCGGCAGACTCGCGGCCCGCCGTGCCGCCTCCGCCCTCAGCGCCATGCGCGCCACGGGCGGCGAAGCCGCTCGCAGGGGCGGGCTCCGCGGCCCGCAGCCGCCGGCGCCCGCCGCCCGGCCCCGGGGCGCCCCGGTCGTAGTGGCCTTTGACACCGGCCCGGGTAACATGGTCATCGACGCGCTCGCGCGCGAGCACTCCGGAGGTAAGTCAGGTTACGATCGCGGTGGAAAGATAGCCGAGTCGGGCAAAGTCAATCCTGCATTGTTGGACGAGTTACTCGCTGACTCTTACTATCGCCGCCAGCCCCCGAAGAGCGCGGGCAGGGAACAGTACGGGGCCGATTTTGTCACTCGATTAAAGCGGCCGGCTCTGCCGATGGAAGACCTGGTAGCTACGGCCACGGTACTGACAGCGGCTACGATTGCGATGGGAGTCAGTCGATCCGGTTGTTCCGCGGGGGATCTGATTGTTTCCGGCGGAGGCGTCCACAATCCGCAGATCATGT
Organism: Bryobacteraceae bacterium; assembly: GCA_041485845.1. Classification (GTDB taxonomy): domain Bacteria; phylum Acidobacteriota; class Terriglobia; order Bryobacterales; family Bryobacteraceae; genus OMOG01. The sequence continues at coordinate 3,441 of JBGPKH010000480.1, forward strand.
GCCATCTCGCCGGTTTCCTGCCGGGCTTCGCGATCTCGACATCCAGCGATCACGGCATCGATGCCGATGCCAAAGAGGCCATTGCTTTTGCGGTGTTAGCCGCCGAGACATGGCGCCGAAGACCGTCTAACCTTCCTTCTGCTACGGGGGCCAGACGCGCGGTAGTGCTCGGCAGTATTACTCCCTAACGGAAGTTCGGTTGGACCTCAACGGCCGGTGGCGGCATAGCCACTGGTTGACCGATCCGCATACCATCCCAGTCGTACGCGAACTCTTTACCACAATCCAGACAGACCACGTAGGTCCCTTTTCGCGTGGCGCTGGGAGCCGCATTCTTCCGCCCTGGCGTCAGGGGGAACGTCGTATGTTGGTGACTACAACCAAACATCGTATTCAGAATGGACTGAAGCATTGTCGGGCTCCCTTCACAGTATTAGATACAGCACGGTCCCAAAGCGTTTCAGTTAGGAAAGAGACGTACGCGGGGAGGGTTGTACTGATCAGAACAATTAACAGTCCAAGATTGGTGTAATTAGCGTTACACCGCGAGTTTGGACACGATGGATTGTGCGATCAACTGGCCGTGAAAACGGCCATTTTCGATAAATATCTCGTTAGTGTGCATGCCGGCGACAATTACTCCGGCGAGGTAAATACCGGTACGGCTACTCTCCAATGTCCGGGGATCGGTGCACGGCCGCTGTGTCTCCGGTTCCAGGGTAATTCCGGTGGCGTTCAGGAACGCCAGGTCCGGCTGGTACCCGATGAGGGCGAAAACGAAATCGTTCTGGAGTACGAGTTCGCCTTCCGCCGTTGCGATCTTGATGGAATCCTGAAAGATCTCGACCACGCGCGAATGAAAATAAGCCGGAATTTCGCGGTTTTTGATGCGATTTTCGATGTTCGGCCTGATCCAATATTTCACCCGGTCGGAGATTCCAGGCCCGCGATGGATCAGCGTCACCCGCGCGCCGGTCCACCATAATTCCAGGGCTGCGATGGCCGCCGAATTCTTGGCCCCGATTACTGCAACATCATGGTTGTAATAAGGATGCGGCTCCTTATAATAATGCAGTACTTTCTCGAGATCTTCGCCGGGAACATGCAAACGGTTGGGTACGTCATAGTACCCCGTGGCCAAAACCACCTTGCGCACGTGGTAGATGTGACTGCACCCCAAGCGGTCGGTGGTAAAGACCTGGAAAGCCTTGTCCTCGCCCGAGATACGATCCACCCGCTGGTACTGGCGGATGTCCAGGTGATAGTGTTCCGCCACTCGCCGGTAGTATTTCAACGCCTCGTGGCGGTTGGGCTTTTCGTTGAGACTCGTCATCGGGATGTTACCGATTTCGAGAAGCTCCGGGGTGGTGAAGAAGGTCATGTTAGTCGGGTAGTGGTAAATCGAGTTCACCACGCAGCCCTTCTCCACCAGCACGGTCCTCACCCCGCGTTGCTGGAGCTCGATTCCGCAGGCGAGCCCCGTCGGTCCGGCGCCCACCACCAGAGTATCGAAAGATTCGGTCACAACTTACTTTCCACTTCGCGGTAAACGTCTTCCAGGGCGCCGTCGAGCGCCGAAGCGTCCTTGCCGCCGCCTTCCGCCATGTCGGGGCGGCCGCCGCCTTTGCCGCCAACGGCCTGCGCCAGAGCGCCGGCGAGCTTTCCGGCGTGGACCTTGGCGGTGAGGTCTTTGGTAACGGCCGACACAATGGAAATGGCGCCGTTCCCGGTGGAGGCCAGCACCACCACGGCGGTCTTCAACTTGTTGCGCAGCGAATCGGCCAGCTCGCGAAGCTGCTGGCGATCCATGCCTTCGAGCCGGGCCGCCACCACTTTGACGTTCTTGACGGTGCGGACCTTAGCCTCGAGGGTCCCGGCTTCCGATTGCGCCAGCTTGCTCTTCAAATGGTCGATCTCTTTGGCGTGCGCCCGTTCCGCGGACAGCAGTTTCTCCACGTGCTCGATCAACTCGGGCTCCGACGCCCGCACCATATCGGCGATGCGCCGCAGCGCGCCGGTGGACTCCTGGTACTGCCGCAGGGCAGCTTCCCCGGTGACGGCTTCGATACGCCGCACGCCTGACGAGATGCTTTCCTCGTACACGATTTTGCAGACGCCGATATCGCCCGTGCGGCGCACGTGCGTCCCGCCGCACAATTCGCGGCTGAATCCCGGCACGGTCACCACGCGAACCTGCTCGCCGTACTTCTCGCCAAAAAGCGCCATGGCGCCGGTGGAGATCGCCTGGTCGAGCGGCATCACGTTGGTGTCCACACCGCTGTTGCGCAGGATCTGCTCGTTCATGAGCCGCTCGACCTCTTCGATTTCGGCGCGATCCATCTGCGCGTAATGGGTGAAGTCGAAGCGGAGGCGCCCCGGTTCCACCACGCTGCCGGCCTGCTTGACGTGGGTGCCGAGCACCTGCCGCAGCGAGGCGTGGAGTAAGTGCGTGGCGGTATGATTGCGCCGCGTGGCATCGCGCAGCGGCGCTGCCACCTCCGCGCGCAACACGTCGCCCACGGCAATCGGCGCATGGACCACGATGCGATGCACCGTGAGCCCGGGGAGTCCGGCGAAAGTCGTCTCCACGCCGGCCACTTTTTCGGTGGACGCCGAATACAGCGCGCCGCGATCGCCCACCTGGCCGCCGGCCTCGGCGTAGAACGGTGTCTGGTCGAAGACCAGCTCGGCCGTCGCGCCGGCCGGCGCCGACTCCACCGGCTGCTTGTCGAGCAACAGCCCGATGACGCGCGACTCCGCGTCGAGCTCGCTGTATCCCAGGAACTTCGTGCGGCCGTACTCCAGCAGTTTCTGATAGGCCGGAACCACGGCGCCTTTTTCGGCGCCCTTCCAACTGGCCCGCGCGCGCTCCCGCTGGCGCTTCATCTCGGTCTCAAAGCCTTCGCCGTCGATCGTCAGGCCGTGCTCGCGAGCCATGTCTTCCTGCTCGTCGAGAGCGAGGCCGTAGGTGTCGTACAACTTGAACGCGACCGCGCCCGGAATGGTATGACCATCGAGGGTGCGAATCGCCTCGTTGAACTGCTTCTCCGCCTCCAGGAACGTGGTGGCGTAGCGGTGCTCTTCGTCCTTCACCACGCGGGCCACGCGCTGCACGCTCTCCATCATTTCCGGGTACGGCTGCTGCATGAGCTCGGCCACAAACCCGGTGAGCTTGTACAAAAACGGCTCCTCGAAGCCGACCAATCGGACGTTACGCAGAGCGCGCCGCATGATTTTGCGGAGCACGTAGCCGCGGCCCTCGTTGGCGGGCAGGACGCCGTCGTGGATCAGGAATGCCGCAGCGCGGGCGTGGTCGGCGGCGATCTTCAGCGCCGTATCGACGCGCGCGTCGGAGCCCGGCGTGGCGCCGAACAGGTCGGCCGCCCTCACGATGATCGGCTGGATCAGGTCGGTTTCGTAGGCCGAGAGCTTGCCTTGCAGGATCGCCGCGGTGCGCTCCAAGCCGAGACCCGTATCGATCGACGGCCGCGGCAAAGGCGTCAGCTTCCCGCTGGAGTCGCGTTCATACTGCATGAACACCAGGTTCCAGAACTCCATGAACCGGCCGCCACCGTCATCGGGGAACTCTTCGTGTTCGCGTCCGGGCTCAGCCGCCTCCACGCCAAAGTCGTAGTAGATCTCCGAGCACGGCCCGCAGGGACCGG
>JBGPKH010000481.1:0-7073 GCA_041485845.1 Bryobacteraceae bacterium
ACGGCTTGGCGACTTGGCATGAGGATGGTCTTCGAGTCCGTTGACAATGCGCGTGATGCCGTCTTTGATCAGGGCCACCTGGAAGTTGATGAGCAAGTCAAGACGCTTGTCGGCGCGCCGGAGATAGGTCAGAAGCTGTTTCTTGTGGACCGGGGCGAGCAACTCCACGGATTTGATTTCCAATCGGCTGCTGGCGTACCGTGCGGAGACCCCGGCGGCAAGGTCGAAACTGCCTACCACAAGGCCGATCGGCCATTCAACAGGTTCTCGATCTGCTTGCCGCCGCGTGAAATTCTGAGAGATGAATTCTCAGACTGGCCTATGCTAGAAACTAACGCGACTTCCCGGGGCCGATGGAGCCGTTCCACAAAGGGGCTGGACGCGCTGCCCCACTGGCCCATGAGATGTTGCCCCAGCCCGATTCCCCAACATCATCACGATACACGATATTAGCGCGACTCCGGACAAGACATTATCGTCAGACTGGTGAGCAGCGCAGCGTCACTACCGGGGAGCGACGTGCGGAGTCTGCCGCGCGCGGTTTTGATTTCATGGAAACCAGTGGCGGCCGAGCGTCCACGGCTCCGTTGGCGCCAGCACGGGTTTTTGGCACGGGCCTATCGCCGCCCCTCGCTCGAGGGCGGCACAATGCGATTGATCCGCATGTACGTGACGAGATTTCCGTAGTGCTCCATGGTGTGCGCGATGTTGAAGTCCATCGTGCCTATGCGGGTCACCTGACGGCCAAACAAGCTCACCACTTCGGTGGCGCTCGCATCCGTCATCCTGCCGTACGCGGCATCGCAATAGGCGAAGGATTCCTTCAGCGCCGCCACGATGGCTTCCTTGGTCTTAGCGGTCTTCTCGATGCCCTTGTCGACCACCTTTCCCTCAGCCGCGGCGCCGCAGAACTCATACTGGCCGTCGGCGATGTGCGCGAACAGTTGTCCGATCGTGCGCACTTCGGGAGTCGGCTGGAACGACCACAGGTTGTCGGGAATCTTGTCCACCGAACGCGTAATGTTGTTCTTGGCGTTGGCGTAAAAGGCCTGGGAAGTGCCGATGAGCGGGCTCTTGGAATTATTCTGCGCCGCCAGCGCTCCGGCAAACAATAACATGGTGGGTACGAATCTCATGAATCCATCATAATCCCCACGGTGCATGCCGCCCCCCTCAACAAACCTAAGGTTCGGCAGACCGGGAGAAGGGGCGACTTCAGAATATTACGCTGGCAGGCCAAATCCTATTGCGTGGGTCCGATGAGAAGCCGGATTTTCATGAGACACTACCTCAATACCTCATTCTTGAGGGCCGGTACTCAGTCCGGCCCGGGCACACTCCACAAAGTCGATCGCCACCGTCTACGGCTCGCCCTTGCCGCCCGCCACCCATCAGTACATCACGAACGCCCACAGCGTATCTCCGGTCGCCGCGATCACGTACTGCCGCCCATCCAGCATGTACGTCTGCGGCGCGTTGCTGACCCCGCCGATGCGCGTGTTCCACAGCGGCTTTCCCGTCGCCGCATCGTGCGCCACCAGGTTGCCCGCTCCATCGCCCGCAAACAACAGCCTTCCCGCCGTGGTCAACAATCCTCCGCCTCCGCCACCTCCGCCCCAATACGGATGTCTCCACGCCACCTTCCCGGTCTTGTAATCGATCGCCGTCAGGAAGGTTCCGCCCGACCCGACGCCCACTTCCTCTTTTCCGCCCAGCCCCATCGATCCACGCGGGTCCACGTCCGTCAGATAGAAGATCGCGAACCCGTTGCCCTCCGCGACATAGAACAGGCCCGTGTCCGGAGAGTAGGCCGGCGGCTCCCAATTGATGGTGCCGCCCGCGGGCGGCGAGACCAGCGAACCCGGAACCGTCGGATCCTTGGAGGGATCGCGTTGCGGGCCGCCGAACTTGTTCAGGCTCTTGGACCAGTTGGTCGCCGACCCGTACTTGCTGGTGACGAGATGCTCGCCCGTCACGCGGTCCAGCGTGAAGAAGTACCCGTTGCGCGACGCCGTCAGTACCAGCTTGCGAATTTTGCCGTTGAACATTCCGTCCACGAACACCGGCGTCTGGGCGGAATCCCAATCGTGCATGTCGTGCGGCGACGTCTGAAAATACCAGGCCATCTTGCCGGTGTCCACGTGCACCGCAATCAGCGCGCAGGTAAACAGGTTGTCGCCGTCGCCGCGCAGGCCCGTGGTGTATGCCGGTGTCGGATTGCCCGTGCCGAAGATGTAGAGCTTGGTCTCGGGATCGTAGGCGCCCGGGATCCACGTCTGTGCGCCGCCGTGCCGCGCCGCGTCCAGGCTGGCCCAGGTGTCCAGTCCCGGATCTCCCGGCTTCACGGGCACGGTGTAGAGCTTCCATTGCAGATCGCCGGTCTCGGGATCGAAGGATTGCAGGAAGCCCGGCGAATCGATATCGTTGCCCGTGCCCACGATCACGCGGTTGCCGATCACCACGGGAGCGGGAGTCGAAAAATACCCCTGGGACAGCTCGGCGATTTCCTTGTGCCAGCGCTCCTTGCCGGTCTTGGCGTCGAGCGAGACCAGGTAGTCGTCGGGCGTCTCCATGTAGAGGTAGCCGTTCCACATCCCCAGGCCGCGATTGGCGATGTGGGTACCGCCCTTGGTCTTCCAGAAGTAGTGCCACAGCTCCCGTCCGTCGCGCGCGTCCACGGCCCAGGCGTTGTCCGGCATGGTGAAATACAGGGTGCCGTCGACCATGAGCGCGGAGCCCTTGATAGTGCCTCCGCCGGCGGCCAGGTCGCCCGTGCCCTCGCCCCCCACGACGATGTTCCCGCCACCTCCGCCGCCGCCACCGCGCCCGCCGCGTCCGCCACCGAAGCCTCCGCCCGGGTTGCCCATGCCGGCAGTCACCCGGACCATCCATGCCAGCGTGAGGTTCTTGACGTTGGTTCGATTGACCTGCGCGAGCGCGCTGTAGCGCCTGCCCGAATAGTCGCCATTGTAGGTCGGCCACGAGTCTTTCAGCGGCTTGAGCAGTTCGGCCGGATCCACGCCGCGGCCCTGACCCATCAGGAAAACCGGCAAGAGCAGGAACGATATCGCCAGTAGCGAGTTCTTCATGTTCATTTCAGCGTCACCAGATAGGCAGTCACATCGTGCATGTCTTTGTCCGTATAAGTGCCCAGCAGGTCCCTGTGGCCTTTCATAGGATCGCGAAGGTCCACCTTCGGCACGTCGCCCGAGCGGCGGAAGGTGCGCACGGTCTCATCGGCCAGCCGCAGCGTCACCAGAAAGTCGTCGATGCGCATGAGCCGGCCTTCGACGCTTTCCCCCGATGGCAGCGTAACCGCCGCCATCACGGTACGAGGGCTCGGCGCGCCCGGAGCATCGCCGCCGCGTCCGCCGCGTCCGCCGCCGCCCGACACCCATAAGTTCTGGAGCGCCTTGGCATCGGAGACTTTGCTCCCGATTCCCGCCAGATCGCCCGTCGCGGAGTGGCAGCCCGCGCACTTCGAGTCGAAGAACACCTGGCCGGCTTTGGCGTCGCCGGCCAGCACACTCGGCGCCGGTATGCCGATCGAAGGCGGGGTGCCCTGTCTCCCGATGGACTCCATCATGCTGTGAAGGTAGGTGACCATGGCTTTGGCGTCGTCGGGGCTCAGGGAAATTCGAGGCATGCCCATGTTCTGGCGGCTTCCGTCGAGGATGGGGAGGATCATCTCGCCGTCCTTGTCGCTCAGGGCCACCTGCGATCGCAGAAGGTTCGGTCCGCCCAGGTCACCGCCGCGGAGATCCGCGCCGTGGCATCCCGTGCAGTTGATGCCGTACAACGCCTTCCCGCGTGCGATGAGCGCGGGGTCGCCCGGCGGCCGCTGCTGCCCCGGGACGAAGCCCCCGGCGCGCCCTCGGCCCCCGCCGCCGCGTCCGCCCTGGGCGCCCGGCGCCGCTGCGCCGTCTGGCGGCTGCTGCTGCTGCTGGTTTCCCTGCGCTGTGACACGAACTGCCGCGGAGATCATGAGTGCTAATAAAGCCGCGGCAGTCAAACCGTCCTTGACCTGCATCCTTCACCTCGCCGTCAGAATCTGACGAAGTCCCCAATCGAGTGCGTGCGCCGGCATCCGGGCTCGTCTTACGCATTGTACGTCGATTCCGGGCTCCAAAGAATCGACTTCCAGCGTCAAGTTACAGAAACTGGCGTGCGGGACAGCGGGCAATACCGCTCCGTTTGGTCGCGGCTCAGCAAGCTTTTCCGAGCCGCGGCTCAGCAAGCGTGACCGAATTGGCAACGTTATTTCGTGACCAGCTCTTAGTTCTCGGTCGGCGCCCTTTCGCAGCGGTCCACAACCAGAATCTCCACGGCCGCCTTGTCGGGCTGGAGTTTCAGCCCAAGCTGCTCCCGTAGTGCAGTAAAGATGGCCGGGCCGGCGGAGTTGCCGGCAGGGGCGCGCCGCTCCTCGTCGGCCCCCGATGGCTGCGTGGGACGGCTCTCCATCACCCAGTCCAGGGTGAAGTCGAAGACTCCCGCGACCCCGGTCTGGTCCACTACCGGACGATCCAACATGCGAAACAACTGCTCTGCCAACCTGGCGAGAGACACCTTCTGCGCCGTCAAATGAAAGACACCGTCGGCGCCGCGTCTGGAGGTGCTCGAACTGCGGCCGGGCTCCACCGCGTGGATCTTCAGCCCGTTCTTAGCGACCACCAGCGCATACGCCGGCATCGATTTCGCCTCGCGATGCACGGCGAGATGGAACCGTTCAGCGAGCAGCGCTTGCACCAGGGCCGGAAGCTGGTCGTCTTGGGTGACGAAAGGAGCCTTCGCGACAATGTCGAAGCGCTCCTTCTCCAGCCAGTCCGGACCCATGAGCTGATAGCCTTTGATCTCATATGCCGCCAGAATCACCGCGCGGAGCGTCACGATATGCATGTCGAGATTACCCAGACGGGAGGTCCACGATGAGTGGCCCTCCTCGGCTCTGCTCGGCTTGACCGACGCCACATCGAATGCGGGCGGGGCCGCCGGCGACTGGCCGAATCCCCCGCTTGCAGCACAGACGATGAGACTGAGTGCGCTGGTGATGGTTCTCATTTGACGTTTGGACGGACGTGGACCGTCAAGGGTTGGGATTCTTGCCCGAGTTGGTTAACAAATCAAGGTCTTGTTGTCGAAGGGGCTCCAACTGATTCCCTCGCGGGGCGCGAAGGCGTTCAGGTTCGAGCGCTTCCACCAACTGTCGGCGCGAACGAAGGTGACCGTCCCCTGGGACCCGTTGATCGCCTTACGGGCCGAAAACGGGCCGAAAATCCGCATCCTCCGAAAGGCTGCCAGCCGCCAAAATGGTTTACAGAGTTTAATTCTCGAAATGGCGCTGCGCCATAAAGGATCGCGCAGAACACGCTCACAGGAAAGCGTTTACCATGTTTGCCTTGACAATGCAGCCGCAGGGTGATAACGTCTCGCCAAAGGTATCCAGAGGTTCAGTTAAAGGAGATTCTACGTGCGAGCTAAGGTAACGGGAGTATGGTTGTTTGTCTTCGCGCTAAGCGCGCTCTTGCTTGGACAGGAGTTCCGCGCCAGCATATCCGGACACGTGGTCGACGTCACCGGGGCGCGAGTCCCGCAAGCGAAGATTCAGGTGGTCAACACTGCAACCAATGAAACATCGAACGCGACGACGGACGCATCCGGCAGCTATTCCATTCCGCTGCTGCGGCCGGGCGACTACAAACTGACCGCGACTGCGACGGGCTTCAAACAGTACATCAGGGATAATGTCGTACTCGAGGCGGCCAAGGTGGTCGGTATCGAGATCACGCTGGAGGTCGGCGCCGTCACCGAGAGCGTCGAGGTGACCGCTGAAGCCGCACTGTTGGAAACACAGACCGCCAGCCGCGGCGCCGTGGTCACCTCGCAGCACATTGCCGAGATGCCGTTGAACGCGCGCAATCCGTTCATGCTCGGCACTATGATGTCGGGCGTCACGTTCAGCGGCGCGGCCATCTGGCAGCGCCCCTTCGATAATGGCGCCATCGCCCAGTGGTCCATCAACGGAAGCCGCGACTCCTCTGCCGAGTTCTTCCTGGATGGCGCGTCCAACAATGGCCAGATGGGCCTCAACAACATCGCTTACGTGCCGATCGTCGACGCGGTGCAGGAGTTCACCGTCATGTCGAACATGTACAACGCCGAGTACGGGCACACCGGCGGTGGCATCCTGAACGTGGTGCTCAAGAGCGGCACTAACCGTTTTCACGGCTCCGGCTGGGAGTACATGCGCCGAACCTCGCTCGACGCCAATACGTTCCAGAACAACGCCGTCGCCACCAACCTCGACGCCAACGGCAAGGCCAAACGGCCTACCCATTACCTGGATCAGTACGGCTTCCAACTGGAAGGGCCGGCTCGCTTCCCCAAACTGCTGCGCAAGGACGGACCCGTGAGCTTGTTCTACCTCGGCAGCTTTGAGAACTATCGCGAAGGAACGCCCAACCCGCTCATCAATTCCTATCCCGAGGCCGAGATGCGCACCGGCGACTTCTCCAAGCTGGTAAATGCTCAGGGCGCCGCGATCCCCATCTACGATCCGACCACCGCGACCTACGATGCGGCCGGCAACATCCTCACTCCGCGGCAGGTCTTCCCCGGGAATAAGATCCCCACAAACCGGATCGATCCCATCGCGCTCGGAGTCACCAAGTACATGCCACTGCCCAACCGCCTGGCGCCTGGCGGGTCACGCTACTCTACCAGCAACCTGTTCCAACCCGATTACTTCGACAAGGACAAGTTCTACAACCTGATCCTGAAGTTCGACTTCAACTTCGGCAACAAGGATCGCGCGTATTTCCGGCATGCCTCCAATGACCGCACCGAAGACCGCGCCGGCAACGGCATCGACAACAAGCCGGGTACCGACGGCCAGCAGACGTTCCAGCGCATCAACGACGCGTACGTGGCGGACTGGGTTAGGACGATCAGTCCGACCTTGGTCGTGAATGTGCGGGGTTCGTTCAACCGCTTTCTCGAGAAGAACCTGAACATCGCAAAGATTGGTTTCGACGTGTCCAGTTTCGGCATTCCGAATTCGGTGATCGCACAGCTTC
>JBGPKH010000482.1:0-7070 GCA_041485845.1 Bryobacteraceae bacterium
ATCGCCAAGGCCTCGGTACCGAATATGCGGATCAGAGTGTTGGAGGCTGGAACCGGCGTCCCCCGTGTGCGAAAGGCCTGGAGTTCCCGGAAAGCGCCCAGGAAATCCTCGTAAATGCGTGGCTGGTTGAGGTCCAGATCCATGAACAGCTTGGTGCCGTGCGTGCCCACGTAGCCCGCCTCCACGACCGTATTGCGCAAGATCTCCCGTTGGAGAGTGAGGCTGTAATGCTGGACATAGCCGGTGCGGAGGTTGGGGGAAAACAGAGCAAGAGGAGTGGATCGGGTGGCCGGCAGGCGAAGCACGGGAACAGAGGGCTGCGGGGGCGACGGAATACCGTCACCGACCCGAACGTCGGATCCGGGCGAGTTCGGATACACGGGTACGGTCTGCGAAAAGCCAGGCGTGAACGCATCCACATAGTTGGTGGTGGCCCCGATAAGCCGGTCGTAGTAGACGCCCCAGTTGGCGCGAAGGGCCGGCCTGGCATCCCCGGTGAGGTCCCACGCCAAGCCGATCCGCGGGGCGAAATTGTTGAAGTCGTCGCGATACCAGCGGTTGCCGCGCTGCATGGTGAGATCGCCGACGCGCGCGGCGTGGCTGATGAGCGCGGCCTGGTCCACCGTGCCCTGGAACCGGTTCACTTCAAACGGCGCCCCGGAGAACTCGTAGCGCAGCCCGAGGTTCAGCACGAAGCGCGGATGGAGCTTCCAGTCGTCCTGAAAGAAGTAGTTTTGCTCATGGAAGCGGTAGTCGCGCACGCGAGGAGTGCCGGCCGCCTGGAACTCTTCGAGGTCGCTGTAGAAAGCCTGCGTTACCAGGCTCATCCTGCCCAGCAAATCGTTGTAAAGTTTGTCGAAGGTCTGGCGGTCGGCCGGGGAGATAGTGTTGCCGGCCGGCCCGATACCGGCCGGTACGGCGTTGCCGTCGCTGATGGCGAACGAAACATTAGACCAAATGCCACTATCGCTGGAAGCCCGTTGGCGGGAGAAGCGCCACTCCAGGCCGGCTTTGAAGGTGTGCTTGCCGTGGACCATGGTCAAACTGTCGGTGATGTGCCGCACGGGCAGGCTTTGGACCGACTCGAACGCGGTGGCGAGCGGGTCAAACCAGGAGTTGGACAGCAGCATGGGGCCGTGCAGGCGCGCCGGGCGGCGGAAATGCACTTCGAAGAACTTGTAGCCGACGCGCAACTCGTTGACCAGACGGCTGGTGATCGCCCAATCCGAGCCGATCGAGTAGCTCCACACGGGGCCGCCCTGCATCCCTTTGGGCTGGCCGGGGAAGGTCGCGCCCGCGTCGATAAACCAGATGCCGTCCTGGGCCCAACGGAAGAACACGCGGTGACCGCTCCAGAGGTTGTGATCGGCTTTGATAGTGAACGCGTCATTACGGTCGAGTCCGCTGCCGCTCGCGTTGTTGAAGCGGAAGCCGGCAGTGTTCAACGTGTCGCCGATGTCGGGGTTGTTCGGGTCCGGCAGCAGCTTCAGAATGCCGGCCACCTGCGGATCGATGCCCTTGCCGCGCGGATCGTTGCGGACGATATCGAAAACCTGGATTTCGGAGGTGCCGGGCGCCCTCCAGCGGAACCGGCCCGCCCTGGCATCCGGGGTGAGCACCGTGCGGTTGACGACCGCCTGTTCGGCGGTTCGCCGGCCCTGGTAATTGCCGAAAATGAAAGTGCTGTCGCGGCGGATGGGCCCGCCGAGCGATCCGCCGAAGACGTTCTGGATGAAGACCGCCCGCGGCAAGCCGGAGGAGTTGCCGAAAAACGTGTTGGCGTTGAGCGCGGTATTGCGATGGTACTCGAAGATGTTACCCTGCCAGTTGTCGGTGCCCGAGCGGGTGATCATTTCGATCTGGCCGCCCGCGCTATGGCCATACTCGGCCTTGCCGCCGCTCGTGACGATGCGAAGCTCCTCGATCGAATCCGGATTGTTGGGGATCACCGAAAGACCGAAGGATGGTGCAATTCCCTGGGTGACATCGATGCCATCCAGTTTGGAGTTGGTTGATCCCTGGCGGGTGCCGTTCACGCGGGCTGACAAGAGACCCCCTCCGCCAGCTTGCGTGCCCGGGTTATAGGCGGCCAGCAGGATCGGATAGCGGGCCATTTGGGGCAGCACATCGATGTCCCTCAGCTTGATGGCGCGCGAGACCTGGGCGTCGGCGACTTGGACGCGCTCCTCGGGCGCCTGCACCACCAGGCTGTCGGTCACGGCGCCGATCTCCAGATTGACCGATTGCGTCACCGTCGCTCCCACATTCAGCTCGAGATCCGACACCACAGTCTTGCGGAATCCCGCGGCCTCGACGGTAAGCGTATAGATGCTGGGCGGTAAGGAGGGAAAGGCGAACCGGCCCTCGGCATCGGCGGCGGTCTCCACCCGAATCCGGGTTCGGTTGTTCACCACGGCGACGCTGGCGCTCACTACCACGGCGCCCGAGCCGTCCCGTACCACGCCTTCCAGGCGCGCGGTGGCGACCTGGGCCGTGCCGAATGGGCAGACAAAAAGCAGGGCGATGCAAGCGCGAAGGATCACCGGAAGTTCTCCACCAGCATGATATCGCCCTCGTTCCGGTCGAGGTGCGAGTAGAGCACCCAGCGTCCGTCGGGCGAAACATCCAGCTCGACGGGGCCCGCCGTATAGGTATTCGGCTGGCCGCGAAGCCTCAGGGTCTCGCTGCGGCCGCCGGGCGCAAATGGAAAAAAGTCGATGGCCGGGCCGCCCGCGGCATCCGGATCGAGGATGTAGATGCCCGTGACCGAAATCGTCCACATCGCGCGCTTGCCTTTGTTCCGCACGGGTGTGGGTTCTCCACCGGCAGACGGCACTTTCCAGATACGTCCATCGAATCCGCCGTAGTACACGAATTGCCCATCGAAGGACGCCCGCGCCGGACGCCCGCCTTTTTGCACTACCAGTACTGGCGATCCTCCCCCAGAAGGCACTTTCCAAACGGCGGACCCACTGCCGCGATTCGACACGAAGTAGACCCACTTGCCGTCGCGGGACCAACTCCCGGCTGATTCTGCGAATTCGCCGGCGGTGAGCCGGCGCGTCGCGCCGCCTTCAGATCCGATCACGTACACATGCCAGAGCCCTCCAGTCGTAGTGCTAAAAACGATTTGCCGACCGTCGGGAGACCACTGGGGCCACAGGGCATCCAGCCGGAGATTGGTCAAGCGGGCCGGCTGAGAACCGTCGCTGCCGCAAGTCCATACCTCCAAACTCCCAGAGTGGTTGGACGCCCAGGCGAGCTTTTTGCCGTCCGGCGAAAACGCAGGGGTCGTATCCCACAGGGGTGACTGCGTGAGCCTTACGGGAGCGGGGGGCGTGCCGGTGGCGCCACCCGGTGCGGCAGCACGCCAGACGTTGGTGTCGAAGATGGACTGGGCGTACGCAAGCCGTTCGCCTTTGCGCGAAACCGTGGGCCAGAGGGCGTTTTCACCGCCGACGCTGAGCCGTTCCGGTTCCCCGCCGGAGGCGGCGACCCGTCACAGCGCCGACACGCCGGCACGCATCGAAGCAAACACGACACTGCGGCCATCGGAGGTCCAGTCGATTCCGGAGATGAGAGTGCCGTCGCCGGTCAGGCGTCTGGGCTCGCCGCGCGGCTCATAGCGGTCCGATAGCGGCAGAACGTAGATATCGCTGGGCAAGGGGGCGCGCACCCTTGCAAACGCGAGCGCCCGGCCATCGGGCGAAAAGGCCGAAAGACCATCGCCGAACCAGCCGGCGGGCGGCGTGGTCAGCCTGCGCCGCTCTCGCGTCTCGATGTCCATCAGGAAGATGGTGTTGGGCGATTGTGGCGTGTCCTTATCCACGACGGTCAGGAATTTGCCATCCGGCGACCAGGCCAGCCCGCAGAACTGCCTCGCCCTGCTCGAAAAACCCACCTGGCATCGAGCCGCCGAAACGTGCAGCCTGCGCTCGTTGCCACCGCCCGCGGGGATGACCAAAATTTCCGTCCCGGCGGGAGTGTCTCTCAGAAACGCGATGCGCAGGCCATCGGGCGACCAGACGGGACTGAAATCCAACCCGGGGTCGGTGGTCAGACGGCGCGGGGTGGCTTCGTCCAGCAGTTGGACGTAGATATCGTCGTTGTCCTCTTTTTCGCCGTTCCAGACAAAAGCGATCTGTTTGCCGTCCGGCGACAGGGCGGGTCCCCACTCGATCCCGGCGCGCGCGGCAAACGCGCTGACCCGGGGCGGGGGGCCCGTCGCCGGGCGGCGCAGGAACCACGCCGCCACACCCGCGGCCAGCACTACGGCGAAAGCGTATGCGGACCAGAGGAGAAGCCGGCGGCTGCGCCTGGCTGGCGACGGCGCGGCCGCGGCCAGCGCGCCCGAATCGGATTCTTCCTTCAACTCCTCGAGCGCCACCTGCACGTCCGCCATGTGCTGGAAACGCCGCGCGGGATCTTTCCGCAGGCAGCGGGCGACGGTCTTCTCCAGGTCGCGCGGCGTGTCCGCCGCGACCTGGCTGGCCAACTGAGGTTCCTCCTTGAGAATGGCGGCAAGCGTGGAAGCCGCCGAGTCCCGCGCGAACGCCCGCCGGCCGGTTACCATCTCGTACAACACCGCGCCGAACGCGAAAATGTCCGAGCGCGCATCCAGCGGCTTGCCTTCCGCCTGCTCCGGCGACATGTACGCCGCGGTCCCGACGACGACTCCTTCGCGGGTGCGTTCCGCCGCTTCAGGAGCGGGTTCGAGCATCGTTCGCGTGCTCTCATCCTGCTTGCCGACAGGCTCAGTCAGCTTGGCCAGTCCGAAGTCCAGCACCTTCACCAGGCCATCGTGGGTGACCATGACGTTGGCCGGCTTCAGGTCGCGGTGCACAATGCCCGCGGCGTGCGCTTTGGCCAAGGCGCCAGCGATCTGGATCGCATACCGCAGCACCTCATTCAGCTTCAACCCCTTGCGTCCAACGAGCTGGTCCAGCGTCTTGCCGTCGATGCACTCCATCACCATGAACGTCACGCCGCTGTCCTCGCTGATATCGTGAACGGTGATAATGTTCGGATGGTTCAGCGCGCTGGCGGCCTTGGCCTCCTGCACGAAGCGCGCCTTGCGGCCCGCATCGGCCACACGCTCCGGAGGCAGTACCTTGATGGCGACGAAGCGGTCCAGGTGCGCGTCCCGCGCCTTGTACACCACGCCCATCCCGCCTTCGCCGAGCTTGCCGGTGATTTCGTAATGCAGCAGCCGTTGTCCGATCATCGGGCCACCAGGAGATTCAGATCCTGTTCACTGATGAGCCTCAGTCTACTCCCGATGTTGGGTCCAGGCAATGGCCACCTGACGTGTCGGCTCCCATCGAGTGCCCCGATTCAGCGTGTGAAGTTGGCTTCTCGTCGCTTGGACGCCAGATTCTTAACGCGCTCGTCGGAGAAGGACACGCCCACCGGCGCGCCTCCGGGCGAGTCGTCGGGTAGTCGGAAAGCGGGCCACTTGACGTGAAGTGGGCTTCTCTTCCATTGGGCTGGCGAGGCTGCCGGAGGAACCGTATCCAGTTCACTGCTCCAGCCCGATCTTGTCGTTGACTGCTTGCCGCAACCGCTGCTTGCAGCCCAGGTATCGCTCCGTGGTTTCTACTGAAACGTGGCCCAGGAGGAATTGAATCTGCTCCAGTTCGCCGCCCGAAGGCTGTAAAATGCGGCCTTCCGGCCGCGGATGCCCCGCCAGGATCTTAACTGTAATGGGCAGTAGACCCGAGCGCGCATCTTCCCGGCGCCGCGCGATCCAGGACACCACTTCCCGCCAAGGATACTGCTCACGGAGTTTTTCAATTTCACGCTGCTGCCGCTCGACTTGCCGCTACAAGTTTTTCTCGACTGGGTGGGTGTGCGTGCGAATGCCGACGCGCCGTTGCCTGTTTGGTGCTGGCGAGCTGCCGGGCTCTCGCATTCATCCAACATGCATGAAAACGATTCGGTGAGATTTGTTCAGCCCCATCGTTTGACCGGCCTGACCGGGTTGCGCAGCCGGGAGGTCCCCGCTTAACCTGGATCTTGTTGTTTTCCGCCCGGAGACGGATCGATGCCGATGACTCCATTTATGGAACGATTCCCTGAGTTGGGAGCGCGAGAAACCAGGTCCGTTACAGTCACTCAACGGCAGGATCTTCCGGATGGGGAATATGGCTTCCTGGAGTTCTATTGCGACGAGCCCGGCTGTGACTGCCGGCGGGTGATGATCGACGTGTTGCGGCCGGAGACCGGGTGGAGCAAGATCTGGGCCACGATCGGCTACGGCTGGGAGAGTCTGGATTTCTACCGGAAATGGGGCGGGGCCGCCAACGATCCCATCGAAATGAAGGGACCGTACCTCGATCCGCTCAACCCACAAACCAAGTACTCCCCCGCTCTCCTGAATCTGTTTCGATTCCTTCTTCAGTCAACCGATTACGTGGATCGCCTCAAACGGCACTACCAGATGTTCCGGGACTCCGTAGCGAAAGGACATGGCCGGCACGGCAACCTGGAAACCAATCGCATCGAAAACAAGCGGAAGCGCCTCCGCGACCCGAAGCGTCGCCCCCGGCGTCCTCACTAGTTCCGCCAACGGTTCAGTGCCACACCGAGACCATAGGCCACTTGAGCTGTTACCCCGTAGACTTCTCCACCGTGCCCGATAAAATCTACTATCGGACGAGACGCTGCTCCTCGGAAAGCTGCTTGAGTCATTACCCCATCGCTGAAAAGCCAATAAGGGCTCCGGGGGGCGGGAGTTGGTTCAAGCTCTTCCTTCCCTGCCTCTCAGGATCGCCGCCATCACGCGAGGGCTGCGCCGTGCATCACAAGGGCCTTTCATCCGGCGCATAGGCAATCAGATATTCACGTACCAGAATGAAGCGCAAAGGCCGTGAGGTGAGGTCCGGGCGTCTATGGCCCTTACCAGGAAATGGAAACCAATGCGCGAATGCTGCTGAGAATCTGAATCTTTGCAATCATCCGGTCGGCGGCGTCGAGGTTATCCGCGCGAATGAATTCCCAAATCTCGTCCAGGTCAAAACGGGCTTCCGGGTGGAAGTCATATCCGGTCATGAACCGGACTGCAAACGACG
>JBGPKH010000483.1:0-7046 GCA_041485845.1 Bryobacteraceae bacterium
AACCCGCTTTACTGGAAGCTGCTGCACGCCGCCGGTAAGTCCACCGGTCTGCCCGTTCTTTACAACACTTCGTTCAACCTGTTCGGCGAGCCCCTGGTGTGTACCCCCCGCGACGCCGTGCGCAGTTTCTACTCCTCGGGCATCGACGCCATGTTCGTCGGCCACTTCTTTTTGCAGAAGTAGAAGACGCCGCTGGCCACCTCACGCCCGCCCTGAGAGAGAATGAATGCTCCGTTCGAGTCCTACCTGGGGAGCCAAAAATCCCTGCCTTGAAAACGTAGACGATTCCTCACAAAAACTCGCCTGGCCGAGCGCCGTTATGTGCACTTAGTTTGTGGTAACTTGTAGCATTCTGACGAAGCTGGTGGCTGACGCTGCCGCCAAGCTGCTCGCAAGAATAAGGGAGATCCCATGAAGCGCGTTTTGCTGTTAGGCCTCGATCCGGAGACAGTGGATTTTTCTGACCCGGCTTTGCCACCAGGTATGACCGCTGAGAAGGTCCACGCCGGCATCGCGGTTGCGATGAGGCAGTTCGCTGAACGCGGATGGGATGCCGACGTTGGTCTGATCCGGCCTGATGAAACCGCTGGGCCGGCAGTGGAGCGTTACTTAGCTTCGAAGAGCTACGATTGCGTGGTAGTCGGAGGCGGCGTGCGCCTGCCACCCCGAAGTCTTGAATTATTCGAAGTCGTAATCAACACGATCCATAAGGCTGCCCCAGGCACGGCGATTGCCTTCAATACACGACCCGACGATAGCGCCGATGCTGCCGCCCGATGGTTGACGGCTGGAAGCCGGGCTGTATAGTCCAGCGTCCAACAAAACCAGGGCGCCGAGGCTCAAGCTAACCGCCGCCAGGGCGGTTCTAAGGCTGGATGCATCCAAACTGGGTGCCTGGTGTGGATGGCTGGCCGGAATCCGGTGGTATGTTGCAGGGCCTCGGGCAGGCGCACCAGACCTCAGGCAACGAAGGGATCGACGACGCGCACGCCAGCGTCCAGGAAATCAGCACGGTTTCGCGTGACGACAGCCAGGCCGTGGACGACCGCCGTCGCCGCGATGAGGCTATCCTTGATCGGCATGGCTTTCCCGGTTGCGCGAAGCCGCGCCAGCAGTTCCGCCCATTTCAGCCCTGTGTCCGCGTCCCAGGGCAGACAGTGGAGACGCCCGACCCCCGTGTCGAACCAACGCTCCAGGGCGATCCGCTTCCTTCCTTTGGGAAGGATGAGAATCCCGAATCGCAGTTCGCCGAGAACAGTGGGATCGACAGCGATGTCCCGCTCATGTGCGCGAAGCCACGCCACGACACGCGGATCGGGCGTCGGTTTCGTCGGCTCGCTTAGAACGTTGGCGTCGACCAAGTACTTCACAGCGCATCCGTGGACTCAGAGTCGATGGGCACGAAGAAGTCCTTCTGTGGACAGGCGAGCAGCCAGTCGATGGCGCCCTCGTTCCGCGGAGCCGCACGCCGGACGAGGCGATAATCGCCACGATCGAGACGCTCGACGTCGAACTCCTGCCCCGGTTCGATACGGTCCATCTGCCGGAACTCTGCCGGCAGAACGATCTGGCCCTTGGAGGAGACGGTAGTCTTCATGTAGGTAAGATATCGTCTTACCTGCCGCCGGGTCAAGCACCATTGTTTCGGCCGGCTCCCGCGAACGGCTTCGGTCCCGCGGCGCAGCTACGCGAGCTATTAGAACTGAACGCGCGCGCCTAGCTGGAAGGCCCGCGGGCCGCCGGACCCGAAGACCTGGCCGGCGCGGCTGGTTGGCTGGCCGAACGAGAAGTTCTGGTTCGACGGCGTCACCTGATCGAGGTTGGAGCTGAAGCCGCCCAGGTTGGCGACGTTAAAGATGTTGAAGCCTTCAGCGAAAATTGAGAGCCGGTAGCGCTCCCGGTAACTGAACGTCTTCGTCAGACGAACGTCCTGGGAGCTGAAATTGTCGCTCAATGCGTACGTGGACGGCAGCACGACCGAGGGGATCGTCTTGCCCAGAGCGTCTTTGGCGCCGGCGTAGCTCTTGTTCCAGGCCACGACGGCCTTTTCCAAGTCAGGCCTGCCGCAACCGCGGTTCAAACAGTTGTAGGCAAGGCCGGGGAGCGGCTGGCTGCTTGTGCCATCACCGGTCAGCTCCACACCGGAAACGGACGGCATCATCGGCCCCCTGCTGCTGGCCTGGGAAATCATTCCGAACTGAAACCCCCAAGGCAGATCGACCAATCCCGAGACGTTGAGGATATGACGCGCGCCTTGCGGGCCCCAACTTGCATTCCAGTGGTCCAGGTCAACGAGTCCGTTGTATCCGTGCTGATCGGTGAGTGCATAAGAAGCGGTGAACTGATACCGCCTGGCGAAGCGCTTATTGACTTTGACCAGCATCGCGTTGTAAACGGAGCGGCCGCCGGGAGTCCAGAACGTGATCGTACCGTTCGAGCATTCGACTCCGGGAGTGTTCTTTTGCGCGGCAGGACAGACCGGAATCACCGGCGAGCGGACGCCGTTGATGAACCGGTTATAGCGGTTGTAATCCACCTCGCCGAACAGGGTGTTCAGATAGACGCGGCGGACGAAATCGACGTCCACCACGAGGTCTCTGCGGATCTGCCGCTGGACTCCGAGATTGAAATGCAGGCCGTGCTGTACAGGGTAGTCCTTGGGATAGAGCTGGGCGGCGGACTTGTTGATATCGATACCCCGGACGGAAAGGTCATTGAGGTTCTTGGGCGCGAGCTGCGCCGCGATGACCGGGCCCTGTTGCTGCTGGATCTGGAGGTACTGGCCGAGAGTCAGGTTGATCAACTGCCCGGACGGCAATGGCGCGCCGATGGCGATGGGAGCGCCTCCCAGGCTGATGTTGAAAATGCCCGGAAAGATGTTGGTAAAGCCGGTTGTCGGGAATTGGATGCGGCCATTGCCGACCGGCCCTGTAAAGGCTCGCTCCTGAAGCCGCCGGTACAGCAGCTCCGTATCGTAGTAGATGCCAAAGCCGCCGCGCACCACGGTTTTTTGAGCCTTGTCGACGGTCCACGCGAACCCTAAAGCAGGCGAGAAATTGCGATAGTTGTTGTTCGTCGGCGACAGATCGGATCCATAGAGCGGCGCCAGGTAAGCGGGCTTGTTGAGATCGCGGTTCACCAGCGTGCTTTCAAAGCTCCATGCGAGCCCGTAGTTCAGAGTAAAGCTAGGTCTGACTCGCCAGGAATCCGAAGCATAGAGGCGATAGCGGTTGTTTACCTTGGCTTTATCGACGTTATAAGGGGGCGGCTGGCTCGGATCGCCGATGCCCACGACACCACCCAGGAACGGGAGATTGAGGAAGTCGGCGTTGGTCACAATTCTCGAGGGCAGCGTGGGGAAGAGCGCGGCGATTTGCGCTGCCGGCACATTGGAGCGGACCAGCTCCGGTGGCGCAACGACGGTACAGGCCGGGTCGCAGTATCCCCAGAAGCCGGTGCCCGGCGCATATTCGACTTCGGCGCCGAAACGGAACGAGTGACTGCCCCGCTGCCAGCTCAGCGAGTCGGTAAAGCCGAACTTGCGCAGATCGCGGCCCTGCGTCGCATTGGAAGTGTTGCCAATCGTCACGTTCGTGCCCGTGACCGCCACCTCCGGAAGTCCCAGGCCCACACAGCCGGGGCAATCGGAATCACTCGGGAACAGATTCCGGTTCTGCCAATACTGGTAGCTGAACCGAAAATCATTCACTAGAGTCGATTTCAAAATGCTGGTGACGCCGAGCAGGCTCTGGTCGCTCCAGTTGGTGTTCCGGAGCCAGTGCGAGGGCAACTGTTGGCTTCCGGCAGGACCGAGCCCGGCGTTGCCGTCGTGCGAGTACCGCCCGAACAGGCGATGTCTCCGGCTGGCGTTGTAATCGAACCTGGCACTGAGGTTCTTCCCGTGATAGGGGCTGAAGTAATTGCCCGTCAGGGCCGCGGCAGACGACACGTTCGGCACATAAGTAACGACTTGGGTCTGATTCAGGTTTTCGTAGTTAAAGAAGAAGAAGAGGCGGTCCTTTTTCACCGGGCCGCCGATCCACGCCCCGGGGTTGCGGCGCGCAAAGAAAGGATCGGGGCTAAGCGGGTTGCGAGCCAACCCGGGGTATGCCGACATATTGTGGTCGCGGAAGAAGAAGTAGCCGCTGCCGTGGAAATCGTTGCTTCCGCTGCGGGTGACCACATTGACCGCGCCGACGCTGGTGATACCGGTGGACAGGTCGAAATTGACAGACGAAATCTGGAACTCCTGCACCACCTCCTGGGAGAAGTTCATGCCGGTGTTGCCCTCGATACTGTTCCGGATATTACCTCCGTCCACCGTGATGGCGGTCTTATTCGAATCGCCGCCGAGCACCGAAACGGAGAAGAGGGAGTTGTACTGCGAAGTGGTTCCGGGGCTCACCGTGACGCCCGGCTCGAGGAAGGCCAGGTTAAGAAAACTGCGGCCGTTCAGCGGCAGATCCTGGATCTTTTCGCGAGTGATTACGCCCGTGATGGTATTGCTCGAGTATTCGATTTGCGCGCTGGCGGCTTCCACGTTGACCACCTCTTCGGTCTGGCCGAGCTCCAGGTGAAGGTCCACAGTAGTGATCGCGCCGGTCTCGACGGTTGCTTCGCGGACCACCGTTCGAAACCCCGCCATGCCGGCCTTCACCTGGTAGACGCCCGGAGGAAGCGCCGCCGCGGTATAGGAGCCGTCAATCGCCGTTAGCAGGTTTCGGAGCAATCCGGTGTCCCGGTTCGTCATGGTAATGACGGCATTAGGAACAACGGCGCCGGTGGCGTCGTGCACCGTGCCGGATATGGATCCGGTAGGTGTCTGCGCCCAGAGCGGCATCGATGGCAAGCAAAACGCGACACCCAACCAAAAGAGCCGCGGCAGCAGACGTGGTTGCGTTAACATTTCTGTATCCCCTCTGACTTCCGGCAAGCCGGTGTGCTCAGTAGACTTAATCACCGGCAAACGCCGTTGTCAAGGGGGGAGAGAAATCGCCTGCCTGGCAACCGCAGCATTCTGGCGTCGCCGCTCGACCCTACTCCACTGAGAAGCTCAACATCTTCATCAAGCACCCCCAGCCGTTCCGCCAATTTGCCGCTCCCGTGCCGGCGGCCCGGTTCGCGTGCATACCGTGGATCGCAGCGAGAATCCGCTACTGGAAACTGCCGGCCGCCGCCGGATCGGCGAGCCCCTGGTGTGCGCGCCGGGCGATGCCGTGCGCAGCTTCTACTCCTCCGGCATCGACGCCATGTTCGCCGGCCGCTTCTTTTGCAGAAGTGATGCCGTCGTCAATGACAATGCCGCCGCAGCAGGCATATCCCAAAATTCAGGCTCAAACGGCGGCGCTCTGCGGACGCTTCACTTCGGTGCGCGCCATTTCCTCGATGAAGGTGACGATCGCGGAGTGGTCGAGATCGCCCTTGCCGTCGTTCATGAGGGCCATGAGCATCTGCTGCACGCTGCTGGTCAGCGGGAGAGCGACCTTCATGGACTCGGCCGCGAGGAGCGCGTTGCGAAGATCCTTCTGATGGAGGCGGATGCGGAAGCCCGGCTTGAAATTGCGCCCGATGACCATGGGGGCTTTGGCGTTGAGCACGGTGCTGCCGGCGAGGCCGCCCTTGATGGCGTTGAATACAACTTCGGGGTCGAGCCCCGCGCGGGTCGCCAGCACCAGCGCCTCCCCCATGGCCGCGATGTTGCACGCCACGATGATCTGGTTGGCGAGCTTGGTGACGTTGCCCGCTCCCACCGGGCCGGTGAGCGTAACGCTCGAGCCCATGACCTGGAAAATGGGGAGCAGCTTCTGAAACACCGCGCCGTCGCCACCCACCATGATTGCCAGGGTGCCGTCGATGGCCTTGGGCTCGCCGCCGCTGACCGGCGCATCCAGGAATTCGATGCCCTTCCTTGCGCACGCCGCACCCGCCTTTTGCGCCACGAGCGGGGAGATCGAGCTCATGTCGGCTACGGTGGAGCCGGGACGGGCGCCCTCCAGCACGCCGGTGGGGCCGAGGATGGCCTGCTCCACTTCCGGTCCGTCGGGCAGCATGGTGATGACGATCTCCGAGCGGGCGGCGACGTCGCGGCACGAGTCGCCGCGCGCGGCGCCGGCGGCTGCGACGCGGTCCAGCAGTTCGGGGACGATGTCGTAGACTACCAGCGAGTGGCCGGCCTTGAGAAGGTTCTTGGCCATCGCGTTCCCCATGATGCCCAAGCCGATGAATCCGATATTCGACAAGTAGGCGCTCCTTTCGTTCACGTCATACAGTAGCCTGGAGCGGCGGGTCGAGGCAACTGGGGTGGTCTGTTTTGGCCAGGGAACAGGAGCGCTACCGCGATTGGAAAAAATGGCCATCCGCCGCGGCGGCCGGCGTGCGCCCGCTGTCAGCTTCCGCCCACCCACCGTTTCCACAGCGGGCGCTTCTGCTCCGCGATCCCCAACAGCTTCCGGAACGGCTCGGCCTCGCGCTCGGAAAGCGGCTGAATGCCGCGCAAGACTTCCACCACCTCCACCATCCGGCAGAAGTGATCGATGCAGTGCCAGCAGCGGGTGACGTGGCGCTCCATCTCCTCGCGCCCGCGCCAGGTGGTGCGGCCGTCGAGGACATCGAGAAATGCCTTGACGGGAAGACAGTCTTTTCCCCGCCCCGCAGCGGCGGCAAGGCCCAAGGCGGCGCCATTATCGGCGAGGAGGGTGCGCCGCCAGGCATCCACCTTGACGCGAATCAGCTCGCCTGCTTTATCGCGAATCCGGGCGATGGTCTCGGGCGCCACGCGCAGCATAGGGCCGGCGGCCGCGGGCGTGTAGCGCATGGTTTCGAGCCATGCCGCCTGCTTTTCGACCACGGTCAGAGGCGCGAGCGCGGCGGCGACGGTCTCGAGGTCGATTTGCATATCGGGAACCGCCGCGGGAAGCTCCGCCAGCACCTTTTGACGCATCTCCGCCAGGAACCAACGCTCGGGCGCCGGCTCCAGCGACTGGAACATGCTGGATTCGGGATTGTGGATCGCCACCAGCACACCTTCCAGCAGCGCCGGGTCGCCG
>JBGPKH010000484.1:0-7039 GCA_041485845.1 Bryobacteraceae bacterium
CAACTTCTGTTTCACGGCCGATCACCAGGGCCAGCTCTTCATCAGCGGGGACGGAGTGGACGCCATCGTCATCGTCTTCCCGTACACCACGGAGGTCGATCAAACCATTCTGGCCGGCCACGCTCCCGGCGCCATGGCGGTCACGTCGAAACCGCCCGCCTATCTGCTGGTTGCGAACCCCGACAGCAACGGGATCACGGTCCTCGATGTAGATACGCGCAAGCTGGTCGCTGTGGTCCAGGTGGGCCAGGAGCCCCGCCATATCCTGATGACGCCGGATGAAGAGTACGCGCTGGTGCTCAACGAAAAGTCCGGCGACCTGGCAGTCATCCGCATCCTGTCGCTGGCCTTCGCGCCGGATGGTTCGCGGCGCCGATTCAAATCGGCGCCGCTGTTCACCTTGATTCCGGTGGGCGAAAAGCCCGTCAGCGCGGCCGTCGTCGACCTGGGCTGAAGGATCGGAAATACAGCTTGAGAGCGAGTTGCACCTGCCGCTATGGAGGCGTGTTCGACTGCCGGCGCCGACCGCTTGCCAGGTTGCGTAACGGCTTCCCGCCAGGCGCTGGGAACCAAATCCGCGAATCGCGGATTTTGCGGGCTGCCGTTAGCCGAACGGAATGAGGCAGGCCACGAAGAACCATGACCTGCCCGCATCGGCGGTCAGCTCCAGAGCCGGTCGTTGACGCGTTCCCTGGTGTCCCACTGGGTAGTGGGCTCGAAGTATCCGGGTTCGCGCAAGGCCTTCTTGAGGGCCTCTTCGTTGAGCTTGAAGCCCAGGCCGGGGCCCTCCGGCACGGTGATGTAGCCCTTGTTGACGATGGGCTTCTCGACGCCGTCCACA
Source organism: Bryobacteraceae bacterium (assembly GCA_041485845.1). Classification (GTDB taxonomy): domain Bacteria; phylum Acidobacteriota; class Terriglobia; order Bryobacterales; family Bryobacteraceae; genus OMOG01. Next base: position 842 of record JBGPKH010000484.1, read on the forward strand.
ATGTCGCCCCAGGTGGGGACGTCGACGGAGTGGTTTTCAAGCACCAGAAAATTCTCGGTGGCCGCGGCCACGTGCACGCTGGCAAAAGCGGACACCGGCGAGTTGGCCATGTGCATCGCCATGGGCACGCCATACTCCTGGATGGCGTCGCCGATCTTGTGGGTTTCGAGGATTCCGCCGGAAGTGGCGATGTCCGGATGCAGGATGTCCACCGCGTGGTTCTGGGCCAGCTTGATGAAATCCTCCTTGAGGTAGATGTCTTCGCCGGTCAAGGTGGGCACGTCGATGGAGTCGGTGATCTTTTTCAGAAGCTCCATGTTCTGCCAGGGGATGATATCTTCCATCCACGCCAGATTGAACTTCTCGAAGGCCTTTCCCAGCCGGATGGCGGAGTTGACGCCGAAATGGCCGTAATGATCGGTGGAGAGCGGGATCTCCCATCCGATGGCTTCGCGGACCCTGGCGAGATAGGAGCAGAGCACGTCGATGCCCTTGGCGGTCAGCTCGAGGCCCGTGAACATGTGCTGGACCGGGAGATTGCGCGGACCCGTGGGGGGAGCACCGGCGGGGCCCCGGCCGCCGCCCGCCCCGCCCCGGCCGCCGCCTGCCGCCGCGCCCGGCCCGGCGCCCGGCTGTCCCGGCGGCCGAACAAAGACACCGATGTCCGCTCCCGAAGGATAACTCATGGTTCCGGGGATGTTGGCGAGCATGGGCGTGCCCACATCGGCTTTGAACCAGGTGAAGCCCTCTTCTTTGCGCCGCTTGACGCGATCGGCAAACACCTTCGGGTCATCCGATTCCGGCGTGTCGCAGTAAATGCGGATGCGGTCGCGGAACTTGCCGCCGAGCATCTGGAAGACCGGCACGTTGTAGGCTTTACCGGCGAGGTCCCAGAGGGCCATCTCGATCCCCGAGACGCCGCCTCCCTGGCGGGCGTGGAAACCGAACTGCTTGATCCGGCGGAAGACCTTGTCGACGCCGCAGGGGTTTTCGCCGACTACCAGGCGCTTCAGATCCATCACGTAATTCCGGCTGGCGCCGTCGCGATTCTCGCCGATTCCATAGATGCCCTGGTTGGTGTCCAGGCGGATCAGGCCGCCGCCCACCGGGGCCATGGCCATGCGGACATCCGTGATCCTCAGCGCGGAAGGTTTGGACGCCGTCTGAACATTCTGTTGGTACGCTTCAATGGTCTGGTCCGCCCAAAACGAGGCTCCGGCCACACCCGCGGCCGAAGTCAGGAACGAGCGCCGCCCTACTCCTAGTGATTTCTTCATCGTTGATCTCTCCTCTCTGAGACCGGATGGACCGCCGACGGGAAGCTCCCGGCCGACCCATCCACGCGAGCAATTACCAGCTCAGTTTCAATGCAAACCGCAAGCGGCGCGGCGAGTTGGACTGGCTGCGCCACAGTCCGAAGTTGGCGTTCTGAGGCCAGGAGGCCTGTCCCATTTGTCAGAAATACAGTTTCAGCGCGAGCTGCATCTGGCGCGGCGAGTTCGCCTGGTCCCCCGCGGTATTGCTGAGCACGCCGAACGTCTGCGACTGGAGGGTCAACGAACCCTGACCGAAGCGCACGCGGTTAAACGCGTTGAACATCTCGGCGCGGAAATCCAACCGGACCTGCTCGTGAATCGCGAACGATTTCGAGAAGGACAGGTTCTCGTTGTAGTTGGGATTCGACCGGAACTTGGCGTTGTACCGCGTCATGTTCCCGAAAGTGTTCCCGGGCTGCGCCGGGAAGAAGCTGGCCGGTTGAATAGTGCGGTCGACGGCCGGATCGAAGCTGCCGCCTTTGGTCGGCACATGCCAGTCATCATAGCTGGCAACGATGGGACGGAGACCACCGCCGAACAGCGGGAGGCTATTGGTTGTACCGAGACCTTGCGGGGTTCCGGAGGAGTACCCGGCGGTGCCGGAAACGCGCCATCCACCGACGATCCAGTTCACCGGACCGCCCATGTTCAGGAAGGCCCTCCCTTTGCCGAGAGGCACATTCCACACGGCGCTGAACTTCAGGTTGTGGGTCACGTCGTACTGGCCGATCGATTTCTCCAAAATGCGGTTGTAGGGGTCCATCGCAGCACTGCCCGGCCAGTATGCGTCGGCATCCGTCAACAGCTTCGAGAGTACATACGACGCCTGGAACTGCAGCCCCTTCGAGTAGCGCTTCTCGAAGCGCAAAATCGCCGCATGATAGGTCGAGTGGCCGCTGTGGTCGCCGCCGCCCGACGATGTGTCGATGCCCTGGAACTGCGGGTAGGGCCGCAGCGCCTGGCGCACGGTGGCGCTCGAACCCCACAGGGTGATGAAACCGGGGAACGGCTCCTTGAAGCCGGCCGCCACTGCCGCCGCCGAATCGATGCGCGAGTTCAGAAGCGTCGCTCCATACTGCGTCAGTAACTTCGGATCGAGCGCGTTGTACTGCAACAGGCCCGCCTGAAGCCGGCTTCCCAAACTCCCGTTATAGGAGATCTCGCCCACCGTGGTCGGGGTGATCTGCCGCTGGATCGACAGGTTGAAGCTCTGGTATGCGGGAGGCCGCGTGGCTTCCCGACCCTGGAACCAGGGCATGGCCCGGCCGTTTCCGAAACTCGGGTCGACGAAAGGTGGCGCGGCATAAACCGGTCCGCCGTCCTTCACCAGGAAGCGCGGCTGAAGCCCCTGCGTGGAATCGCTCTGGGTGTCGGTCAATGTGAATCCGAGAGTGTGGGTGGATCCCGTGACCGTTGTGATCATACCGTAGCTGAGGCCCCACGACAGCCGAATCACCGTCTTGTCTTTCCAGGTATACGCCAGTCCGAAGCGCGGACCGAAGGCCTTGAAGTAACTGTCGGCCAGGTCGCGCGATCCCACAAGCCCCTTTCCCGTCCCGGCGTAGATCAGCGCGCCTTTCAGCCCGCCGGCCCCCGGATTGGCCAGGTTGGGATCGAAGTCGCTCCAGTTGTCCTTTTCACCGGTGGGCGGCAGGGTGGTCTCCCAGCGCAACCCGAGGTTCACCGTCAGGTTGGGGCGCACGCGCCAGTCGTCCTGGACATAGCCGGCAAACGAAGGCCACTGCTGGCCGATGTAGCGGATGGTATCGATCTGGCGGCTGTTGGCGTAGCCCAGCAGCATGGAGGCGAAGGGACTCCCACCAGCCGTGGTGAAGTTGGTATCGCCGGGGCGTCCGGTGTGCTTGAAGTCGAACCCGATGCAACCGGCGACGCACTGGCGGCCGAACCCGTTGTAGAAAGCATGCTGATACTGGCCGCCGACCTTTAACGTGTGCTTGCCCTTCACCATGGTCAGGTCGTCGGCGAACATCTCGATCAGGTTCTCGCTGCCGTTGTTGGCGTTGCCGCCCCACTGGCCGTATCCGTTGGAGAACGTAAAGTTCACGAGATTCTGGTCGCAGTCCGGCACGTTGAGGATGCAGATCTTGTCCTTCCAGTGGATGCCGCTCTTTACGGTGGCCTGCGGCGGGTCGTGATTCTCCTTCCAGTTGTTGCCGCCGCCATAGAAGTGATTGAACATGGTCGGCGTAATGGCATAGTCCCAGGTCCCACGGAAGACGTCCGAGTTGCGCTGCAGATCGTTGTAATTGACGAACAATCCAGGGAGTCCCGCCGGGCCGTTGGCGCCGGGCTTCTGGCTCGACCGGTTGTAACCCCAATAGCCGGCGATGCGGCTCTTGGCCGAGAAGTTGTGGTCGCCCTTGACACTGATCTTGGTGTTGGGCCGGACTTCGGTCCCATTCGTGATCAGGAAGTTGTTCACCACGTAGTTCAGCGTTCCCGGCGCAGCGCCGTTATTAGGCAGGGGGGTCGGCCCGCCGCGGAACACGGCTATGGCCTTCTGCACGGTCGGGTCGAACAGGTTCTTGGGGATGATGTTCCCCGGGAACACCTGCCGCGTCACCGTTCCACCGGCAGCGGTCACCTGCGTAGTCGGATCGTAGATCGGGTACATCACACCCGAGGCGTTCACCCAGTTATGGAAATCGCCGTCGTACATCTCCGCCGAGGGCACGGTCGCGACAGTGCCGTTGGCCCCGTCGCGGTTGCGGAAAGCCTCGTAGCTCCAGAAGAAGAACGTCCGGTTCTTGCCGTTGTAGATCTTGGGAATCCACACCGGGCCGCCGGCCGACGCTCCGAAGTCATGCTGCTTGTAGATCTGGCGCTGGATCCCGCGGCCGTTGTTGAAGAAATTGTTGGCGTCGAATTTCTCGTTGCGCACAAAGTCATAAGCCGAGCCGTGGAGAGCGTTGGTGCCCGATTTCGACGCGAAGCTCATGATGCCGCCGCTGGCCTGTCCGAATTCCGCCTTGAACCCGTTGGTCTCCACGGTGAACTCGGTCACCGCTTCGATGGATGGCGCGTTCACCGCCACCCAGCTCTGAGACAGGGCCCGCGTGGTATTCGCCGTCACTCCGTCCAGCGTGGTCCCGTAGGCCGCGGCCTGCCCGCCGCCCAGGATGAACCCGTTGTCGCCGCCCAGGTTCTTGGCTTCCGGCGCACCCGCCGCCAGGTTGAACGGACTGCGCATGGCGCCGCCCACCACCAGGGGCAGTTCGTCCACCAGCTTGTTGTTCATCGTGACGCTGGATTTGGCATTTTCCGTGGCGAGGGCCATGGAGCTCGCCGAAACCTCGACGGCTTGCGCCGCGGCTCCGACTTCCAGCTTCGCGTCCGCGCGCACCGACATGGATGCGTTGAGGACGATCCCGTTGATCGTCGCCGGCCGGAAGCCCTCTTTTTCGACCTTGACCGAATACTCGCCGACCGGCAACTGCGGCACGGTGTATTCCCCTTCGGCATTCGACGGCAGGGCCATGGTCACGCCGGTCAGCGTGTTAGTGAGAGTGATTTTCGCGCCGGGCACGACCGCTCCCGAGGCGTCCTGAACGGTTCCGGTTATGGTTCCGCGCTCGGACTGGCCGAGCAGCACGGTGGATAGCAGCATGGCGGCGCACAGAGCCGCCAACGGGCGATGAGACATGCATACCCCTTTCTTGGACCGGAGCGCCCCTATCAACTCCAGTTGTGGGGAATTATACACCAATGCGCGCCCGATAGTACGGCGCCTATTTTACTTCTGCCTCCCTGTGCCGCCTCCGCCCGCCGTCCTAACGCCATGCTGTATCGGGCGGCCGCGGCGATCGCACGACCGCAGCGACGAAGTTCGCGCCGGGAAGGTCGTTCCGCATGTCGAGATCCTCCGGGAATGTGGTGCCAGGCGCTTCGGCTGCGTTTCTGACTCCCGGTAGACCCTGGAGATGCAGACGCCGGTTTCCGGGGCGTCGTGGATCGTTGTGGTCCCGGCGCGCTGCTAAGCGCGGGTCCGCACCGGTTCGGGCGCCGCAGGCGCTCCGTGCAAGAGTCCCTCCGTGCTTAGATCTTCATCGATATCCGGCCAGTGGATACCATAACCGGCGCCGCTCAGTTTCCAGTTCCGACGCTGTTCAGGGGAAGCGTCGAGGAGCTTTGGATACCAGACCAAGGGAACAATGATCGTGCGTCCGTCCATTAGGTTGACCGCCAGGGTGTCCTCCGTGAAGTAGACGTCCTTCACGCGTTCTCCTGGCTTAACTTCCGAACCTTGCATTCCATTTCTCCAGCAGGATGGTTTCGTTTTCCATGAGCATCCGTTGTATTCGACGAAGTTCTATCGGACTGAACCCCAGATTGAACGCTAATGGTCGGCTACTTCTTCTTCCCCTGCGCCGCCACTGCCTCCATCGCCGCCCTCACCTTCTCGGGATCGCCCAGGTAGTAGCGGTCGAGCGGCCTCAAATCATCGTCCAGCTCGTATACCAGCGGCATTCCGGTCGGAATATTCAATTCCACGATCTCGCTCTCCGGGATGTCGTCCAGGTATTTCACCAGCGCGCGCAGACTGTTGCCGTGCGCCGCGATCAGCACCTTCTGTCCCTGACGGATGGCCGGCGCGATGGTCTCGTGCCACAGCGGCAGGAACCGCGCCACGGTATCCTTCAGGCACTCGGTGAGCGGCAGTTCCTCCGGGCTGAGTCCCCGGTAACGCGGGTCGGCGCCGGGAAAGCGCGGGTCGCCGGGAGTCAACGCCGGCGGGGGAATATCGTAGCTGCGGCGCCAGATCTTCACCTGCGCCTCGCCGAACTTCTCGGCTGTCTCGGCTTTGTTCAGTCCTTGCAGCGCGCCGTAGTGCCGCTCGTTCAAGCGCCATGAGCGGTGGACC
>JBGPKH010000485.1:0-7036 GCA_041485845.1 Bryobacteraceae bacterium
CCGGCTCGGGCGCCACCAGCGGCGTCGCCATGGCGCACTACGAATTGCACGCCTGGTGCCTGCTGGTCCTCGGCTGGGTCTTCGTTCCGTTCTACATGCGGTCGAAAGTCTTCACCATGCCGGAGTTCCTGGAACGGCGCTTCAGCGAAAGCTCCCGCTACATCCTCTCCATCGTCTACCTGATCACCTTCGTCGTCTCCAAAATCGCGGTCGGCATCTTCGCCGGCGGCGTGGTCTTCGGCACTCTTTTCCCGGAAATGCATTTGCACCTCGGCGGCGTGGAAATCGATAGCTTCTGGATCGGCTCCGTGCTGGTCATCGCGCTCACCGGTCTCTACACCATCCTCGGCGGTATGCGCGCCGTGGCTTACAACGATGCCGTGCAGGTGGTGGTCCTGATTCTGGGTTCGGCCTTGCTGACCTTCTACGGCCTGCACCGGTTGGGCGGCTGGGGCGAACTGCGGCGACTGTGCGGATCCGACATGTTCAACCTCTGGAAGCCGCTCATCCCGGCCGGCGTCGAAGGCACCTGGGCGCCGGTGCTCGAGACCAATGCCAGCGGCGCCATCGTGAAGGAGGCCTGGTATTTCAACAGCTACTTCCCGTGGCTCGGCATGCTGTTCTGCGCGCCTATCATCGGCCTGTGGTATTGGTGTACCGACCAGTACATCGTGCAGCGCGCGCTGGGAGCGCCCAACGAGCACGTGGCCCGCCGCGGCAGCATTTTCGCCTCGTTCCTCAAACTCTCGCCCGTTTATCTGTTCATCATCCCCGGACTGGTCTGCTACGCCCTCGCCAAAAGCGGCAAGGTTCCCGAGCTCGCGGCCATGATCGGACCCAACGGGCAGGCCAATACGGCAGCGGCCCAGGGAGCCTTTCCCATGATGGTCCAGTATCTCCTGCCGCCCGGGCTGCGCGGCATCGTGGTGGCCGGACTGCTCTCCGCGTTGATGGGGTCGCTCGCCGGCGTGTTCAACGCCTGCTCCACGCTCTTCACCGTGGATCTCTACCAGAAGTGGAAGCCCCGCGCCACCGAGCATCAGCTCGTCAGGACCGGCCGCATCGCCACCACCGTGATGGTGCTGATCGCCATGGCCTGGATCCCCGTCATCAAGGGCGCGCAAGGCCTCTACAACTATTTGCAGGCGGTGCAGGGCTACCTGGCGCCCCCCATCTTCGTGGTCTTCTTCTTCGGCGTGTTCTTCAAGCGGCTCAACGCGCAGGGCGCCTTCTGGTCCATGCTGGTGGGCTTCGGGCTGGGTCTGTTTCGCATGATCGTGGACACTCCGGTGACGCTCGGCCTGCAGGGATTCCAGAACGGCTACGCACCCGGATCGTTCCTCTGGATCGTCAACAACATCTACTTCCAGTACTTCAGCGTGCTGATCACCATCGTGTCGGCGGTGGTCATGGTGGGGGTAAGTCACATGACCGCGGCGCCCGACTACGGCAGGATTCAGAGCCTCACGTTTGAGACCGTGACACACGCCGACCTGAAGGATAGCCGGGAGAGCTGGAGTTGGCGTGAAGTGGCGGGCTCCGGCGTCGTGTTGTTCTTCATCATCGGCGCCTATCTGTATTTCAGGGGGTAGCGCGTGGCCGGGAGCCCGCTGCTCGAAATCCGCCACGTGTCGTACGCCATCGGCGGCCGGTCCATCCTGCGCGATGTCAGCCTGAGTGTCGCCGAGGGCGAGACGCTGGTGCTGCTGGGCCGCAGCGGTTCCGGCAAGACCACACTCCTGAAAGCCGTGAACGGTCTGGTGCAGCCGACCTCGGGCGAGATCTGGTTCGAAGGCAAGTCCTCCGCCGAGTGGGATCCCATCCGGTTGCGGCGGCGCATGGGCTACGTCATTCAGGACGCCGGACTCTTTCCGCACTGGACCGTGGCCGCGAATATCGGGCTCGTGCCGCGCCTGGAAAACCGGCCCCCGGACGCGGTGGCGGAACGCGTGGAGAACCTGCTCGCCACCGTGGGGCTCGACCCCGCAGAGTTCCGCGCGCGCTATCCCCGGCAGCTTTCCGGAGGCCAGAAGCAGCGCGTGGGTATCGCGCGCGCACTGGCTGCCGATCCGCCGCTGCTCCTGCTCGACGAGCCTTTCGCCGCGCTCGACCCCATCACGCGCCTCGATCTGCAGCGCCAGTTTCTGGACCTCCGGCGCTCCGTGCGCAAGGCCGCGCTCTTCGTCACACACGACGTGCGCGAAGCGCTCATGATGGCTTCTCGCGTCGCGTTGCTGAAAGACGGCGCGATCGACACGCTCGCCTCGCCCCGGGAATTCCGGTGCGCGCAGACCGCCGAGGCGAGGGCCTTCCTCGCCGGACTGGAGGCGGAATGATGTGGGGCAGGTTGTCAACCTGCGGCCGATTGCCAATCGGCCAGCCGAGCGAAGCTCGGCCGGAGTCACCATGAACACACGACTTGCCGCTGAAATACTGGCGCTCTCGCTCGAGCACCTGCAACTGGTGTCGATCGCCATCGCGGTGGCCGCCGCCATCGGCCTCCCCGGCGCGGTGTTGCTTGCGCGGCGCGCCGGCGCGCGCCGCTGGGTGCTCGGGTTCGCCAACATCGCGCAGACCATTCCCAGCCTCGCGCTGTTCGGATTCCTGTTGCCGCTGCCGCTCATCGGCGGCATCGGGAAGCAGACCGCCATCGTGGCGCTGTGCCTCTACGCCTTGCTGCCGATCCTGCGCAATGCGCTGGTCGGGATCCTGGGAGTCGATCCCGCGGTTCGCGAATCCGCGGTGGCAATGGGGATGACGCATCGCCAGATTCTCTGGCAGGTGGAACTGCCGCTGGCAATCCCATCGATCGTGGCGGGACTTCGTATTGCGACTGTCGCTACCATAGGAACGGCCACCATCGCCGCGGCCATCGGCGGCGGTGGATTGGGAGTGTTCATCTTCCGAGGCATCTCCATGGTGGACACGCCTACGGTGCTGGCGGGCGCGGTCCCCGCCGCGGTGATGGCGCTGCTGGCCGATGAGGGTTTGGAATGGATCGAACGAAGATGGTCGCCTGCCTGAGCGCGCTGCTGTTGGCGTCCTGTTCGCGGCCGCCGCGAATTGTGGTCGGCTCCAAGAACTTCACCGAGCAGATTCTGCTCGGCGAGATCCTGGCGCAACAGATCGAGCGGCGCATGGGGGCGCCGGTGGAGCGCAAGCTCAACCTCGGCGGCACGCTGCTGGCCCATGAGGCGCTCGCCAAAGGATTGATCGACCTGTATCCCGAGTACACCGGCACCGCCCTGACGGCCGTTCTGAAACAGCCGCCGTTCCCCGATGCGCGCGCGGTGCTGGGCGCCGTGCGCGCGGCTTACCAGAAGCAGTGGCGTCTCGACTGGCTCAGGCCGCTGGGCTTCAACAACACGTTCGCCATGATGGTTCGCGGCGAGACGGCCCGCGGCAGTAAGCTGGCCACCCTCTCCGATGCCGCCCGCGGCCAACCGTGGCGCATGGGAGTCGGCTACGAGTTCAAGAACCGCGCCGACGGGCTCGACGGTTTACTCAAGATATACAATCTGCGTCTCGCGGGAGAACCGGTGACCATGGATCTGGGGTTGCTCTACTCCGCGCTCCAGGGCCGCAAGGTGGACTTGATCGCGGCCAATTCCACCGACGGTATGGCCTCCGTCCTCGACATCGCCGTCCTTCAAGACGACAGGCATTACTTTCCGCCGTATGAGTGCGCCGTGGTGGTCCGCGAGGACACCCTGGCGCGCTTCCCGTTACTTCGTGAAACGCTGGAGCAACTGGCCGGGAAGCTGCCCGACGCTGTCATGCGAAAGCTCAACTATGCTGTCGATGGTGAACATCGTCCGCCGGCACAGGTAGCAGGGGAATTCCTGATTTCACTGTCCACCAAGCTTCAATAGTACTGGCAGTACTTGTTACTTCTCTCCTAACCCGCGATGATAGAAGGGACATGGTCCGTGCGGTGTGTCTCATCGGCATGACCGGTGGTTTTCTGGCGATCTCGCCCAAGCTGCGGGATAGCGTGGTGGATACTTTTGCCATGGCCAGCACGGGATTGGAACAGCACAGTCCTTACTCGTATGTCGGTGTGGGTGTGGCCGTCCTGGTGGGTCTCATCATCATGCTGAACAGGGGTTCGGCGGCACGGTAAGAACGCGCCACCGGCTGCCAGGCGCTCCTCGCGTCCTCAACCTGTAATACCTTATTACCATGCGTCTCCTCGTGGCGGTCTTCTCTGCCGGCCTCTCCGCGCAGGCCCAAATTCCCGCGCAAGACGCGCGCAACCTCAACCTCCCGAACACGGACACCCACTTCGCTCCGAAGGCATACCAGACACTCTCCGAGTGGCAGGCCCACAAGGAACACCTGCGCAAACAGATCCTCTCCGCCGCGGGCCTGCTCCCTCTATTTCCGAAAAACGACCTCCACCCCAAGATCTTCGGACGAATCGAGAACCGCGACTACTCGATCGAAAAGGTGCTGCTCGAAACCCTCCCCGGCTATTACCTGGGCGGCAATCTCTACCGGCCGCTGAAGCCTGCCCCTCCCGAGGGATTTCCCGCCGTGCTCTCTCCCCACGGCCACTGGAACTATGGGCGCCTGGAGCACACCACCATTGCGTCCGTGCCCGCGCGCGCGATCAACCTCGCGCGGCAGGGGTACGTGGTTTTCGCTTACGACATGGTGGGCTACAACGACACCATCCAGACCGCTCACGATTTTGGCGACAAGCCCGTCGAGCAATTGTGGGGCTTCGGTCCGCTGGGGCTCCAGTTGTGGAACTCGATCCGGGTCGTGGACTTTCTGGAATCGCTCCCCGGCGTGAACCCCGACCGGATCGGCGTTACGGGAGCGTCGGGCGGCGCCACACAGACGCTGCTGATTTCGGCAGTCGACGACCGCATCCAGTTCTCGGCGCCCGCCAACATGGTGTCTCTCATCATGCAGGGCGGCGGGCTGTGCGAGAACGCGCCCAACCTGCGGCTCGACACCACCAACGTGGAGTTTGCCGCCATGATGGCGCCGCGGCCCATGCTCATGACCGCCGCCACGGGAGACTGGACCAGGAACATGCTCCAGGAGGAGTACCCCGCGGTGCGCGCCATCTACGACCTCTACGGCAAAGGCGAAGACGTCGAGACTCTCCTGCTCGACGCGCCGCACAATTACAACCAGCCCAATCGCGAGGCGATGTACGCGTTCTTCGGCAAGCACGTTCTCGGCGAAAAGGACGCGGCCAAGCTCAAGGAGAAGAGCATTCGCGTGGAGAAGCTGCAGGACATGCTCGCGCTGCACAACCGCGCGCTTCCCGACAACGCCATCTCCGCCCAGCAACTGTTCGACGAATGGGTTCGTTTCGCCAGAGATCAGAGCGGCAACGAACGCGAGCGGCTCACCTACGCGTTGGCGGCGGACTGGCCGTCGCAGGTGCTCAGCGAGGTCAACGGCGAGCGCATTCTATTGGGCCGCGTGGGTACGGGGGATCGCATCCCCGGAATCTTCGTGAAGGGTTCGAACCCGCCGGTCCTGGTGGTTCACCCGGAGGGCGCCGCGGCGGCGCGCCAGGCGCCCGAAGTCGCGAGCCTGCTGCAATCGGGCCGCGCGGTATTGATGATCGACGCCTTCCAGACCGGGACGGCGGTGGCGCCGCGCGACCGCACGGTGAAGATGTTCCTGACCTTCAACAAATCCGACGATGCCAACCGCGTGCAGGACATCCTCACCGCGCTTGCCTGGCTGAACACTCCGCAGACCCGGCTGGTGGGCCTCGGGAAAGCAGCGGTCTGGTGCGTGTTCGCCGCCGCTGTGGCGCGTCAGCCGGTCGAATTGCAGGCCGATCTCGCACCGTTCAGCGGAACGGACCAGCAGTATATCGACAGCTTCTTCGTTCCGGGCATCCAGCGCGCGGGCGGTCTGCGCGCCGCGCGCCAGTTGGTGGGGAAGTAGGACAGGCCTCCTGGCCAGTCCTTTGTTGCGCGAAAAGACAGGCCAGGAGGCCTGTCCCACTATCCGGAATGGCGCTTGAAGATCTGCGGCATGTTTTGCGAGAAGGCCGAGCGCGCCAGCACCATGTCGCAACCGGCCTCCTGGGCCTGCTGCTTGAGCTCCACCTGAACGTGAGATAAGTAACCGATCAGGCTGATCCCCTTGGTATCGGAATTCTCCTTGAGCTTGCCGATGAGCTTCAGCGGATTGGCCGACTCGAAGTTCAAGTCCAGGATAATCAGCGAAGGCTTGTCCTGGGCTTTCTCCAGGACTTCTTTCGAGTCTTTGACAAACTCCAGCGCCAGGCCTGCCCGCTTGGCCGCCTCGATAAGTTTGACTGAGAAGAACAGATCGCTCACTACCGCCAGAACTCGCTTTTGCATCTTGGAACTAGAAGGAAGGACGGAATGATTCTACCATGGGGGAGCATGGACATACACTCGTCATCGCGCCCGGACCAAATCCGCGTCCGCCATATCGACCTGGACCTCGACGTGAGGTTCGACCGCAAGATACTCGAGGGCTCGGCAACCCTCTACTTCGATCGCGTTTCGTCCGATGAACTGCTTCTCGATACGCGCGGGCTCGACATTCACTCGGTGGAGCACGCGGCGGGCTTCGCGCTGGGCACGGCCGACCCGGTGCTGGGGACGCCGCTGAAGATCCAGGTGCCGGACGGAACGGACCGCGTGCGCGTGAACTATTCGACATCGCCCGGCGCCTCGGGACTGCAATGGCTCGATCCTCCGCAGACGGCCGGCAAACGCCATCCTTTTCTCTACACGCAGTCGCAGGCGATTCATGCGCGGAGCTGGATCCCGCTGCAGGATACTCCGGGGGTGCGGGTGACTTACCGTGCCACGATCCGCACGCCCCCAGGGTTGAAAGCGGTGATGGGCGCCGAGATGCGGGGTGACGGAAGATTCCAGATGGACCAACCGATTCCCTCGTACCTGATCGCGCTGGCGGCCGGCGACCTGGACTTCCGTCCCCTCGGCCCGCGCTCCGGTGTGTATGCCGAGCCTTCCGTGGTGGAGGCGGCGGCCAGTGAGTTCGCCGACACGGAGGCGATGATCTC
>JBGPKH010000486.1:0-7033 GCA_041485845.1 Bryobacteraceae bacterium
ACGCCGCAGTTCGCGATCCCCAACGGCCCGCGATTTCTGCCCAACGTGCGCCAGGGCTTCACGCGCAATTGGGACCTGACCCTGACCAAGAACGTGCGCCTTACCGAGAGTGTGAAATTCGGTTTACAGGCGAAGTTCTACAACCTGCTGAACCAGGTGACGTTCGCCGGACCGAGCGCGATCACCGTGGGGGGCGCGAACTTCGGTTCCGCGGGCGGAGTGAACAGCGGCCCGCGATCGATGGAATTGGGGGGAAAGCTGTCATTCTGATGCGCGTGCGGGAAGGGCGGTCAGCGTTCAGCTTCTAGATCGAGATCGTTGCAGCTCGTTGGCCGGCAAACCGGGAGGTCGGGACTCCGCCGCCGGCGGCCCACATCTCAACAACGAACTAAATGAGTGAAATCCCGCGTCCCGCAATGCAGCCAAATAAGGGTGTGAAAATAGGGGCTTGTTTCGGAGGTCAAGGTGTGATATCTACTCTGTGAGTTCTTGCAGCGCAAGCGGCCGGAAGGAACGCCGGTCGCAGGAATCGAAAGCGGCCGCACAGCCGGTCGCCTTCACAGAATAGAGTTGTCATATCTCGAAAGGAGAGCAGCGATGGGTTCAAACGTTATGTTGTTTGGTTGGAACCGGTCAATTCCCGGCCGGGAAAAGGTGAGCGCGCAGCACTTCGAGGAGTTCACAAAGTACCTGGGCGGCCTGCAGCAGAAGGGTGCGATTCAGACATTCGACGTCGTGTTCCTCGACCCGCACGGAGGCGACTTGAACGGGTTTTTCCTGATTAAGGGCGAGGCTGCGAAGCTGGATGCGCTGGTCTCGACGGCCGAGTGGACCACTCATACCACTCGCGCCAGCCTTCATCTGGATGGTTCTGGGGTCATCCGCGGCGCGACCGGTGCTGAGATGATGGGGAGAATGGCACTCTGGACCAGTCTCATCCCATCCTGAAAGGCGGATCCGTCTGGCGGGCTTTGAGCCGCTCGGCGAGTTCAAGCTGGCGACATTCGGCGACGGCGGCAATTGAGCGTCCGACGCGGGGGCGGAACCGCCGGCTAACACGCGCGTGAAGCCGACGCGCTGCGGATCGTGAGGGCGCGCAGCTCATGCGCCAACGTTTCAGGCACGGCGTTTGAGATGCGGCTATCTTGAGCGAACCTCGCCCGTGTTCACGAAGCGTTTGGAATGGAGCCGTTGATATTCGTCAATCGGGCTTCGAGCTTTCGGACTCGCCGGAGGGGGCAGCCTTCCGAAAAGGTCACAGCGAACGCAGGAAGTTGATCAAGTCCTGCCGTTCCGCCGCGTTCAGCCTGTTCGCAAGATTTCCACCGGTGCCGTTGAAATTGTTGATAACTTGCTTGGCTTCCGCGCCGTGGGCGTTGATGGCCTGTACCAAGTCGGTGGCGCTCCCATCATGAAGGAAGAACAGCCGTTGGCCTAGTCCCCACAGCGGCGCAGTGCGGAACTCCGCCCCGGTCGCGGCCCCTTGGCCAATACCGTCTCCGGTGCCGATGTCGTGCACGAGCAGGTCTGAGAATAAGTTCGCAGCCTTGTTGGCCAACGTGGCGATTGAGTGGTTGCCGGTTGGCAGGGATCGGATGTGGCACACGTTGCATCCGGCCTTGTTGAACGCCACATCCCCGGCGGCGATCGACGCCGCAGTGACCGTATTGGCCAGAGTGGTGATAAAGGTGGTAATCACCGGTGCCGGTGGGGCGAGAAACCGCATGAAGTTCGAAAACGCGATCACGTCGCTCGCGGCGTTTTGTGGCAGTGCAGCGTCGAAGTGGGAATGGTCCTCCGGCGTACCGTTAAAGCGGCAACCGGCCACAGCGTTTCTCTCGTCGGGGAACACCTCGTTCGACACGCCCTGTTCGACGTTGTAGGCCTCGCCAGAGAAGATCACCAGCGATTTATTTTGAGCCTTCCAGCCGAACCGGGTGATGGTGCCATCGTTGCCCGTACGGTTGGCGTGGCCGGTGATGCCGAAAGGCTTAACGGCCGCTTCGTTGGCAGCAATCGTGTAGTCTGAAATCGCTTCAATCAGACCTGCGCCGAAGGTTGGTGTGGGGATGCGGAACTTCAGGTCATTTGACGGATATGCGAAGAAATCAGGCTGTGCCAGCGAGCACCCCGGCGCGTCGGAACGGCCCCGGATAGTGAAGATGCCGACCACTCCGCCGCCTCCCGAAACGCTGCGCACCTCCCGCACTGGCCCGGTTAGGCTTAGGAAATACGGGATCGTGTTCAGCGCCCCGGCTTTGGTGGCCACCGCAATCTGAGGGTTGAGCGCCGGGGAGCTGCCGCCCACCGCTGGCTGGGCGTGACATCCCGCGCAGCTATCCAGGTTGAACGTAGGACCCAACCCTGGATCACCGCCAATGGTGCCTACAACATCGTTTACCTCCGTGAAGGCTGCGAAACCGGCGTCGAAGAACTTCTTCTCCTTGACGCCCAAGCCGGCGATCTGCCCACCCGCACCCGAGACTCCGGCGCGAGGGCCGGGGTCCCACGGTTGGGCGTAAGCCATAGTTGAAGCGAACACCAGCAACAGGGTGACAGTGTTTTTACCAGTCCTTCGAGCTGCCCGCTTGAATGGCCCTTGTCGAGACCGCATTGTTCCGATTCTCCTCTTTGAAAAATATCTGCGGATGCGCGGCGATTGGCACGTTCTCCGCAGCTCGGTGGCCGCTTCCCCCGCCGCGGATCATCCGTTTTGCAAAACGTACTCCACCGCCCGGCGAGAAACAACTGCAAAAATGGAACCTCCGGGCAGGCAAATGCTTCCGCCCTTTGGCCGCAGTCCGTACTCACCCTTGTCACTAGACCGTCCTTGGTCGGGAAAGCCCTGCGCCCGTTCCGGACATGGGAAACCCCGCGCGACCGGGTGCCCCTATTCGCGCGGGAGATCCGTAGTCGCAATCGCCGGACCAGCCGGGAACCCCCGGGATGGGACGGTTGCCTTACTTCATTTAGGACCGGTAACGTTCACCACCGCGTTGAGAACGTCCGCATGGCCGGTTCCGCCACCCAGGGCTGAAGTGAAAGAGCAGTTCACGGTAACCCCATTCCCGGGGCCCTTCGGGTCCGGCGTGTCGTTGGTCAGAGTGCAGGCATACGCGGGGTTGAGGGTGCCACTAAATAACTGGGCTGGTGTCCCCTGCAAAATATTCATCGTGTAGATCCCGTCCGGGCCTTCCGTCACGAACCCTATCACGGGCGTCACATGCGTGTCGAGCGCGTAGAAATACATCGAGCCTTGACAGGCGTTGGCGTTTTGATAGCCGCCCTTGCTCCCCGGGGCGGCCTCCGCCGCGCACCAGATCCAGAAACCGAACGGCGTGGTTGCGGCCTTGGTGTTCCCGGCGAGGTCCATCGTAAACCCAGACGTGCTGAACACCACCTGTTCAGCGTTGTTTGCGGGAGTCGCATTGATCGC
Source organism: Bryobacteraceae bacterium (assembly GCA_041485845.1). GTDB lineage: Bacteria > Acidobacteriota > Terriglobia > Bryobacterales > Bryobacteraceae > OMOG01. Next base: position 3,437 of record JBGPKH010000486.1, read on the forward strand.
TACAAACAGCAGCGCTGCCGCAATGAGAGTGACTTTCTTAGTGACTGACATCTTTTCTCCTTGTGCTCCTTCCCTCGAATTGCCCACCCGAATCCCAACCCTCCCCTGTGAAAGCCCGTTAAGTATATTACAAAAGCTCCCCCGTGGGAATGGGGATCTTGGCTTTTTGGGCATGTCATTTGGCGTTTCAAGTACCAGCCGTACTGCGGTCCAACCTTGAGGTCCCTCAAGGGCTGCGGCGCCGAGCGGTCCCTCTATGCGGTGCTCGAGAAATTTGGAATCGCCACGGAGGCAGAGGCGGGAACGGAAATCATGGCTTCCGGCGGCGTAGCGATCTCGCCATCACTCATCGAGGCTTGGACCCGGCTTCCTTGACGCCGTCCTGCCGATCGCCTCACCGGCTTGTGGTTTGTGGCCGGTGCGGGGCCTGGGATTTGTGAGACAGCGCTTTTCCTCGTGGCGGGCGGGCTGGTGAGCAACGCGGGCACGATGGGCGTTCCATAGTGGGACAGGGCTTCCGGCCGGTCCAAAGTCTGGCGGCCGAGACCCCGTCTCCACCTTCTAATCTAATTGTTTCAAACTGCCGATATTGAGGGAATGTAGGTGGTACGCAGTATGAGCATTTCCCTATCGCCAGACCAGGGCGCCGGCACTTCTCCGGCTGCCCTGCGCCAGAACGCAGCGAAACGCGGCTGGAGCATCGCTGTTCAGTTCAAGGAGGCCCGTTGCGCCACTTTAGTGATGTGTGCCCGCATTCGGGTTTACGACCGCGCAAAGGAAGTAAAAATGCGTATCGATCTCGAAGGCTATCGGAATGCCGTCCACTGTCGTCGCTAGCAGAGCATCCACGGCAGCCTCCGACTTTGCCGGCAGTAACGCGTGGTATGCGGCGTTTACCGCTGCATTGTGGGCCGCGCTGCCGGTATACTTGGGAAGCACGACGAACACGTGCCAGAGCGGGCTGAACTCGCCATGCCCGGGGTCCGACGGCGCAGAATCCAGAATGTGATCGTGGAAATCATCCGGTGTGATGCCATCTCCCACGTGATCGCACGGGTTGCACTGCGGCGCCGACGGCCAAGAGGCGTGATCAAAGGGATACACGACCTCGTAAAAGTCGGCTTGGGCATGTTGCGTCGGGTTCTGCTTGACTTCAATTGCATTGATCCACACGGTTTTGCCGTTAACGTAGGCCGGTTCATATCCGGGCGGCCCGCCCGCAAGCGCAACCACTGCGATCAAAGTTAACGCCAGGCACACGATTGCCATCATGCTCAGGCCGTGCATGCGTCGCTCATAGCTACTCTTTCTAATCCCTAACATCTTGTTCCCCTCTTTCTCGAGCATCTCGAAACAGAAAATTGGCAATACAACGGGTTTCAGTATACGTCCCCTTGCATCCGGCGGCAACTAAATTCTCGATCCAAATTCTCGATCCGTGTTTTCGGGTTCAGGCCTAGTTCCAGTACTTCTATGACAAAATTAATGGACCCATCTCCGGCAAGAATCCGCTAAAATCGTAATCTACAAGGTCCAGGGTCCATGCGGATTCTCCTGTTAACGCTGTTAGCTACCGCGCCATTTGTCCCCGCTCAATCGGCCCGGCCCCCAGCGGGCGACTCCGATCCGGCCCAGAGCAAGATTCGACTAACCGGAAGTGTTGTGAGCCACGCCGGAGAGTCGGTCCCAAGGGCTACCTTGCGGCTCCAGAGCAGTGGCACTGAAAGCGGGCAGGCTCCCACGGCCTACGTCGAAACTACAGACAACGCCGGTAAGTTTGTCTTTGAAGACGTTGCGCCAGGCCGCTATAGCTTGTCGGCGGAGAGGACCGGCTTTTTGACGCAGAGATACGGGGAGCGGAGTAATCTTACGCCCGGTATGGAACTCATGTTGGCCGTCGGCAAAGAGATGGCGGACCTCGTCATCAAGCTGGTTCCACAAGCTGTCATCACTGGGAGGGTGGCCGACCAGGACGGCGATCCACTCCCGGGTATGCAAATAACGGTGCTGCGCTTCCATTACGTTCGCGGCCGCCGCCAACTGACGCCTGCGGCCGCAGGCTCGACCGACGATCAGGGCAACTTTCGGATCAGCAATCTGGCTCCGGGCCGCTACTACCTGAGCGCCACCGACCGGCGCACAAGCACTCCAGTCACAGCCGTGGGCCGCCCCGGCCAGCAGGGGACGCCGGAGGTCAACGTTACGACGTACTATCCGAACGCCTTGGATCCTACGAGTGCGGCTGCTCTAGACCTGGCCGCCGGCGGTGAAGTTCGGGCAGACATCCGGATGCGCAAGGCGCGAGTATATTCGATTCGTGGAAGGGCGGTGGACAGCGCCGCGATCCCGGCGATCAACTCAGTTTTATCGATCACTCCGAAAGACGACAGCGCTCTCAATTTGACCAATCGCAGGAACACACAGACGCTTTCCCCCAGTGGCGCCTTCGAATTCCGTAATCTCGTTTCCGGAACCTATGTCGTCCAGGCAATGCCGGGAAGCGGGTTGCGGAGCGGCAATGGGGAGGTGTTGCGGAGCCTCGGGGGGCGGCTGGAAGTGACCATCACCGGCTCGAACATCGATAATGCGCTGCTCACTTTGGGAGCCGGCGCCGAAGTTATCGGGAGTGTCAGGCTGGAGGGCGGGGATGTAGTAGCGCTGTTGAAAGCTTCTTCGCGGAACTCGCCCGGTGGCGTGCCGGCGGCGAGCGGCACCGGAGCTTTGGCTGGAACATGGGACGGCCGGCCGGCGATCGGCTTGATTGAGTCGGAAGGTGTCGGCATGGCTACCCCGAGCGGCCAAATCAACGAACAGGGTAAGTTCCGGCTCCAGGCTGTTGCCCATAGCAAGTACTTTATCGACCTCGAGGGTCTGCCCGATACCGTGTACATAAAATCGATCGGCGCCGGCGGCCAAGATGTAACGCACGCGCCGCTGGACCTGACAGCGGGTGCGGGAGCCGCGCTGGATATCGTACTTGTGCCCAATGCGCCTGAGGTTACAGGAGTCGTGCGGAACAGCCAGGGCGAATCGATTTCCCGCGTGACGGTGACTCTCTGGCCGAAAACCCCTGATGCAGGAAGCCTGACCGAGGGGGTGAGAACCGGGTATGCCGATCAGCATGGGAGTTTCCGCTTCGGGGGTCTGGCGCCGGGCGACTATTACCTGGCCGCCTGGGAAGAGGTCGAACCGGGCCTTGTGCAAAACTCCGGTTTTCGCGCGCATTTCAACCGCGATGCGCAGGCGATTACGCTCCGAGAAGGCGCGCACGAAATGGTGGACGCCACCGTGATCCCCCGCGAAGCGATCGCGCTGGAGGCCGCGAAAATTCAGTAAGCCGCTTCACTCGTGTCCAGACCAGTTACTCTGAGTGACTGCGCGAATTTGTATAGTTGGGCGTGACGTCCACGCCGCAGGCTGCGGCCCACCGTCTTCGTACTGCGGTCCAACCCTGAGGTCCCGCAAGGGCTTGCAGCGCCGAGCGGTCTTCTAATCTAAGGGGCGGCCCAGGAATAACATTACAGGGTAAAGCGCAGATCTTGCAGTTTGGCTTCCTCTAGAGATCTTCGGCCCGACCGGGCCGTAAGCGTTCAACAT
>JBGPKH010000487.1:0-7031 GCA_041485845.1 Bryobacteraceae bacterium
AGATCTGCGGTTTCTGCGGCTACCCATCCATTGGATAGTAAAACCGGGAGGGGCGCGTTGTTCAGCAAAAAATCATAAAGCTTTGTTAATGTTTCCCCCGGATCATTGAGAAGATGCCTTCAACGCGACATCGCGGCCCAGGCGCCCATCGCGCGCGCGGTACACTTCTCCCATGCCGCCGGCCCCGAGCGGCGCGGTGATTTCGTAGGGGCCGAGGCGTGTTCCGGGTGCGAGCGGCATGAGCTGGTGTCGGCGATTGTACCGCGGACATATAATCGAAGTCTTGAAACCATCACTCACCAAAGCCATCTTCACCGACGTACAGTTCTGGCTGCCCGTCGCCGTCCTCATCCTGGGCTTCTCCCTGCTGGTGATGGTGCGATGACCAAACTCTCCTCTCGCTCCCTGCACCGGCTGGGTGTAGCGTGCGGCCTCGCGGCCGGCGCCTGGCTGGGCGCCGCGGAGGCCCCCACAAAATTAGTGACTGTGGGGTTCTCGCCGTTCCTCATTTCCCTGGGCATGGTGGCCGGCGTATTTGTGGCGCGCTGGACCGTGCCCATGATGCTGAAAGGCGCCGGCTACATCATGCTCGACCTCAAGGAGAAAGCCCACCTGGTCATCTGGGCCATTCTCGCCGGCATGTTGTGGGCCGTGGCCAACACCCTGACGGTCTTCGCCATCCGCAACGTGGGTCTCTCCATCGCCTTCCCGCTGTGGAACACCAACAGCCTGGTGGGCCTGTTCTGGGGCTGGCTGCTGTTCAACGAATTGCGCGGCTGCCCCGCGCGCCACTGGCTGAAGGTCCTGGGCGGCGCCGCGGCCATCGTTGTGGGAGCGTGCCTGCTCGCCTACGCCACCCAGCACCAGGCATCCGGCGAGCCGCGCGCCGCCACGTTGGGCATCCTCGCCGCGCTGGGCGCGGGCGCCATGTGGGGCACCATGTACATTCCCTATCGCAAGGCCTACATCAGCGGCATGAATCCGCTGTCGTTCGTCACCGTGTTCACCTTCGGCGAGCTGGGCACCACGGCCGCCATGGCCCTGGCATTCGGCGGCGGATTCCAGAACGTGATGGCCGACCTGACTCGCGCGAAGCCCGCATTTTTCTGGCTGTTCCTGGGCGGCTTCTGCTGGGTGATCGGCGACCTGTTCCAGCAGTACGCCGCGAAGTACATCGGGATCGGGCGCGGCATCCCGCTGTCGAACACCAACCAGCTTTGGGGCCTGGCCTGGGGCGCGCTGGTATTCGGCGAGCTGAGCGGACTCAGTTCCACGGCCCAAATCCTGGTGGTCGCCGGGTCGATGGTGATGATTCTGGGCGCGGCGGCCATCAGTTTCGCCGAAGCCCCGGAATCCGAGCAGGCCTCCTGGAGAAAAGCCGTGGACCGCGAGTGTACGCGCTATGGCCTGGACCGCGCCCGCGTGGCCGCCATCTTGCAGGGTGACGATCCCCTCTCGCGCGAGAAGACCCCGCGGCGGTGGTGGGAATTCCTGGTCGGGGTCGCGGCCGCCGGAATCTTCGTCTGGCTGGGCTTGGGCGCAGAACGGCAGCCCCTCCCGGTAAACGTGTACTGGATGGCGATCCTGATCGCGGCCACGCTCGTTTTCCTGGTGGTCTGCGGAGCGCTGTTGTGGAAGCGGACGCGATTCTCGTAGATTCCCTTGGGCCACAAATTGAAGGTGAGAATCTCCCGGTCCGTATCGCACTGCAGGCCTTAAGAGGTTGCTGCCCTCACCTCAAACCTGCGGCTGGACCTCCTGCTCCAAAGGAACTCACAGTTATGACGAGAGTAATTCGCGAGGACTTCCCGTTCATAGCGGCCTGCTTGTCGCTTGCGTTGGCGATCTCCGGTACGCTGGCCCATGCGCAGTCCAACGCTCAGGCCCTGCCCAATATGGGCCAACAGATTACGCCGCTGGCGCCCCAGGGTACCCGGTTCGCCCCGTTGGACCCCGAACTGCCCTACAATCCGGCTTTTCTGGCCGGGCAGGGTTGGCTGGCCGGGCACGCGGTCACCACCGTGGTGAGTCCGGACCACAAGACTCTGCTGGTTCTGACTAGCGGGTACAACCGCGTCTTCAACACCAACATCCAAGCCCCACCGACAACGGCGCCATTTTATGTCCCGGACTCGACGGAGTACGTGTTCATCTACGACATTTCGACGCCGGCGCCAACTAAGAAACAAGTACTGGCGATCCCAAACAGCTACAACGGGATGGTCTTCGATCCATCGGGCGCGGCTTTTTACGTGTCCGGCGGCCCCAGTGACAATGTTCATGTCGTTACCCTGACCGCCGCGGGAACCTGGGTGGACCAGCCCGCCATGACGCTTGCCTTGGGCCATCGCGCGGGCCTTGGCCTTAACGTGCCGCCTGAGGCCGCACAAGTCCCGATCAACCTTCAAGTCGCCGTGCATCCTTGCGCCGCCGGCGTGGCTATTTCGAAGGATGGCCAGACATTGGTCGTAGCGAATTACTACAACGACTCGATCACGGTGTTTAATGGAGGTCTCGGCAAGTGGTTCGAGTTCGCCGAACGCGACCTGCGCCCCGGCAAGAGCGACCGTTCGAAGGCGGGTATTCCGGGCGGCGAATATCCGTTTTGGGTAGTTGTGAAGGGAAACGGATCGAGCGCGACAGCCTATGTATCCAGCATTCGCGACCGCGAGATCGTGGTAGTAAACCTGAGCGGTCCCCCGGAGTTGTTTAATCCAAGAGGGAGTCCTTCGGTAGCGGCCCGAATCCAGGTGAAGGGCCAGCCCAACAAGATGACCCTGAACGCGGCGCAGTCGCTCTTGTATGTGGTCGAAGATCAGTCGGATACGGTTGACGTAATCGACACCGCGAAGAACGCGATCGTCGAAACCATCCCGGTAATCGCTCCCCCGCCGGTGATACCGGCCGCTCTGGCGCATTATACGGGAGCCAACCCCAACAGCGTGGCGCTCTCGCCGGATGAGACGCAACTCTACGTGACGAATGGCAATCTGAATAGCGTCGCGGTGGTGGCGTTGGGCGGCGCCAATAGCGGCGACCGGGTAGTGGGCCTCATTCCGACCGGCTGGTACCCGAACTCCGTGAGCTTCAGCGGCGATGGCGCCTCGGTGTACGTAGTCAATGGGAAGTCGCCGACGGGGCCGAATCCCGGCTTCTGCTACGGCGGCTACGGGCCGGTGGGGTGGAAAACTTGCATGGAAACGAACCAGTATAATCCCCAGTTGACCAAAGCCGGCTTGCAGAGCTTCCCGCGCCCCAGACCGGACCAACTCACGACGCTGACGGCGCAGGTAGCGGTAAACAACCGGTTCACCAGCACTCGGAGCGCAGAAGACGCCGCGGTCATGGCAGCCGTGCGCAAGGGCGCCCAGCACGTGATCTTCATCATCAAGGAGAACCGGACTTACGACCAGGTTCTGGGTGACCTGGAAATCGGAAATGGCGATCCCGATTTGACTGAGTTCGGAGAGACGATCACGCCCAATCAGCATAGCCTGGCGCGAACCTTCGTCACCCTCGACAACTTCCTGGACACCGCCGAAGTCAGCTATGACGGCTGGCTGTGGACCACTTCGGCTCGCGCCCCCGACGTGGTGGAACGCCAATACCCGGTGGCCTACGCATACCGGGGCGCCAGCCTGGATTCCGAAGGTCTGAATCGCAACGTGAACGTTTCGATTGCGACCCTCGCCGGGCGCAAGGCCGCCGATCCCTTCACTCCGGACGATCCGGATGTGTTGCCGGGCCAGACCAATGTGGCTGCGCCGGATGGACCGGACAATGAAGTGAATACCGGCTATTTGTGGGATGCCGCCTTCCGGGCGAATCTTACGGTTCGCAACTATGGCTTCTTCATCGACACGACCCGCTATGGCACCGCCGACTACAACATTCCTCCCCTGCGCGACCCGTCCTCAACCGGCGCCGTCGTGGCCTACCCCACCAGCGTTTCTCTCACCCCGTACACCGATCCGTTCTTCCGCGGCTTCGACAACGCGCTTCCGGATTACTACCGTTATAAGGAGTGGGAGCGGGAGTTCGATGCCAATTACGCCAAGGGCGGCCTGCCTTCGTTGAATCTGGTTCGGTTTATGCACGATCACACCGGAAGCTACGATACCGCCATAGACGGCGTGAATGTTCCGGAGCGGCAGGTAGCCGATAACGACTACGCGGTAGGCTTGCTGATTCAGAAGATCGCCAACAGCGTGTACGCGAATAACACTCTGATCTTTGTAATTGAAGACGACGCGCAGGATGGCGGGGACCACGTGGATTCTCACCGCAGCATCGCGTTCGTGGCGGGCGCCTACGTGAAGCAAGGCGCGCTGGTCTCCACGCAGTACAACACCATCGACTTCGTGCGCACGATTGAAGAGGTTCTGGGCCTCCCCCCGATGAACCTGAACGATGCGCTCGCCAGGCCGATGGCCGACATCTTCAACACGACGCCAAGCCCGTGGAGCTTTACAGCCGCTCCCTCGGCGGTTCTGTACGCTACGTCACTGCCGCTGCCTCCCAAGCCCGTCGGCATGATCGTGCCAAAGTCGCCGCACAACGCAAAGTACTGGGCGCGGGTCACGAAGGGACTGAACTTCCAAGACGAAGATCGCGTCGATCCGGCGGACTTCAACCGCCTTCTCTGGAAAGGGCTGATGGGCAACAAGCCTTATCCCGCTGCGGCGACCGGGATAGACCTGCGCCAAAACCGCGCGGATTTCCTCGCCCGGTACCGGCGGTCTCTGAAGCAGAAAGCCGCGGGGGTACCGAAAACTGGGGAACTGAGGGCGGCGAAACCATGAAGACTCTTCTCCTCCGGTCCGTCACGTTAGCTCTCTACTGCGCTCCGTTTCTTGCGGCTCAGCCCGCCGACGATACGAAACTCAGGCAGGTAATCGTCTTCGGCCGTCATAGCGTGCGATCACCAGTGGCGCCCAACAGCTATCTCAACGGTTTCTCCGCGCGGCCATTCCCGGTGTTCAGCGTTGCGCCGGGCATCCTGACCGACAACGGCGCCAGGCTCGAGACGATCCTCGGCGGCTACTACCGTCTCTGGCTCACCAAGGAGGGACTGCTGACCGGCAACGACTCGGCCGACGCCCCTTTTACTTATTTCCGGGCCAACGTTCTGGAGCGGACCCGTGCCACCGCGCAAGCCTTCGCGGCCGGAATGCTCCCGGGGGCCGCTGTGAACGTCAATTCCTACCCCGCCCAAGATAGCGACCCGCTGTTCGATCCGGTGGGTGCGGGCGTCGCGCGGCTCGATCAACGCAAGGCCATCGCAGCCGTGAAGGGGCGTCTCGGGGGCAATCCGCAGTCGTTAGCCACCGCCTACGCTTCGGAGTTCGCCCTCACACGCTCGGTTTTGTTGGGCTATCCCGCCGGCCAGACTCCGCCGCCCGGGACCCCGGCGGGTACGGCCGACGTCACCACGATTCCCATCGACGTTACGGCCGGAGGGCCCGGCACGCCGGTCCACCTCGGAGGCCTGGAGACGGTTCTGGTTGCCAGCGATCCTTTCGTCATGCAGTACGCAGAAGGGATGCCGGCTTCAGAGGTCGGTTGGGGCCAGTTGACCGCCGGCGGCGTCAGCCAGACCTCGCGCATCATCACCCTGGCTTTCGATCTGGATTACCGCACGCCCTATCTGGCCGGCGTGCAAAGTTCCAATCTGGCCTCGCATGTAGTTCGCTCCATGGTTCAGGCAGCCACCGGGAGTACGATGACGGGCGCGCTGGGAAACCCGTCGGCCAAAGTGATCGTGCTGATCGCGTCGGACGTCAATGTCACCGGACTCGCCGGCCTGTTCCACATCGACTGGCTTCTGCCGGGATACCAGGCGGACTACTGTGCTCCAGGCGGCGCCCTGGTGTTCGAGCTCCGCCAATCGCAGAGCACCGGGGAGTACATCGTCCGGGCCTCTTACATCGCGCAGACTCTGGACCAGTTGCGCAATCGCACCGTCCTGACGATCAATACGCCGCCGGCCAGCGCCCCGGTGTTCATCCCCGGCTGCAGCTTTCGCAATGCTACCTTCGACTGCGCTCTCGCGGATTTCGTGACGTCGGCCAAGCGGGTGATCGACCCGCGATCCGCCGACCTGATGAACTAGTGCCCGGTTGCAGAAATTGGCGTGTGGGACGTGGTACGCGCCGTGCTTCAGGCGGCCACCGGGAATGCCATGACCGGCGCCCTGGGAAACCCGTCGACCAAGGTGATCGTGTTGACGGCTTCGAACACCAATCTCACCGGACTCGCCGGCCTGTTCCATCTCGACTGGATTCTGCCCGGTTACCAAGCCGGCGTCTGTGCTCCGGGCGGCGCACTGGTGTTCGAGCTCCGCCAGTCGCAGAGCACTGGCGAGTATATCGTCCGGGCCTCATATGTCACTCAGACTATGGACCAGCTTCGCAATCGCACCGTCCTGACGCTCGATGCGCCACCGGCCATCGCCCCGGTGTTCATCCCCGGCTGCAGCATTCGCAATGCGACCTTCGACTGCACTCTCGCGGATTTCGTGGCGCTGGCGAAGCGGGTGATTGATCCGCAGTCCGCCGACCGGGCGAACTAGCGCAAGCCTCCGAGATCTTGACTTCGAGCGTCGTCTTCACGGGCGCCGGCTTCAGCGTGTACTCTACCTTCATCGCTCGGGGAGAGGACGTGGTTCTCCCCGCGCACACACCGGTCAAAGTCAGCCGCAGAGCGCATCGCTGACGGAGCACCGTCACACGTTCATTCGTGTTCATTCGCGGCTGGGGGTTTTCCCCGCGTGGTGTGTTAGACTCATCCTTCCGTGTCCGAAACTTCGCCATAAATCGGGAGCCATCACTTGAAGCTTGCTCCGGTTGACTATTTCATCCTCTTCCTCTACTTCGCCTTCGTCCTGGGTATCGGCTGGAGGCTCCGCAAGAAAATCTCCACCAGCGGCGACTTCCTCCTCTCCAGCCACGCGGTCCCCGTCTGGATCACCAGCCTGGCATTCATCGCGGCCAATCTGGGCGCGCAGGAGCTCATCGGAATGTCGGCCTCGG
>JBGPKH010000488.1:0-7008 GCA_041485845.1 Bryobacteraceae bacterium
GCATGGGAGACGACTGAGCCGCGACCGCAGGAAGCAGTCTTCAGCGACGCTGACCACGGGCTACGCAGTGTGCACCTGGGGAAACTCGACTACCGCCTCGCCCGCTTCGATGCGAGCCAGCACCTCTGCGGCCTCACGATACAGCGTTTCCGTATCGACGCCCTCGCAGAATGGCAGGTAAGGCCCCATCTTGCGCAACGCTTTGCGGAGTTGGCGGCAGGCCCCGGCCGGATTGTCGCGCCGGCAATGATAGAAACCTACGGCGACGTGAATCAGCGACTGGAGGAACAGCCGCCGCGGGCCGCGCTCCGGCGTCCACGCCTCTTCCAGGACTTCGTGGCACTCGAAGAACCGGTTGGAGTTGAAGAGCTGGATGCCTCGCCGCAGGAGATCGTCCATATTTCCAGTTTCACTCGAATGATCCAAGAGCGCGCAAGGCTGCGCGCAACCTGCGATGCCGCTGCATCAACCGCAGGTAGCGCGCTTCGCTGCCACTCTCCTTGGCCCGGAGAATTTCGGCCGCGGCGGCCTTCTCTTCGGGGGTCCACTCGTCCCGGTCCGGAATTCGGCGCATGACCAGGGCAAGGCCGCTCGACGATTCGGCGCCATCGAATCCCAGCCCGAGTTTGCGGATTCGGAAGCGGTCCCACGCTCCCTTTTCGGCTGCGGGGCCTTCGAAGATGAGGCAATCGGCCGCCAGTTTCTGGAGAGTTCGTTTCGAACTGCGGTAGCCGGGGGTCTGCCGCATGCGGCGCTCCTCGCGGCGCATGAGCGTTTCGACCGCCGGATCCACCGGCCGGAATCCCAGCTTGCGATAGAACCAGAACGCCCCCGAGTCGATGGCCTCCGGGTTCTCGAGGCCGACCTGGTAGGGATCGACCGAGAAGCACGTCACGCCCAGCACCTGGCGGAACAACCGCAGGAGACGCGCATAGAGCCACGCGGTTTCCCCCTCGCGAAACGTGTAGTACAAGTTGAATCCCGTCTCGGCGCGTTCGAAGAGCGACAGCAGCTCGATGTAGCCGGCAGGCACGCCGTTCTTGAAGAACATCCCCGCGTGGTAGGCCCGCAGCGGCAGCCGCCACTCCGGCGGCACGCCGAAGAAGTAGATGTCCACGCCGCGCCCCGCATCGGCGTGAAAGACTCCCGCCGGGTCGGGGTGGCTGAAGCCGTACAACTCGCGGTAGCGCATCGCCGAGGTGTCGAGAATCAGGTCGAGGATCTGGCCCGCTTCCGCGCGGGACAAGCGCCTCACCGGCAACGGCGGCGAGTCCAATTCGCGGGCCAGTGAAATGTCGCTGCGCCGAAGCAGCGGTGCCGGGTGGCAGTGCAGACTCCGCCGGGGCAAGCGCAGGCGCGATCGCGACGTAGCGGCATTCGCGATCTCCCAGGTGAGCGGCAACTGCAGCGCATCGTACGACTCGGCCTGAGTCTGGCGCCTGAGCAGCCATGCGAGATCGGTCCCGCCCCGGCCGCGCGCCGCGGCGATCCACTCGCGGAAAGGCACGTGAGCCTCCACCGGCCACTCCTCGGCCATCAGGGGCAGCAATCGCGAGAGCAACGGGCCGAGCCGATCCACTTCGTCGTAACAGTCCCAGGCGATGTCGATATTGCGCGGATGGCGCGCCGCGAGCTTCCGGGCCACCTCGTAACTGAATACCGCGGTGAGCGACGTGCCGGCGATACCGGACACCTCGGGATCCGCCAAGGCCGCAAACTCGTCCGCGGGCAATTCCGCGACGCGCCGGCCGAAGGAGAAGAGGATCGCGTCCGCCAGTCTCGCCACCTTCGGATTCGGCGGATACGCGCGCAGGAACAGCGCGGTCTCATGCAGGCGAATCAGGCTGGGGGCGGCGCGTAAACGCCATCGGGCGGCCGTCGCCAGCAAGCGTTCCAGCGGAGCGGTGTTGCGCGAGCCGTAGCGGGCCTTCCAGGCTTCCAGGCGGTTCAGAACTGTGAGGTCATTCTTACTTGGCAAAAGCGATCATCCATACAAAAAATAGTAGGTAATAGTACTGGTTCACTGTTTGCGCTTTACCATACATTATCAACGACTTGGCTTCGAACAGGCGGGTGGTTGCACAATTGCGAAGCACTGATCCGCGACTCGGAGGGGTTATGTCACATGGTCAAACGGAGATTCCAGAGATTCAGAAGACACTCCGGCAGTTCCGCGAACATAGACGGCTGGTTGGTCTGGTCAAGACGATGGCTCTCGAGATCGAGCGCCTGGATGACGACAATGTTCAGCTCCGCGCTGCCGCGTCGATGTACCGTGAGGCGATCCGCCGGGCGGCGGACAAGGCTTCCTCTACGTCACTCCGTAGCGCCTGAGTAACCCGGCAGCGCGCGGATCGCCGGCCTTCTCCGCCGCGCGCGCATGCCGCCAAGCGGCCTGGTAATCTTCCTTCACGGCATATATCTCGGCGAGCGCCGCGTGGGCTTCCGCGAAGGCTTCGTCCAGGCGCACCGCTTCCAGCAGCAGGCCCAGCGATTCCTCCTGCCGGCCTTCCATGCGATAGAGCTGGGCCAGGTGGAAATACGGCCGCGCATTGCCGGGCTCGCGAGCGATCCAGGCCCGCTGCTCTTCCCTATGCCGGCGCGTTTCGTCATCGAGCGCCGGCTGAATCACTTCCTTGCGCCAGAAGCTCACCTGGCGGCTCCTACCAGAACGATCCGCACATCCATCACGTTGGTATTGGTGGGGCCGGTGATCACCAGGTCTCCGAGCGATTCGAAATAACGGTAGGAATTGTTTTCGTCCAGGTAGCGGCGAGCGTCCGGGTTGCGGCGCAGCGTGCCGCCATCGGCCAGCGCGCCCGCGGCATCGGTGGGACCATCGCTGCCGTCGGTGCCCGCGCTGAAAACCACTACGCCCGGAAGTCCCGCGATGTCGATGGCCGCCGCCAGCACGAATTCCTGGTTCCGCCCGCCGAGTCCATCGCCCTTCAGGGTCACCGTGGTCTCACCGCCGGTGATGATGCACGCCGGCGCCTTCACGGGCTTCGACGCCAGCACCACCTCACGCGCGATGGCGGCGTGCATGCGTGCGATCTCGCGGGTTTCGCCCTGGATCTCGCTGGCCAGGACGAGGGTGCGGTATCCCAGCTCCCGCGCCCGCCGCGCCGCCCGATCGAGCGCCAGGCGATTGCTGCCCACCACGGTGTTGCGCACTCGCCGGAAGACCGGGTCCGCGGGCTTCGGCGTTTCCGCGATCTCGCCGCGCAGTCCCCGCTCGATGCGCTCGCGCACGCTGGCGGGGGCCTTCCCATAGATGCCGTACTTCTCGAGGATCTTCGCGGCATCGAGGAAGGTGGAAGCGTCGGGGGCCGTGGGACCGGAGCCGATCACATCCAGATCGTCGCCGATGACATCGGAGAGCAACAGCGATTCCACCGCCGCGGGGGCAGCCAGCCTGGCCAATTGGCCGCCCTTAATGCTCGAGATGTGCTTGCGCACGGCGTTGATCTCGTGGATATTCGCCCCGCAGGCGAGCAGCAGCCGCGTCACCGATTGCTTCTCTTCGAGCGTGATGGGTTCGGCCGGCAGCGGCAGCAGCGCCGATCCGCCGCCCGAGATCAGGCACACCACGGCATCGTCCTTCTGCGCGGCCGCGGCGATCTGCGCGATCCGCGCGGCGCCCGCTGCACCGCGCTCATCGGGCAGCGGGTGGCCGCACTCATTCAGCTCGATGCGGCGCAAGCGGGCCAGGTGGCCATACTTCACGTTGATCAGCCCGCCCGAGATGCGGCGTCCCAGGACCCGTTCGGCGGCCTGCGCCATGGAAGCCCCGGCTTTGCCCGCGCCAATCACATAGATACTGCGGAAGGGGGAAGCGTCCCACCGCTCCAGGCGCCGCTCGACGGCCCTCGCCGGGTCGGCCGCGGCCAGCCCCGCGCGAAAAATCGCGAGCGCGTGCCGGCGCAAGAGAGAGCCGCGACCGTGAGGAAGCGGTCTTTGTTTGGTGCTCATCGGAACAACGGGTGCCGCACGATGGCTTCCACCGTAACCTCCGGATCGTCGCTCTCGATCGGCACGCAAATCTCCGCGATCCCGTACGCCTCGCGGCGGGCCTCATACAACGCGGCAAACTTCTCGGGATACTGGGCCAACGGCCGGTGAGTGGTCTTGGCAACCCGCCGCTGCACCACGTCGAACGGGCAATCGAGCCAGACGCTGATGCCATTGTTCGCCAGCAGGCGGCGGTTCGCCGGCTCGACGAAAGCGCCTCCTCCGAGCGCCAATACGGCCGGACGGCCGCGCTCGATCCAGCGGACGTGCTGGCGGATGATGCCGGCTTCGATGCGCCGGAACTCCGCCTCGCCCCGATTCGTGAAAATCTCGGCAATCGTCATCTTCTCCGCGGACTCGATTTCGTCGTCCGTGTCGAAGAAGTTCCATCCCAACCGATGGGCCAGGTGGCGGCCCACGGTGGACTTGCCGGAGGCCATGAAGCCCACCACATAGATGCCGGGGGTGCGCTTGAGGCTGATGTTCATGCCGTTTCGTTCATCTCCGCCATGCGAGCTTCCACGATCGCCGGGAACAGCCGCGCGGCGGCCACCAGCAGCCAGCCCACCGCGGGCGTGACGATGGTGCGGGCGTCCCGTTCCACGCCGCGGCGAATGGCGAGCGCGCACTCCTCGGCGCCGATCGCGGCCCGCCGCGCGCGGATCACCTTTTCGGGCACCTGGCCGGCGGTGATGTTTTTCTGGAAACCGGTCCTCACGTACCCTGGACAGACCAGCATGGTTTTGACGTTATCGCGCCGAAGCTCCATGCGCAAGCCCTCGGTCAGCGAGCTCAGCGCATACTTGGAGGCGCTGTACAATGTCATCCAGGGCAGCGTAATTTTGCCGCCGATCGAGCTGACGTTGACGATCATGCCGCTGCGCCGCGCGCGCATCTGCGGGACTACCAGTTGCGTCATCCCCAGCGCGGCGAAGAAATTCAGTTCCATGAGCCGGCGCGTCTGTTCCATGGGCGCGCTCCAGGAGGGGAGATAGAAGCCCACTCCGGCGTTGTTGATCAGGATGTCGATGGCTCCGAACCGCTCCAGAGTGCGTTCCACGACGCGCCGGCGGACCTCTTCGTTCGTCAGGTCTCCGGCCGTGACCAAGCCATTCCGCCCGGCGGCGCGCCTCAGTCCTTCTTCGCTACGCGCGGTCAGCGAGAGCCTGGCGCCGGACCGCGCGAACTCCGCCGCGCAGGCCGCGCCGATCCCTTGGGACGCTCCAGTGACGATTATGACTTTGCCGTCAATTCGCATGGGATTGCGGCGACAGACAGGCTGGAGGCCTGTCCCACTGCGCCATAATGGTAACATGCCCTCGCGGCTCATCCCGCTGTTCCCGTTGCAGGTGGTGGTTTTTCCCCGAACGCAACTGCCGCTGCACATCTTCGAGGAGCGCTACAAGGACATGGTGGGAGCCGCCATCAACGACAACTCCGAGTTTGGCATCGTTCTTGCAAAGGACGATGGCATCGTGAATGCCGGCTGCACGGTGATGGTCGAAAAAGTGGTCGAGCGGTATCCCGACGGCCGCATGGACATCCTCACCCGCGGCCAAAGGCGCTTTGAGATCGTGGCCCTCAACGAGGAGAAGGACTATCTTCAGGGCGAGGTCAACTTTTTCGACGACGACGATTTTACCGCGGCTCCGGCCGAACTGCGCGAGCAGGTGCTTTCCCGTTACCGGGCCCTGAGCGCGTTGTCCGCCTCGCGCGATCACGGGGAACCCAACCTGTCCGACCCGCAGCTCAGCTTCCAACTCGCCCAGGCCGTGCCGGACCTCGATTTCCTCAACGCCCTGCTGCGCCACCGCTCGGAAACGGGCCGGCTCAAACAGTTGAACCATTTTCTGGGCGAGTACATTCCGCGCCAGCGCACCGTCGAGCGCATGCGCCAACTGGCGCCGACCAACGGCTGCGGCGGAAAACCCGTGGGGTTGTAAGGGCATGCAGGTCGTCATTCGCAGCAAACCGGGAAGCCTGCGAACGGGGATGTCGTTCCTTTTTTCGGCCGGCATCCACGGCGGCATCCTGGCCTGGCTGGCGCTTTCTCCGCAGCGGGCGCCGGCGCCGCGGCGGCTCACGCTGTACGAGCGGGAGATCCAGCCCAACGAGAGACGCATTGTCTGGTACAACCTGCGCGATCGCCTTCCGGACGTACGCCCGGCCGAAGCTCGCCAGGACCCGCGTCCGCCGCGCGCCCTTCGGCAGTTCAACCAGGACATCGTGGCCGGCGCCAGGGATAAGCTCGGCGCGGCGCAGATGATCTTCATGCCGGCGCCGGAGATCCAGACTCCCCAGCCTTTGCCGCTGCCGAACGTGTTGGCGTTGACCAGCCCTTCGCGGCCGCGGCGCACGTTCACGCCGCCCGCAGAGAAGCGGATTCCCAGCGTCGATCCAGCGCTCCCCGATGCGCCGCGCGTCACCCAGGCCGTCGACCAGCGGAGCCTGCCTTTGGCCGCACCTCCAGCGCGGCCGCTGAAGACGTTCACTGCGCCGCCGGAGGTCCAGCGTCAGCCCGCGAAGGTGACGCTTCCCGATGCCCCTCGGGTCGCCGCCGCGGCGAGAGACGAGAACCTGCCATTACACTTCGCCAACCCCCGAATGCAGCCGCGCGGCTTCACTCCGCCGCCGCCGCCTCCGGTGCGAAGCGCGCCGGTCGTGCTCGCGGAAGCCCCGGGTATTGCGACCTCCAACCAGGCGCGAAATCTCCCGATCGCGGTTCCCGATCCGCGCGCGCCGCCGCGCCGGTTCACGCCGCCGCCGGCAGGGCCGCAGCCTGGGGCGTCCACGGTTGAGTTGCCGGCCGCTCCGGATGTCGCCGCTGCGGGCCAGGCGCGAAATCTCCCGCTGGCGGTTCCCGATCCGCGCGCCCCGCCGCGGCGGTTCACGCCTCCGCCGGCAGGGCCGCAGCCTGGGGCGTCCTCGGTTGCGTTGCCGGCCGCTCCGGAAATCGCCGTTGCGGGCCAGGCGCGAAATCTCCCGCTGGCGGTTCCC
>JBGPKH010000489.1:0-6995 GCA_041485845.1 Bryobacteraceae bacterium
CGCCTGGCCCAGCAGGCGGACCGCCTGCCCGCCGGTCTGATAGGTCCACGCCCGCCCCTCCATGGCCGCGACCGCCGAAAAGGCGTCCGGCATCGAGTGGAGCTCGCGGAACTCCACTCCGGAATCGGGCGCGTGGTGCATCTGGATCTTCTCGAGATTCACTCGCGCCACCATCACACGTTCGGTGTGGCGCATCCCCAGGGGGTTCAACAGCACCGTCTCGAGAACGCTCAGTATGGCGGTGTTGGCGCCCACTCCGAACGCCACAGTCAAGACGGCCGCGCCGGTCAACAGAGGATTCCGCAGGGTCATCCGCAGCGCGAACTTGATGTCTTTCCACAGCACGTCGATTCGCGGAAAGGTCCACTCGTCGCGGCTCTGGTCGGCCGCCGCCGACGTGTTTCCGAACTGCTGCGCCGCGGCCTTCGCCGCCTCGCCCGGCGACATGCCCTGGCGGACGAACTCCTCCTCCAGCATTTCGCGATGCAGGCGGATCTCGTCGTTCAGCTCGGTCTCCAGGCGCCCGCCCCGCGCCCGCAAGCGAAAACGGTTCCAGAATCTCATGCGGTCTCCATGACACGAGCGATGGCCGCCAGAACGAAATCGAATTCCCGGACCTCCTCGGCAAGCTGCTTCCGCCCCGCCGGTGTGATCTTGTACACTCGCGCTTTGCGGTTGGTTTCTGTGATGCCCCACTCCGCCTGCACCCAGCCGTTCACCAGCAGCCGCTGCAGCGCCGGATAGAGCGACCCTTCGCCTACTTTGAAAGCATCTTGCGAAAGCCGCCGGATCTGTAGCGCGATCCCGTAGCCGTGGTTCGCGCCGCGGGTTAGTGTTTTGAGAACCAGCATGTCCAGCGTGCCCTTCAGGAATTCTGGATTTGGCGTACCCATCGATGTTCGATAGATTGGACTCCGATGGCGGAGTTTGGTTAGCGGCAAAACAGATCCGCGCAACGAATAGCAGGCGCCCAACCCGCCCAACCCCCAACTCCTAATCCCTAACCCCTGCCTTTTCGGTATCCTGATTACTTATGCCCGACCAAACCGCTCCCGCCCGCCAACTGGGCTTCGCCACGAAATCGCTGCACGCCGGCCACACGCCCGATAAAGCCAGCCTCGCGCGCGCGGTGCCGATCTACCAGAGCACGTCCTTCGTGTTCGAGAACTCCGCCCATGCGGCCGCGTTGTTCGGGCTGCAGCAGTTCGGCAACATCTACAGCCGCATCATGAACCCCACCACCGATGTTTTCGAACAGCGCGTGGCGGCGCTCGAAGGCGGCATCGCCGGGTTGGCGACCGCCAGCGGACAGGCCGCCCAGTTCCTCGCCATCTCCAGCCTCATGGAGCAGGGCGATGAGCTGGTCGCCGCCAGCACGCTTTACGGCGGCACCTACACGCAGTTCGACGTGAGCTTCCGCCGCATCGGCATCAACGTCAAGTTCGTCGAGCCCGACGATCCCGAGAACTTCCGCAAAGCCATCACGCCGCGAACGCGCGCCCTCTACGGCGAGACCATCGCCAACCCGCGCATGAACGTGCTCGATATCGAAAAGGTCGCGGCCATTGCGCACGAGGCCGGCGTGCCGCTGGTGATCGACAACACCATGGCGTCGCCATACCTCTGCCGGCCCATCGAGTACGGCGCGGATATCGTCGTGCACTCGGCCACCAAGTTCCTGGGCGGCCACGGCACCTCCATCGGCGGCATCATCGTCGATAGCGGCAAGTTCGCGTGGAGCGACAAGTATCCGGCGATCACCCAGCCCAGCCCCGGCTACCACGGCATGAAGTTCAGCGAAGTCTTCGGCAGCCTCGCCTACATCATCAAGGTGCGGGTCGAGGGACTCCGCGATTTCGGTCCGTGCATGAGCCCCTTTAATTCCTTCCTGTTCATCCAGGGCATCGAGACGCTGCTCTACCGCATGGAGGCGCACAGCCGCCACGCCCTTCAGGTCGCGGAGTGGCTCGAAAAGCATCCCGCGATCACCTGGGTGAAGTACCCGGGTTTGAAATCCAGCCCGTACCACGCGCTGTCGCAAAAGTATCTGCCGAAGGGGCAGGGATCCATCGTGACTTTCGGCATCAAGGGTGGCATGGAAGCGGGGCGCAAGCTCATCGATTCCGTTCAGATCTTCTCGCACCTCGCCAACCTCGGCGACGCCAAGAGCCTGATCATTCATCCCTCTTCCACCACTCACCAGCAACTCTCCGACGACCAGCAGTTGGACGCCGGCGTCACCAAGGACCTGGTGCGCATCTCGGTCGGCATCGAAGACGTCGAGGACCTGATCTGGGATCTCGACCAGGCCATCGCCGTCTCGCAAAAGTAGCGCGTATGCCCTCTTTTCGCATCGAGACACCCGGCCACTGCTACTCGGCGATCGTGGAGCGCGGCGTCATTGGGAAGGCGGCGGAGTATCTTCCCGCGAAGCACGGCAAGGTGTTTGTCACCACGACCGAGGATGTGTGGCGGCACCAGGGTGAAGCGCTCGTCCGCGGCCTCGGCGGCGTCCCCCACGAAGTCCTCTACCTTCCAGGCGGTGAAGATCGCAAACGCCTGGCGCCCGTGGAAGAAGCCGCCGAGGAGATGGTGCGGCGCGGCGCCGACCGCTCCTCGCTGGTGATCGCTTTCGGCGGCGGCATCGTCAACGACATGGCCGGTTTCCTCGCCGCCATCTTCATGCGCGGCATCCCGGTGCTCCAGATTCCCACCACGCTGCTGGCGCAGGTGGACGCGTCCATCGGAGGCAAGACGGGCGTCAACCTGGTCAGCGGCAAGAACCTCATCGGCAGTTTCCACCAGCCGCTCGCCGTGCTCATCGATCCCGCGGCACTCGACACTCTGCCCGGCCGCGAATACCGCGCCGGCCTCTACGAAATCATCAAGGCCGGCATCATCCGCGAGCCAAGCCTCTTCGACTATCTCAACGTGAACAGCGGGGAGGTCCTCGCCCGCCATCCGAATGCCGTCGATCGCATCATCGCCGATTCCGTGGGCATGAAGGCCGAAGTGGTGTCCAACGACGAGCGCGAGGGTGACCTGCGCCGCATCCTCAATTTTGGCCACACTTTCGGACACGCCCTGGAGGCCGAGACTTCATACACGCGATTCCTGCATGGCGAAGCCGTAGCGTGGGGAATGCGCGCCGCCGTTTACCTGAGCGAAATCGCCGGCCACCTGTCCGCTGAAGACAGCGTCGACATTCTGGAGACGCTGGAACTTTACGGCCCCATCCCGCCGCTCAACGGAATTCCCGCGGAGAACCTTCTCGCCCGCCTGGTGCACGACAAGAAGACGGTGCAGGGCAAAGTTCACTTCGTTCTCGCCCAACGCATCGGCGAGGTGAGTGTCGTCTCGGGCGTCGATGAGAAGATGGTGATCGAGGCCATCCGGTCCGCCCTCGCATGAGCGGCGCCACGCCCGCGGGCACGCACACCGAGCAGGAGGCCGCCCGCTGGGTGCGCGGCATGTTCGGCCGCGTGGCGCACCGCTACGACCTGGCCAATCACCTGCTCTCCGGCAATCTCGACCGCCTCTGGCGCGCGCACACCGTACGCCGCGTCCGCCCAATTCTGGAACGGCCCGGCGCGCGCGCGCTCGATATCTGCTGCGGCACCGGCGACCTGCTTCTGGCGCTCGCGCGCACTGGCCGCGGCCTGGTGCTGGGCTCCGATTTCTGCCACCCGATGTTGATGGGCGCTAGTCAGAAAATCGCCAAGCGGCACGCCCACGCAGTCCTGTTCGAAGGCGACGCGCTCTGTCTTCCCATCCGCGGCGCGTCGCTCGATCTCATCACCGTGGCCTTCGGTTTCCGCAACCTGGCCAACTACGAGGCGGGCTTAGTGGAGATGCGCCGCGTGCTCCGCCCCGGCGGCATGGCCGCCATCCTGGAGTTCTCGCAACCGGGGAATCGCCTGTTCGCCGCGGTCTACACTTTCTACTCGCGCCGTATCCTGCCGCTGATTGGAGGAGCGCTTACCGGAAGCCGCGATGCGTACCGGTATCTTCCCGAATCGATCCGCAAGTTCCCTGACGCTCCGCAACTCGCCGAAGCCATGCGCCGTGCGGGCTTCCACGAAGTCACGTACGAGTACCTGACCGGAGGAGCGGTGGCATTGCATTTAGGGCTTGCGGGTTCCTAAACACCTCGCTCACGCTCGTGGCTCTGAAACGCCACCATCGGCCCCGGAAAAGTTATCCCGGCCACCCCGGCGCTCTCACGTTCGGTGAGTTCTTCGGCCCCATCGGCCGCGGAGCCTTTTCCGCCTCAGGAGGACGGAGAGGTTATCTCGGCCACTCCGGCGTTTCGGCGGTGAATTCTCACCCTACCTCCGCGCCCGCCTCCCGCAGCGCTGCTTCCACCGCTTCCTTCCCCCACCCGGTGCTGATGAACAACTCCTGCCGCGCACCGGCGCTCAGCGCGATCGCCTTCCAGCCGTTCTGCGTGGGCACGGTCACCCGCACCTTCACTTTGCCGCGCGCATCGCGCACCGGACGGATGACTCCCGGGATTACCGACCGAATCTCCGCATTCGCTGCCAAAAACTCTTCCAGAATGCCGCGCACGCCATCGATGATGCTGTGCTCGATCTTGAGGCGGTCTTTCGCGGTGCGCAGGCGCATCTACCGCCAGCCCTCTCCGCCGCGCAAGAGGACGAACCGGCACAGCGTCGCCACGCGAGACTCGATGCGGCCTCGGTCCTTCCACACCACGCGCAATTCCTGGTCGTTGCGCTCGCCCACTGGGATGACCAGGCGTCCCGGATCGCGCAGTTGCTCCAAAAGCGAAGCCGGAATGTCCGGCGCCCCCGCCGCCACGGAGATCGCGTCGTAAGGCGCCCGTTCCGCATGTCCGCACGAGCCATCGCCGATCACCACTTCGACGTTCCCGTGGCGCCCTGTGCGCCGCAGGTTTTCGCGCGCCCGGTACGCGAGCCCGGGAATGATTTCGACCGAAATCACGCGCGCCGCCAACGCGCCCAGCACCGCCGCCGCGTATCCGCAGCCCGCGCCGACTTCCAGCACCGTCTCCGTGCCTGTCAGTGCCAGCGATTCGGCCATCAGAGCCGTCATGTACGGCTGCGAAATCGTCTGCCCGTAGCCGATCTGAGCCGGATCGTCGCGGTACGACACCACGCGGAGTTCCATGGGCACGAACTCCTCACGCGGGATTTCCTGCATGGCGCACAGCACGCGCTCGTCGCGAATGTTGCGCCGGCGGAGTTGCACCTCCACCATCTTGCGGCGCTCCGTTGGCCAATCGGGAATCAAGACTACCCCCAACTCTATAATAGCTATGATGGCCCACCAGATTAAGCTGATCCCAGGCGACGGCATCGGCCCCGAAGTGGCTGATGCGACGTGTGCGCGCGGTCGATGCCACCGGTGTCGCGATCGAATGGGAACGCGTCGAAGCCGGAGCGCGCGCGCTGGCCGAGTATGGCCAACTCATTCCCGACGACGTCTTCGCCTCTCTCGAAGTGACTCGGGTCGGCCTCAAGAGCCCCACCGAAACTCCCATCGGCGGCGGGCACCAGAGCATCAACGTGGCGCTGCGAAAGAAGCTCGGCCTCTACGTGAACTTCCGGCCCGTTCGCATGCTGCCCGGCCTGAAGACCCGGTATTCGGATCTCCCGCTGAACCTGGCGATCTTCCGCGAGAATACCGAGGACCTCTACTCCGGCCTGGAGCACGAGGTGGTTCCCGGCGTAGTGGAGAGTCTCAAGATCATCACCGAAAAGGCCTCCACGCGAATCGCGCGCGCATCGTTCGAGTACGCGCGCCGCGAGAAGCGCTGCAAGGTGACCGCTATCCACAAGGCCAACATCATGAAGATGAGCGACGGCCTGTTCCTCAAGTGCTGCCGCGAAGTGGCCTCGAAATTTCCCGAGATTCAGCACCACGAGCTGATCGTCGACAAGGCCTGCATGCAACTCGTGATGCGTCCCGAGACCTTTGACCTGCTGGTGTTGCCGAACCTCTACGGCGATATTATCTCCGACCTCGCCGCGGGCCTGGCCGGCGGGCTCGGCATCGTCCCCGGCGCCAATATCGGCGACCACCATGCGATCTTCGAAGCGGTCCACGGCACCGCCCCCGATATCGCCGGCAAGGGCCTGGCGAATCCCACCGCGCTGATGCAATCGGCCGTTTTGATGCTGGCTCATCTGGGCGAGCGCGAGGCCGCCGCGCGCCTGCAAAACGCGATCCACCAGACCTATGCCGCGGCCGGCCATCTTACCTGCGATGTGGGCGGCCGGGCCTCCACCTGCGAGTTCACCATTGCGGCAAGCTGACGTTGAAGATCTATACCAAAGGCGAACGCGTGCTTCGCATCGAGGCCATGGCGCATAACGTCAAGGAATTGGACTGCGGCCGGTCCTTGGAGAAATTCCCCCGCATCGTGGGGGAGTTGAAGGGCATTCTGGAGCGATTCATACAGGCACTGTCCTGTATCGACCAATGCTTCATCCCGGACGATACCCTGGAGCGTTTGCCGGAACCATCCATGGCCGGCAAAGCGAAAGTCGGTGGCATCGACGTCAATAAACCCCGGAAGCGCCGCGTTGCCGAGGCGGTCCTGGCCCTATCCTGGCGTCCCGGAGGATTCACCTCTTCGGAACTGGCGGAACAAGTCGCGCAGTCCAACCACCAGCTTCCAGACCGCTACGCCCCGCGCCAAGCCGCATACGATCTTAAGAAGCTTCGCGGAAAGCAGAGGCTGGGTGTGACCTACCCAACAAAACGGAGCCGCGTCAGCAAGCGGTCTTGAAGCGTGTGCTTTAACGCGGCCTACCCGGCCATCTGCCGGACGGCGCCGGACTGGGAGACACCGATGCCGCGCCCCCGCAACGCTTCGGTCATGGCCTGGGTGTAGACGTCGATGCTCTTCCGCGAATAGCGCAAGAGCCCCGCGCGCCGTAGCCGGTTCATCTGGAAGGTCACGATCTCGCGCGACGTCCCCACGTAATCGGCAATGGTGTGGTGCGTCA
>JBGPKH010000490.1:0-6983 GCA_041485845.1 Bryobacteraceae bacterium
CCGCCTGGCCCGAGATGATCTGCGTTTCGCCGCCGCCAAACCGGCCGCCGCCTCCCCCGCGCCCGCCAGACGCCGGAAACGTCAGCACGCTGGTGATGCCATTCACGCGCACAACCGGGACATGCTCGCTCTCCGGATTGACCGCCACCAACGCCCGCAGTTGCGGCATGAACTCGCCCAGTTCGCCCGTGTCCACCGACTCGCGCACCGCGCCGATCTCCGAGAGCCCCAATTCCGTGCCCGAATCCAGCATGCCCGGATACACGCGCATGCCTTTGGCTTCCACAATGCGGACACCCTTCGCCGGCACGATCTTGGGGCCGATGTCGGCGATCTTGCCGTCCTGGATCAGCACCGAGACGCCTTTCATGGGAGCGCCGGTGACCGGATAGACGTCGGCGTTGCGGATCAGCACCGGCTCATTCCCGGCCGCTGCCGCGCCCATCGCACAACCGATCAGAATCGTGAAGGCCCTCATTGCGCCTGTCCCCCTGGCCCCGCGGGCCTCCGCTGCGGCTGCTGCCGCTGCTGCTTCTCCTTGTCGATCAGCTTCTGCTTCTCGCCCTGCTTCGCCGCGCGCCCGCTGACTTCCTTGTCGCGATCGAAGTACACCGTGCCGTCGATTAAGACCTTCTGCACCTTCGCATAATCCGACAGCGGAAACTTGTCGTAGATCACCAGGTCGCCGTCCTTACCGGCTTCGATCGAGCCCACCCGGTTGTCGATTCCCAATTGCCTGGCCGGATTCAGTGTCACCATGGCGAGCGCTTCGGTCTCGCTCATGCCGCCGTACTTCATGGCCTTGCCGGCTTCGCTGTTCAGGTGCCGCATCAACTCCGCGTCGTCGCTGTTCAGACTCACCACCACGCCCTTCTTGGTCATGATGGCGGCGTTGTAGGGAATGGCGTCGAACGCTTCCACCTTGTAAGACCACCAGTCGCTGAAGGTAGACGCTCCCGCGCCGTGGGCGGCGATCTCCTTGGCCACCTTGTAACCTTCGAGCACGTGTTGGAACGTGCGGATTTTGAAACCGTAATCGTCGGCCACGCGCAGCAGCATCAGGATCTCGTCGGCGCGGTAGCAGTGCGAGTGTACGTAGCGCTTGCCTTCGAGCACTTCCTTGAGCGGCTCAAGTTTCAGGTCGATGCGCGGCGGAATGGGGTGCTCGCCGCGCGCCACCTTGGCGTTGTAAGCGTCCCAATCGGCCTTGTATGTTTTGGCCTCGTTGAACGCCTCGCGGATGGTGTCCTCCACGCCCATGCGCGTGGCCGGATAACGGGCCTGCACCGGGGTCGCCGCGCCGCGGCCCCCTTGCGGATTGCCCGCGCGCTTGGGGTTCTCTCCCAGCGCGAACTTGATGCCCGGCATCGCGCCTTCGAAGATCATCCCCTGCGCGTCCTTGCCCCAGCGCATCTTGAGCGGCAGCGTGCAGCCGCCGATCGAGTTCGCCGAGCCGTGCAGAATGTTGGCCGTGGTCACGCCGCCAGCCAGCGCGCGGTAGATCGAGATGTCCTCGGGATTGATGACGTCGCGAATGTTCACCATCGACGAAACCGAGACGCTGCTTTCGTTGATCCCGCCATCCGCCGCGATGTGCGAGTGGCAATCGATGATGCCCGGAATCACGTACTGGCCGCTGGCGTCGATGATGGTGGCGCCCGTCGGCACCATCACCTTCTCGCCGACTTCGGCAATCTTGCCGTCCTTGAGCACGATCGAACCCTTGATGGTTCCCTTGCTCACCGTCATGACAGTCGCGTTCTGAATGACGATCGTCTGGGCGCTCAGAGGCGCGAGTGCGATCAGTGCGGCCAAAAATGTCCTGGTCATCGATTCCCTCCTGGATCGTCAGTCACCGCCCCGCGGCCGCCGGGCGCGGCCGTATCCGGCGCCGGCGTGTATTTGCGGCCGTCCACAAAGATCATTTCCACCTTCGTGCGATCGTCGAATATGTCGCCACGGGTTACTAACAGGTTTCCGATCTTACCCTTCTCAATGCTGCCGACCCGGTCCTGCACCTGGTAGATCTCGGCGGGAGACAGGGTCAGCGCGCGAATCGCGTCCTCGCGGGAAAGGCCCGCGTCGATGGCCTTCTTAACCGCCCGTTGCAGGTCGCGGGGCTGGTCCAACCCATCCGAGTACAGCGCGAACTTCACGCCGGCTTTCTTCAGCATGGCAGGCGCCGAGGCGGCCTTGTCGCGCGTCTCCAGCGTGCGGAAGCTGTCCACATCGTCGGGGTTCGCGTCGCGCTGCGGCTCCGGCCACCGCATGCTGACCAGCACCGGGGCGCCCGCCTTCTTCAGCAGGTCCGCGGCCTCGGGGCGATAACTCTCGCGCGCGCCGTAGAGAATGGCGGGCTGCTTCAACTCCGCGGCGAAGCGCAGCATGCGATCGATTTCCACCAGGCGATTGGCCGGCAGCAGAATCCGCTTGGATTCCAGCACGCCCTCGAGCGCGCGATCGTATTCCGGCCGCTGCATGCCGCGAGGATCTTTGGCGTAGACGTCCTTGACCAGCTTATAGTGCGCCGCGTCCAGGTAGATCTGCCGGATGTACGAAATGTAGCCCATCAGAGCGCTGGGAAATCCGCCGCCGCCCCCCCCCCCACCGCCGCCACCGCCGCCGCGGGAGAGGGAGATGTACTGGCCCACCGACGGAACCAGCACCATCCCGCCCGCCTTCTCGCCCGACAGCAGATCGATCACCGAGCCTTGCCCGGCAAAGATCCCGCGGGTCGGGAAGGTCACCGCCGTGGTGAAGCCGGCGCTGCGGACCGTTTCGATGCGGCGATCGTTTGCCTGAAGCTCGCCGGCGGCAACCAGCCAACTGGTGGTTGACGGGCGATCCTCCGGCCCGCGCGCGCGTTCCACGGTGGCGGCAGCCCCCGCCGGAGCCGCCGGCGTGGTCGTCGTAGTCTGGCCGCGCCCGCCGCCTCGGCCCGTCGTAGCAGCGGCTGCGGCCGGCGCAGCGCCCGGAATGCCAACGGTGCTCAGCGCGTCGATCAGACCCGGGTAGACCGTCAGACCTTCGCCCTCCACCACCCATGCATCGGCGGGGACCGGCACGTTGTCGCCGACCGCTTCAATCAGCCCGTTGCGAACCACCACCGTGCCCTTGCCGATCACCGGACCGCTGACCGTCACAATCTTCGCGTTGCGAATCGCCACCGCCTGCGGCGTCTCGGCGAAGGCGTACACGCAGAGTAATACCAGCGAGAGAACTAGTTTTTTCATAAGGCAAGTGCGTATTATACCCCCAAGGCGCTGCCCGCCTGGGACAAGTTACAACGAGGTTTTCCACCGGCTTTCCCGCCGAATCGCCGGCCCCGGCCCGGAACTCGCCGAATTCCCGGTTCCGCCGATTGGTGCGAACCAATCCCAAATTCCCTATCCCATCCCGGCGCCTTTTGTGCGAGAATGAAGAACACTTAATTTTAGGTAGGGCCAACCGCTGATGCAGGCTGGTCGGAAAGGCGTGTTTGTGAGCTACCAGGCCGAAACGCCATTGGACAGTATCGAGGGCTCCCACGAGTATGTCGCTCTGCTGGCCGAGGCCCTCGATGAAGCCCGGCGTGATGTAGATGCTGAAATCGCCGCTGCCGAGCGTGAAGGCGCCGACCGGCGCAAAGAGGCTCTTCTTCTGGTTTCCTTCAATCTTGCCAAGCTGAATCTGCACATCACAACAAGCCGGCGAATCTTGAACGATCTCCGCACGCTGCGGCGGCTCCTGCTGGCCGAGCGAGGTTTGCCGGAGGGGGAACGAACTCCCGGGGCTGAACGAGTCAGGGCCGCGGCCGGCGACTGAGTCATCGGCCGGCGCGCGACGCGGAATCCGGGCATTTGGTTGAGCACCTCATCGAGGTGTAACCCACTGGTGTTGTCTTTCGCCACTCTCAAGCTCCTCTCCGCAGGCTGAAATGCTCTCTGCCTCCCTCATGCGAAAACCCGCGCCAGATGGGGGTTTTCGCGTCATTGGCTCTTGACAGAAGCCGTAGGCGAGCGTACTATTCAAGAGTTGTTGCTAAACTCCGTAGCAACACTTGACAGCGGTGGTTTGTGGGGGACCCCGTATGACTTTTCAGATCGGCGACAAAGTAGTGTATCCCAACCAAGGCGTTGGGACCATCGAGAATATCAGCACCCGCTCCTTCGGTTCCGCTTTCGAAAAGTTTTATCTCCTGCGTATCGGGTGTAACAGCATGACCGTGCTCGTGCCATTCTCCAACGTAGCCGATATTGGCCTGCGGAGAGTGACCAAGGACCGCGAGATCTCACGGATATTGTCCTTCCTCTCCAACGGATGGTGCGACATCAATCCGGATTGGAAGGTGCGATTCAAGGAAAATATGGAGAAGATGCAAAGCGGCAATCTTCTCAACGTAGCTGAGGTGCTCAAGGGTCTGCTGCAACTGCACGTCGACAAGCCGCTCTCCTTCCGCGAAAAGAAGATGCTGGATCGCGCGCGCCATATGCTGGTTTCGGAAGTTTCGATTTCCAGGAACGCTCCGGAAGTTCATGCCATCGCCATGTTGCAGCGCGCCGTCGCGAAAGCCGGCCTGACGCTGCCCGCCGTGATCTAATCGGGGAACACGCTCAAACACGCTCAAATGGGCAGGGCGGAAACCCGCCCCACGTGTTATCATTCCACCCATGTTCTGTCACAGTTGTGGTAACCAGGTCCCCAACGATCTGCAGTTTTGTCCAAACTGCGGTCAGGCGCTGTCTTCCCCGGGTCCGCTGGGTACCCCCGCGCCGGTCGCTTGGACGCCTCCCGTAGGCATCAAGGCCGAACCCGGCCGCTGGATCGGCGAAGGGTGGCAAATGGTTAAGGCCGATATCGGCATCTACATGCTGCTGGCCTTGGTCTTAGCGGTCCTGAGCGGGATGGTGCCTATCATTATTCAGGGTCCGCTGGTGGCCGGCTTTCACATCTTCTGCATGAAAAAAATTCTGGGCCGCCCGGCCGAGTTCGCCGACCTGTTCAAGGGATTCAACTTCTTTGTTCCGACCCTGGTGGCTTCCCTGGTGATCTCGGTCTTCGCGTCCGTCGGCTTCCTGCTGTGCATCATTCCGGGACTGGTGGTGGGCGCGATGTACAAGTTCACCTACCTGTTCATCGTGGATAAGCGCATGGACTTCTGGCCCGCCATGCAGGCCAGTCACGCAGTCGTCAAGAACGACTACTTCGGCTTCACCATGTTCCTGCTGCTCATGGCGCTGGTCGACATTCTCGGGGCGCTGTGCTGCATCGTCGGAGTCTTCATCGCCATACCGGTGACCTTCGCCGCGATCACCGTAGCTTACAAGCAACTGGTCGGCTTCGACCCGCGCACAGTAGAAGCGCTGTGAGACGATTCGCCGCCGCGCTCCTGCTGCTGGCGTGCCTTTGGTATTTCTCGCTACCGGCCGAACCGCGCTTCCGGCTGTGCGGATTCCACTGGCTCACCGGCCGCGACTGCCCGTTTTGCGGCCTGACCCGCGCCCTGTTCGCGCTAGCCAAAGGCCGTTGGGGCGACGCGATTCGCTTCAATGCCCTCAGTCCCCTGGGATTCGTAATGTTGTTTGGATTGTTCTGGAGGAGTCCGGCGCGCGGCCGCCTCTGGGCCGCCGGCCTCGCCGCATTCGGCGTCTACGGCATCTGCCGGGTGTTGATTCCGTCCGCCTGAGGAACGGCCAGTGGGCTCTCCTTACGGCGCCGGTCGAATCTGAGTTGAGTTCCCGCGGCCTGAGCCGGCAATTCAGATCTTCGTTCCGTAACACGGCTGTTCGCTGCTCAGGAATGTCTTGGGATGCTTCCCCTCCCCGACCGGCTTGAATGACCCGAAGTCCTTACACCACGCACCCTCCGGCGCCTGCGGATCTCGATTGATCCACGCGAGCAAGGCCCGGAGATCCTGGGCGGTGATCTCCCTCACGCGCAGGCGATCCATCAGATGATCTTGAACCTGCCTAGGAAGCCCTTCCATTCGATGGCAGGCATCTACTGTCCGAACAATTCACGGGAAATCTCGTTGCGCAGCCGTTGGACTTCAGAGGAGTCTGTCGATGACTGGTACCGTTCGACCTTCTGTTCGAATTGCTTGTGTTGCAGGTTGGAAACCGCCTGGATGAGGCGGTACGCAGCAGATGATTCGCTCAACACTTCGGCGAACTGATGGGAAGATCTTAGTTGCTCTACGGCTTCCGTCAGGGCTTGGTTATCCAGCGTCTTCACCGCTTCCGCAATGTTCGATATTGGAATCTCGACCGAGCCATCCGAGCTTTTGTTCCAGACGCCCATACTTCGCACTCGGTGGCCAAAGCGTCCAACCAGACGTTCCACCTCCTCCGCCGGGAGGACAACCATCTGGTTGCTTTGCTCGAGTCTCTTCCAGAAACGGTATCAGGCTTACCATGCAAACACCCAATCGTATTCTAACGCGATACTGCTGCGGGCTTTTTAGCCCGCAGCCAGCTTTCCGGCCGGCCGGGCCGGTGTCGTGAACTGCGATTGCTGACGCGCAGTGGGTCCAACCCTCCGGCATGCAGCCAGTTTGCTATGCAATCGGTAGAAAGTTGGAAAACCCGACTTTTGACCATTGACGTTGGCTCTATGACCGCCCTCGTTAACCTCTCGGGGCGGGCCGTCGAGCAACTGGCCGGATTCTCTTTGCCTCGAATCCGACTTGCACCTCCTTCATGGACTGTGATACCGTCATTTACACCTTTGAAATCCGAGAAGGGTATCGAACCTCGTGGAGGAGTGCTGGGATGCTGCTTGCTCCCGTAGTCTGGGTCCTGACGGTAGTTATTGCATATTTCTTCGTAGCGAAAACGTGGTGGTTTCCACCGCCGATTTCCGCGCATGGCATCGCGTACGACGCCCAGTTCATGCGCACGCTGGTCGTGGTCGGCGTTATTTTCATCCTGGCGCAGTTCGCGCTGGGTTACGTCATCTTCAAGTTCCGCAATGACGGAGGGCGCGCCGGCTATTCGCACGGCAAC
>JBGPKH010000491.1:0-6968 GCA_041485845.1 Bryobacteraceae bacterium
GATCGGCTGCGCCGGATCGCGCCGCGCGGCCAGGGCTATGCGCCGGTGATGGTTCCGGCTCTGCGCTGAGCAGGATGCCCCGCCGGCCCTTGGAGCGCCGTGCATAGAAATTTATGCACGGCTGGCAAGCGCAATGGAGTCCGAAACTTCGGGGCGGGGTTTGGCGGGAACGGACTCTCAGGAGGGTGATGACGTAGCGACAATCGAACTGACTTACTCAACCACTGCCAGCATCAGCCGAGCAACTAACGCCAACAGCGGCCCGATGAACGAATCTTCCCCGCCAAACCCGGTGAGCAGCGTAATACCGACGGCGCGAGTGACCCGCGCCTGGCCCCACCGCTGCACGGCAATTCCTCCGATGAAACAGGAGCTCCAGCCGCGCCGGTCGCAGAAATCCTGAAGCTCGAACGCCGTCTGGAAAATGGTGATCATTCGCGCAGCTTCGCCAGGTGGCGCTGCATTTCCACCAACCCCGATGAGGCGTCCGGCGGCTGAGCGTGAGCCGCGAGCTCGAAGGCAGGAGCCAACAGCCTCAGCGACAGCAGATTATCCTCGCCGCGCACCTCAAGCAGCCGGATTCTCTCCAACTCAGGCCCGGCACTCTTCCAAGTCTGCGCCCAGTACCGGGTCATCTCCTTCTCGGTCATACTTCGATTATCGCTCTTAGCCACAGGCAAAACGCGGGCTGCCGGGGATTCTACGGGTTCCAAGGTGATACCATTCCTTGAAGCCCGAATCCATGACTCCAGGCGCCATCATCGCCCACTACCGCATCACTGCCAAGCTCGGCGAGGGCGGCATGGGCGCCGTTTATCGCGCGACCGATACGAAGCTGAATCGCGACGTCGCCATCAAGGTGCTGCCGCCTGCCTTCGCCGAGGACGCGGCGCGCATGGCGCGCTTCGAGCGCGAAGCGCAGGTGCTGGCGTCGCTGA
The DNA here is from genome assembly GCA_041485845.1 of Bryobacteraceae bacterium. Classification (GTDB taxonomy): domain Bacteria; phylum Acidobacteriota; class Terriglobia; order Bryobacterales; family Bryobacteraceae; genus OMOG01. Next base: position 939 of record JBGPKH010000491.1, read on the forward strand.
ATCATGCGAACATCGCGGCGATCTACGGGATCGAGCAGGGCGCGATTGTGATGGAGTTGGTGGATGGCGCGGACCTGGCGGGCCGGTGCCGGTGGATACGGCGATCGCATATGCCAAGCAGATCGCGGCGGGACTGGGGGCGGCGCACGAGAAGGGCATTGTGCATCGCGACCTGAAGCCCGCCAACATCAAGGTCACACACGATGGCACGGTGAAACTGCTCGACTTCGGGCTGGCGAAGGCCACCGAAACTTCAGCCGCAGGGGCGGGGAACAACACGCAATCGCCCACGCTTTCGCTGGCGATGACGCAGGCGGGGATGATCCTGGGGACGGCGGCGTATATGAGTCCGGAGCAGGCGCGCGGATATCCGGTCGACCGGCGCGCGGACATTTGGGCCTTCGGCGTCATCCTTTTCGAACTCCTCACCGGCAAGCATCTCTACGGCGGCGGTGCCACGGTCACCGATACGCTGGCCGCCGTGGTCCTCAAAGAGCCGGACTACGCTGCACTGCCTGCCGATACTCCGCCGCGCGTGCGGAAGTTGATCGAGCGCTGTCTGCGCAAGGACCCGAAGCTTCGCCTGCGCGATATCGGCGAAGCGCGCCTCACGCTCGATGAGCCGGAACCCGCCGCTCCGGTGGTCGCGGCTCCGGGTTCGCGGCGCGGGTGGATGCCGTGGGCCGTGGCCGGGGTGTGCCTTGCCGCCGCGGCGGTGTTCGCCGGGCTATGGCTTCGCCCCAAAGCGCCGGACACCGCGCCCGTCCTGACGCGCATTACCATCCCCTTGCCCACGGGCGCAAGTTTGCCCCGGGCCGGCGCCGCGCCGCAGGCCGTGCCGTCGCCGGACGGGCGCCAACTCGTGTATGTAGGGGCGCTCGAAGGGAAGGAGTACCTGTTTCTCCGGCCGATGGGGTCTCTCTCCGCGCGGCGCATCGAGAAGACAGAGGGATGGACGATGAAGAATTGCGGAAGGCCGCGGACGTCTCTCTCCGCGCGGCGCATCGAGAAGACAGAGGGGGCCAATAACCCTTCTGGTCGCCGGACGGGCAATTCATCGGCTTCTTCGCCGATGAAAAGTTGAAGAAGGTCCCGGTCAACGGAGGTTCGCCGCAAACCCTGTGCGAACTCGGCAGCGGCGCCTCCAGAAGTAACGCCAACGGCGGAACCTGGAACCGCGACGGGGTGATCGTATTTGCGACCTCTCGCGCGCCCTTGCAGCGGGTTTCCGCAGCGGGAGGCGTCGCCAAAGCCGCTACGTCCCTGGAGCAGCCCGGCGACCTGACCCACATCTGGCCCCAGTTCCTCGCCGATGGCCGGCACGTGCTCTACTTTGCGGTATCGAAGGACTCCGCCAGGACGGGAGCATACGTTCAGGAGCTGGGATCCACCCAGCGAGTGCTGGGGCTGAAGACTCTGTTCCGCGCCGTCTGGGCGCCGCCCGGCCCCCTGCTCTTCATCCAGGAGGACACGCTGTTTGCGCAACGCATGAACCCGAAGACATTTCAGTTGGAGGGCGAGCCTGCGCCGATTGCGGAGGAGGTAGCCAACAACGAGAGCAACGGCCGCAGTCCGATGGCGGTATCGGAGAATGGCGTTCTGATGTACCGCGGCATTGGTGGTGTTCGCAACTCCCGGCTCACCTGGCTCGACCGCGAGGGAAAGCCCTTGGGAACCGTGGGACAGCCTGGGGATTACGTGCGAGTCAGACCTTCACCGGACGAAAAGCACGTTGCCTTGACGGTCCGATCCGGAGCCGGGAAATGGGATTTCTGGTTGATGGATCTGGCTACCGGTGTGATGGCCCGATTGACTCACGATGGGAAATCTTCGACTTCCGGCATGGCGTGGTCGCCGGATTCGCGGCGGCTGGCCCTGAATCGGGCATATGGAGACGTCTCGGAGATGGATCTTGCTTCCGGGAAAACCACTGTTCTGAATGATCGCATGATGGCTATGGACTGGTCACCGGATGGATCGTCCTTGATCTGCCACGAAGCCTGGCGTGGAGGCGCGTGGTTCGCGCTGCCGGTTGCCGCTGGCGCGAAGCCTCAGAGGCTCGAGGAAACGCCGGGAGGGATCTTCGATTTCCGGTTCTCGCCGGATGGCAAATTCGTTACCTATGCCTCCGGCGAGGCTGGCCGGGTGGAAGTGTACGTCGCGGCGTATCCGGCTTTTGCCCCCAAGCGCCAGATCTCGAACGGGGGCGGTGAGGATTCGCAATGGCGTGGCGATGGCAGGGAGCTTTTCTACGGGACGAGGAGCGGCTCTGTCATGAGCGTGGATATCCGGACCGGGCCAGTGATCGATGCCGGAATCCCGAAAGTGCTGCTAAAAACCGCCGGCAGGGTAGACTTCGCGGCGGCAGCGGACGGCAAGCGCTTTCTGCTCGCCGCCCCGGTGGATACTGCTCCGCCTCCGGACGTATTGATGGCGGTGTTGAACTGGAGCCCGGAGCTGAAGCAATGACGCCAGGCACTACCATCGCCCAGCTCGAGTAGACCCAGGGGTCGAGGTGCACCCCGGTACCCCCTGGGCGGGATGGTCCTGTGGTCTTCAGCGCTTCTTCCGGCTCGCAGAGGCCTTCGCCTGCTTCGCGGGCGACTTGACCTTCGGCGCCAGCAGGATCACCTTGTGCACCGGCATCACGGCCGGCTGTCCCGGATCGAGCCCGAGTTGCTGAAGGATGGGCATCAGCGTCTTCCCGAACTTGTCGAACGCCGCCTGCGATGTCCAGACATCGAACACCATCAGTTTGTCTTTCGGGCCAAACGCCGCATGGTACGAACGTCCAGCCGGATTGCCCGCCCCAGCCTTTTTCAATAATTTGATGCACTCGTCGTATTTCGCCGCCGACATTGCGGCAGGAGAGAAATAGATCCCTATCGCCATAAACATTAGCCTCTTTCTTGCGCCTCAACACCGCCGGACTGGCGGGGTGGCCTATTGATTGTATTACAGAATTCCATGGTCGGCCATCCGGCCGCTCCTGCCCGTCACGCTACTTGCTGTCCGGGGCGCGGCGCCGCAGTTCGTCGAAGAAATTCAGCAGAAACGTCAGGTGCGTGGACTCGCTGTTCTTGCCGCCGGCGTCGTCCGCGACTATCGCCGCGAGGCGCTTGCCATCCGGCGCCAGATCGTAGTTGGGGTTATCGAGTTGCCGCAGGCGAGTCTCCGTCCACGCCCGGGGCCTCCCGGCCGCGAACAAGTCGCCCCCGGCTGTGTGGGTAGCCGTGTAGCTGACGGCCATCAAGCGCTGATCCGGGGCCAAAAAAAGCAGTTCACGGCCGTCTCGGGACCACATAGGATAGCTGCCTCCGCCCGTCGAAACCTGCCAGCGTCCTCCGGGGCCAGGGAACGGGCGCACGTACACTTCAGAGGTCCTGGACTCGTCCGACTGATACGCCACGAAGCGCCCGTCAGTCGAAAACGCCAGGTTGACTTCGTTGAAAGGCGTCCCCAGAAACAACTCCGCTTTGCCGAGCCGGAGCCCGAAAGTACCCTGCCCGCGATCGACTTCGACTGGCACTGTAAAGATGTCCTGGGAGCCGCCGTTCCCGCCCTGAGTGAAGGCCAGGCGCTTTCCGTCCGGTGAAAACGATGCTGGAGTCTCTAGAGGATTGCCCTCGGTCAGACGCTTGGGCTCGCCCGATCCGTCCGAGCGGACTCCGTACAGCCCGGGGGCAGCCTGGTTGTTGGATCGGAACACGATGTACTTCCCGTCGGGAGTCCACACAGGGTTGTTATTGAAGCCCGGCAGAAAAGTCAGGCGGGAAGAACTGTCCCGGTCCAGATCCTTCACCCAGACGTCGTTGTTCGTCGAATACGCCAGCCGCCTGCCGTCGGGCGAGAAGCGCGGCGAAAAGTATGTGCTGGGCTGCGCATGCAGCGGCTGCGTCTTACCGGAGATGTCTACCCAGGAAATCGACCACCCCTGCTCCTCTTGCTTTCCGGTGAGGTACACGAAAGTTCCCGGTCCGGCGGGCGCCCCCGCGAACGCAAAATCCCCGCCCCCTGGCCGTGAGCTGCTGACATCATCCAGAATGGGCACTGGGGAGCCAGTGGCCGCCAGGCGGCCTGGGTCGAACGGCACGGCGAAGAGCGTGGACTGGTGCATGTAGACGAGGTGGCCGGTGCCGTTGGAGCTGGTTGCATCGGCCAGATAGCGAGGATAAAAGCCTCCTTTCAGAATCGTCTTCCGCTCGCCGGTTTTGAGTGAGATCGCCTCGATATTCGCGTCGTCGTAGCCTTGGATTCCTCCCGCCTGGATGGCCGAGGTAAACAGGACCGCCTGGCTCCCGGGAAGTACCTGCGGCCAGCGGTGGGTCACTTCACCGGCGTTCAACTTCGTCAGTGGTACGGGCATTCCGCCGCCGGAAGGGACCCGCGAGAGGACGGAGGTGAAACTCAGCGCCGTGATGATGGGGCCATCGTCGCCCCAGCTTCCGCCAAAGCCCGCGGGAGCGTCGCACAGCGTGACCGCCGCGCCGCCATCCAGCGCAATCTTCTTGAGCTTGCCATCGGCGAAGAACCCGATCCAATCCCCTTCTGGAGAGAAGAATGGCCCCTGGGCGTTCTCGGTGCCTGTCAGCGGGATGACCTGGCTCTGATTCAGCAGGCGGGTGTGGAGGCGCACTTTGCCGTCCGTGCCGCGCAGCGAGAGTGCAAGGCGCGTCCCGTCCGGGGAAAGAGCCAGCATGTTGCCGCCGATTCCGTTAATGGCATTGCCCCTTGCCAGCGATGTCCCGGGCGCGATCTCCACGTTCAGACGCATCAGGGGGCGAAGCGGTGCGGGCCGTGCCGCTCTGTACCAGCCCATACCGGAGATCATCAACGCGAGTGCCAGCACCGCCACCGCAATCCGCGGCCAGCGATCGGCTTTCGACGGCCCGGCCGCAACCTCCTGCGGCGGCGTCCGCAACTCGATCACGATGTCGCGCATCGACTGCCAGCGGTCTTCGGGATCCTTCGCTAGGCACCGCCGCACCAATCTTTCCAGCCACGCCGGGGTAAACGGCTCGACTGGCATCTTCGGAGGATCCGTGGCCAGGATCGCGCCGACCAGGCTCTGGTAGTTTGCGCCCTGAAACGCCTTCTGCCCCGTCACCATCTCGTACAGCGTTGCGCCAAACGCCCAGATGTCCGACCGCGCATCGGCCTCTTTGCCGGCGAATTGCTCCGGAGCCATGTACTGCGGCGTACCCATCACGGTGCCTTCCGTCGTCAGCGCTTTGGTGAGAGTCTCTTCGGTGGGGCCGGGCTTCGACCCGGACTTGGCCAACCCGAAATCCAGCACCTTCACGCCGTCGCGCGTCAGCATGATGTTCTGCGGCTTGACGTCGCGATGGGTGACGCCGGCGCGATGCGCGCGGTCGAGGGCATCGGCAATCTGGGCGGCGAGCTTGAGCGCTTGATCGAGCGGGAGCGCGCCCTTCTCAATGCGGGCGGCGAGCGTCTCGCCCTCGATCAGTTCCATCACCATGTAGCCCGGCCCGATATCGTGGAGTGTGCAGATATTCGGGTGATTCAGCGAGGCCACGGCGCGCGCTTCGCGTTCGAAGCGGGCACGCAGATCTTCGCGTTGGGCGACGTGGTCAGGCAGGACCTTGACGGCGACGGTGCGGTCGAGCCGCGTGTCACGGGCTTTGTACACTTCTCCCATCCCGCCCGCACCGATGGCGGAGAGGATCTCGTAGGGACCGAGTTTTTCGCCGGCAGAGAGAGGCATGTTCGGAGTTCATCCCAGTGTACTTGAGGAAGCTGAAGCATGGACCCGAGGTGGCCTCCTCCCGGTTTGGGCCATCGACTGCCGACCCCTCCGGCCCAATGGAAGGGAAGGCGGTTCACTGCCCCATCGCGTTGGCAGCCCAGTCTGGGCGGTGTTGGCAGGCGCGAGTTGCTTCGGGACAACTGTCTACAGACGGACTCGTGCTTCTTCAGAAGCGCGGGCCAGTTCTGAATTACTGTCAAAGGCGGGGAGGACGTTGCAGTGTCCGTCTGGGCGACGATAAACCTCTGGCCATCGGCGGC
>JBGPKH010000492.1:0-6961 GCA_041485845.1 Bryobacteraceae bacterium
ATATCCGCCGCATTGCCGCCATCAAGGACGGCGATGCCGTGGTCGGCAACCGCACCAAGGTCAAGGTGGTGAAGAACAAGGTAGCCTCGCCGTTCCGCGAAGCCGAGTTCGACATCATCTACGGCGAAGGCATCTCCAAGGAAGGCGACCTGATCGATCTCGGCGTGGCGCAGAACATCATCGAAAAGAGCGGCTCCTGGTTCAGCTACAAGGGGGACCGCATCGGCCAGGGCCGCGAGAACGCCCGCCAGTTCCTGAAGGACAACCAGGATATCCGGCAAGCCATCGACACGGAGCTGCGGAAGGCTCTCGGGCTGGTCAAACCGGATCCGGCCGCGGCAGCGGCAGTGGAAGCCCCGGCTACCAGCGCAGCGAAGCCGATCCCCGCGCGGCGTTAGTGGGACGAGCCTCCGGCCTGTCCGGGAAGTCACAAGTGCCTGCGAGCGGCAACGCTGGTGCGCGCCGCGAGCCAAGGAGAAAGCCACGAACTCGCCGGTCCGGCGCCGATCGGCTCGGAGCCAAGCGACGAGGGTCGCGACCCGTCTCCTACTCGCCATTTTTGCCGCCACGTCCATTCCTCTTCTTCCGCATCGATTCTCCTTGCGACTCGATCCGATGCGCCGCATGAACCAGCCGGTCCAGGATACTGTCATCCACCGTGGGGTCGCCGATCTGCGCATGCCATTTCCGCCGGCAACCGGCTGGTCAGCGGCGTTGCCTTGGTCGGGTATCGCTCATCGCAGATCTCCAGAAACGGGTGGCCCGCCACCGCCACGCCCGCGCTACCGCGCTTGCCGCGCGAGCCGCACTTAGCCGCACTGGGCCATGGCCGCCGCTGGCCGGCGCCGAACTAGCCGCGCTCGCCGCGCTCGCCGCGCTCCTGGCCCTGGCAATCGGGCTTCCGCGGGGACTATAATAGGTTCACCAACGGCGTGTACTCCGCGCGCCCGCCGGTATTCCTGGCTGCCCGCCCTCAGAGCGAATCTCATGAGCGACATTCTCCAAATCAAGCCTCAGGGCCGGGTGCTTCGCCTGATTCTCAACCGCGCGGAAAAGCGGAATGCGCTGAACGCGGCACTCTGCCGCGAGCTGGCCGAGGCCCTGGAGAATGCCGGCCGCGATCCCGGGGTCGGCGCGATTCTGCTCTCGGCCAATGGCAAGTCCTTCTGCGCGGGGATGGACGTCAGTGAAATCGGGCCCGGCGCCTCCGAGGAGATCGGCGCCGCGAACGAGCGGTTGTTTACCATCGGAACGCGTCTCGGCAAGCCGCTGATCGCGGCGGTGGAAGGCTCCGCGCTCGGCGGCGGCATGGGACTGGTGGCCAACTGCCATATCGCGATCGCTTCGGAACACGCTACTTTCGGTCTCACCGAAATTCGCCTCGGACTGTGGCCTTTCCTGGTGTTCCGCGCGGTCGCGGCGGCCGTGGGGGAACGCCGCGCCATCGAAATTGCGCTGACCGGCCGCACGATCGGCGCCCGCGCGGCCCACGAGATCGGCCTGGTACATGAGATCACACACGACCTGGATGAAGTGGCTCTCGAACTGGCGGCGTCGGTAGCGGCATTCAGCCCGACCGCTCTCCGCCAGGGACTGATGTTTGTCCAGGCGACCAGAGGCAAGGATTGGGAAACGGCTGGCGCCATCGGGCAGCGCGTGCGCAATGAGGTCTTCGAAAGCTCCGATTTCCAGGAAGGGATGCGGGCCTTTCGCGAAAAACGGCCGCCACGGTGGCCGTCGCTGGAATGATTCCTGGGAGGCGCCCTACGAAATATTGGGGCCTCCCAGGCTCAGATACAGGATAATGGGGTGGAGGTACTTTACTTTTATGCGTGGCGCGTTTAGTATAGTTACAACTCCCCCGAAGCAGAGGTTAAGGCTTTGCTGAAACTGAAACGAGTCGAACTGCAGGGATTCAAGAGCTTCTGCGAGCGCACGGAGCTCCGGTTCAATGGGGAAGGCATCGCCGCCATCGTCGGCCCGAACGGCTGCGGCAAGTCGAACATCAGCGATGCCATCAGTTGGGTGCTCGGCGAACAGTCCGCCAAGACCCTCCGCGGCAGCCGCATGGAGGACGTCATCTTCGCCGGCACGCGCGACCGCAAGCCGCTCGGCATGGCCTACGTCACCATGACGCTGGTGGACCCCGAGTTGTACGTGCCGCACGGGCATGCCGGTCCGCAGCCCGTCGCCGACGGCCAACCCAATCGCCCGGGAGAGGTCACCATCACGCGGCGGCTGTTTCGTTCGGGCGAAAGCGAGTACCTGATCGACGGCCACGCGGCCCGTTTGCGGGACATCCAGGACATCTTTATGGGCACCGGCCTGGGGCCCGAAAGCTACGCCATTATCGAGCAGGGGCGCATCGGCCAGATCCTCAGCTCCAAGCCGCAGGATCGCCGTTCCGTGATCGAAGAGGCCGCCGGCATTACCAAGTTCAAGACGCGCAAACGTCTGGCCGAGGCCAAGCTGGAAGGCGCCAAGCAGAATCTGGCGCGGGTCTACGACATCCTGGAAGAGGTGACGCGCCAGGTGAATTCGCTCAAGCGCCAGGCGTCCAAAGCCAAGCGCTACGGCGAGCTGATGACGGAGCTCGAAGCCCGGTTGCGGGTGGTTCTTTCCGGCAAGTACCGCCTGCTGGAGCGCGACGCCGCGAAGACCGCGATCGACCTGAACCTCGCTGCGGCGGAATTGAAGGCGCTGGGCGAGCGGGTCGGCGAAAAGGAGCAGGCGCACGAGCGGCGCCAACTCGCCTGCTACGAGCTCGAAGAGAACCTCACGGGCGCGCGCCAGCAGCTTGCCGAGAGGAACGTGGAAGCCGAGCGCACGCGCGGCCGCCTCGAATCGCAGGTGAAGGAGAGCGGCGCCATCGAGCAGCGCATCGCGCAGGCCGAGAAGGAATCGCAGGAACTCGAAGAGCGGCTCGACAGCCTCGATATGGAGATCGCCGTACACAAGGCGAACCTGGATGCGCTCGAGGCTCAGACCGCGCAGTCGCGCGACCGCATGCTGGAAATTAACCAACAGCGCGAGTCGCTGCAAACCAAGTTGCGCGAACGCGAGCAGGCCATCGAGTCGGGACGGCAATTGATCCTTCGTTTGCTGGGCGAAGCTTCGACCTTGAAGAACCAGCTCGCGCAGATCCAGGAATACCTGGCGGGCATCGAGCGCGAAACCGCCCGCGCCACGCGCGAGGAGAGCACGGCGGCGGCGGAGATCGCACGGCTCGAAACGGCGCGGAAGCAGCTTTCCGAGACGCTGGCGCAACGCCAACTGGAACTGGAATCGGTGACCGGCGAGCGCCGCCGCACCGAGGAGGATCTGGCCGAGCGCCGCCGCACGACCGCCGGGCTGCGGCACGAGATCGACACTTTGAAGACCGAGGTGTCGCAGATCCGCGCGCGCAAGGAATCGCTGGAAGAGGTGCTGGCCCACCGCACCTACACGACGGAATCGGTGAAGCGCCTGTTCGCCTCGCTGGAAAAGGGCAAGGCGGCCGATCTCAAGCCGCTGGGCGTTCTGGCCGACTACGTGGAAGTCGATCCGCAGTACGAAAAACCCGCCGAAGAGTTCCTGCACGAAGAGCTCGAGTACGTGGTGGTCGAGACCTGGCAGCAGGCCGAGCGCGGGCTCGATTTCATCCGCGCGGAGCTCGAAGGCCGCGCCACGTTCCTGGTGCATCCCGAGCCCAACGGCAACGGCCATCGCCATCTGCCCGAACCGGCGATCGGTCCGGAGACCGGAATCGCGGCGCGGCTGAGCGACTCGCTGCGGCTCACCAACGGCTTCAAGGATCGCGCCACCGATCTGCTGCCGCGCCTCTCGCTGTGCTTTCTTGCCGAGGATCGGGCCGCGGCGCAGCGCCTTGCCGTATCGTATCCGCACCTCTACTTCCTGCTGCCCGATGGCGTCTGCTATCACGGGCACACGGTGACCGGCGGCAAGAAATCCGGCGCCGGCCCGCTGGCCATGAAGCGCGAAGCGCGCGAGCTGGCCGTCACACTGAAATTGCGCCAGGCCCGGCTCGACGAGATGGTGACGCGCCAGGATATTTTGCAACAGGAGATCATCGGGCTCGAGGCCGAACTGGAGCACCTGCGCGCGTTGCAACAATCGCGCGAGAAGGACCGCGTGGCCCTTGACCACGAAATGCGCAAGCTGGGCGAAGACCTGTCCCGTGCCAACTCGCGCATCTCGGTGGCGCGGCTGGAGCTGGATCGCCTGCGCCGCGATTCCGAAAAATCGGCGGGTCAGCGCGAGAGCAATCGCGCGGCGGTCGAAGAGAAGGAGCGGATGCGCGCGGAGCGTGAAGCGGCTCTCGAAGCCGAGCGCCAGGAACTGGAAAAGTTGGAAGGCCAGGCGGCCACCATCGGGGAGGAGCACGCGGCCACGCGCGCCGAGCTCGCGGGCCTCGAAGAGCGGCATCGCGGCGAGCGCAGCGCTATGGCCCGCCTGGAGCAGCAGTTCCACGAGACGACGAGCCGCCGCAACGCCATCGCGCCCGAGATCGAGCGGCTCGGCGAGCTGCGCTCGCGTCTGCTGGCCGACAACATCGAGCTCGACCGGAAGGCCGCGGTGCTCGTCGAACAGATCGCGGCTCTCGAGGCGCGGGTCAACGAGATGGCCATTGAGGACACCGGCATGCGCGAGGCCCTGCGCGCCGGGGAAGAGGATCTCAAGCTTCTGCGCCTGGCTGGGGAGGTCTGCCACGAGAAGCGGTCGCAGATCGAAGTGGACCTGGTGCGCAAACAGGCGGAGCTGAAATTCCTCGACGAGACCAGCCGCAAGGAGCTGAACTGCCCGGTGGAGGAACTTGCCGCGGCCGACGATCCGGTCCCCGATGCCGGCGCCATCGCGGAAGCCGAACAGGGCTGCAACGAAGTGCGCAACCGAATCGAGTCGCTCGGCCCGGTAAACGCCGCGGCCATGGAGGAGTACCAGGAAGCGCAGCAGCGGCAGGAGTTTCTGAGCGCCCAGCGGCAGGACCTGATCGATTCCATTCGCGACACCGAGAAGGCCATCCAGGACATCGACCTCGTTTCGCGTCAGAAGTTCGCGGAGGCCTACGAGGCGATCAACGCCAATTTCCGCGGCATTTTCCAAACGCTGTTCGGCGGCGGCACGGGCGAGATGCGCCTCACGGACCAGGAGAATCTGGCCGAATCGGGCATCGAGATCGTGTGCTCACCTCCCGGCAAGCGGCTGCAGAATGTGCTGCTGCTTTCGGGCGGCGAGAAGGCCCTGGCCGCGGTCGCGCTGCTGATGGCGATCTTCCGCTATCAGCCGAGCCCGTTCTGCGTGATGGACGAAGTGGACGCCCCGCTCGACGAGGCCAACATCGGCCGCCTCACGCGGCTGCTGCATGAGATGGCGGACCAGACCCAGTTCGTGGTGATCACGCACTCCAAGCGCACCATGGAAGCGGCCCAGGCGCTCTACGGCGTGACCATGCAGGAGCCCGGCGTGTCGCGGCTGGTCTCGGTGAAGTTCCACGGCGAAGCGGCGGCTCCGGCAGCTTAGAGCCTGGAAGCCACGTTCCGATCGATCTCTTCATCGGTCCACTCGGTCAGATGGACATCCCGATGGAGACTCCACCGTTCGGTGTGCGTGATCGCGCCGCCCGGCGGCGCCGCTTCGAGTGGTCCCAGCGTCTCCATTTCCAGGAAGTCGCGATTGGTGAAGGTCTCGAGCGAGCAGCCCATGTCGGGATACGCCGCGGACCCCTGGGCCGCGGTGGTCGACTTCACGAACAGGTCGGAGCCGAGTAAGTACGCCTGCCAGGTGTTGCGGTTCCACAGGCCCGCCTTGACCGGCGAAGTTGCCTGCGGGTCTTGTCGTAGGACCAGATACTTCTCCGTGAACTGCCAGCGCGGGTCGCTGAAGTTGGTGTAGGCCCACATGACCAGGGGGTTGGCCGGCTGAAGCGCCTGGGGGTGAGTGCCGCGCGGCGGGAATGCGGTGACCGCAGTGCCGCCCGGCGCCATCATGGTGAGTGCCCAGGGGGCCACGGTCCGGGGCGAAGTGTTGGCGTTGCGGAGTCGATGGACAACTTGGATGCTGCCGTCCGCACCCATGCTCACCACCATCTGCTTCTGAAAGCCGGTCTCCTTCTCAACCGGCTATATGAGCGTGATCGAGTCGCCCTCGATGGCCGCCCCGACGGGAGAGTTATCGAGACCGTAGGACAGGTCCACGGATTCAGGCGCCAGCCAGAGCCGGTGGCCCCCGCGCGGCTGCCAGTCCGGCTCGCCGGACTTGCCCAGTTGATCGCGAAACTCCTTGAACAGATTCTGCCCGCCTGCGAAGCCACAGCGAATCACGCGCGGGCCGACATCAGTGGTCACCACCACCTCGACCTCGCCGTTCGTCAGGCGGTAGCAATGCGGCCAGCCGGCATATTCCGTCGCGGAGATCATCGTCTCATTCTGGCATGCCTCGCTGGCTGAGTATTTGCTATCGTAGCGCTCGTAGCGCAGCATCCGCAGGATCGCGGCGGCCGCTCCGCGCGCCAACACCGAAATCGCCATCACGTCCCGTTCGGGCCACGCGCGCCTTCACACCCTTCCCCTCGGTGGACGGCAGGCCGTCATAGACCGAGAGGTGCTGGGTGAAGCCGGAGTCCCGGAACGGCTCGCCGGCCAGTCCCGGAGAATTCACCTAGATGGGTATGTGCTTCACTCAGGTAGACACCATTCGGAGCGAAACGTGGGGCGGGCGCCCTCGCCCGCTGCCGGCCCCCTGGCCGGCCTACTGCCGGGCGGACGGGGGCGTCCGCCGCGGACCAGGGGGTCCGCCCTACAAAGCGTTCGCCAGAGCCATTACCTGAGTCAAGCACATACTTGAGAGTACCGTGATCATAGGGCGGGCGGCTCATGCCGCCAAGCTGGTTCCTTCGGTGCGGGATAGGTCAAGCCGGTCGCGGATGAATTTCACGAGGATTGAGGTTTTGGCGGCAGCCGCG
>JBGPKH010000493.1:0-6947 GCA_041485845.1 Bryobacteraceae bacterium
AATCTGGCCTCACTGTCAGCGCCTACCACATGCCAGAGAACTACGACACCGGAATCAAGATCTCAGATGCCGAAATGCGTCAACTCAACCTCGTTCCCCACGAGATGCTCGGCCGCTGGAACTACACCGTACGCCCCGCTAAGAATGTGAACTAATTCTTGGGCACCGACTAAGGCCACAGCGAAGGCGCCGTCAGATCATGCTCGACGGAATCGTCATCTGTGTCCCTGTGTCCCCTGTTATGATAGGGGATGTGCACCTCTCGATTGAGCTCGACAGAGAGCACGACGGCCGATGGATCGCCGAAGCCCTCGAACTGCCGGGTGTTATGACCTATGGGCAGACCCGAGAGGAAGCCATCAGCAACACGGAAAAGCTGGCCATTGAAGTCATTGCCGACCGAGTGGCTCATGGTGAGTTGCCGGCTTCTTCCCTGAACGTCTCTTTTCAGGTTCTGCGTGAGCAACTGGCCGGCGACTAAAGCGAGCAGGGTTCTCGCCGCCCTGGTCCGTATCGGCTGGCGTGTCGAGCGAACCACCGGATCGCACAAGCTGCTGCGCAGGGAGGGTTGGTCCGACTACGAGTTCTCCTTTCATGACCGCGCGGAGATCGGCCGGGCAATGCTGTCACGCATCGCAAAGCACACGGGGCTTAAGCCCAAAGATCTATAGGGGGTGCGATCGGCCCGCGCATCAGATTCGTTGCAGTTGCCCGACGGTCATTTCGCCGCGCACGTTGCCGGTGTTGAGAGTGCCGGCGGGTTCAAACAGCAGGATCTCGACTTCTTTGTCCGCCACGGGCCGGTGCTCTGTGCCGCGCGGCACGATCAGGAACTCGTCGGCGTTGAGGGTCACCTCGCGCTCGCGCCCGGCTTGGTCGCGGTGGCCCATGCGGAAACTGCCGCGGACTACGAGGAAGAGCTCATCTTCGGCATCGTGGTGGTGCCACACGAATTCGCCCTGGAACTTCACCAGCTTGACGTGCTGTCCGTTCAGCTCGCCCACGATCTTGGGGCTGAAATGATCGGAAAAGGAGGCGAGCTTCTGCGCCAAGTTGACCTTGTTCATACCGGCAGTGTACCGCGGAAGACGGGAGCCGGCTTCAGGCAGCCTTGCGCCTGGCGGCTTCCGTGGCGCGGGGCGGCGCCAGCCCGAGGTAGATGAGCAGCACGACTACCGTCATCCACTGGTCCACCACGGAAAACAGGCTGTCCACGGGAACCATCAGCCACCGGGAATATTGCAGCACGCGCAGGGCTGCATACATGTGCGCCAGGCTCAGCGGCAGCGCCGGCAGGAGCGCGAGGAAGATGCGCCAGCGTCGTCCTTGGCTGAGTTCGCGGCTGCGCTGGAGAACTTCGGATTCGCGGTCGGCCTCGATGGCGACGATGGTTTCGGCGAAGGTGAGCTTCACCATGGCCACAATCCCGGGGACAATCAAGAGCGCGCTCCACAGCATGATGGTGATCTCGACCTTGAACTTGTTCCAGAGCATTTTTCTCCACTGACGGCGGCCCCAGCGGAACGCTTCGCCGAGCGAGCCGGGGTTGCTCTTGCGGAGTTGCATGACGAGGCCGTAAACCGCGGCGGGTATCACGAGGGCGCTGAAGATCAGGTCGCCAAAGTCCATGGCGAAATACGCGATGACCCCCTCGCTGGAGACATTCAGCAGGGAGAGCGCGGATTGCAGGAGCAGTTTGGCCGGGAGGAAAACGATCAGGGTGACGGCGGCCAGGAACGGAAGACTGGAGAAGAAGAGGCGCGTGGCGCGGAGCAGCAGCGCACCTATGGAATCGAAGGGCGGCGTAGGGAAGTCGATTTCGATGTAGCCCTTGCGGAACGCGGGGTCCATTCAGCGGGCGCCTTTGACGGGTTGTGGCTGATCGGCCGCGCGATGGACCCACCCATAGGCGGCGACTGAATTCTTCCAGAAGTATTTCTCTTCCACGGCGCGGCCTTTGCCGGCGAAGTACTCGCGGACTACGTTCAACACCTTGGGGTAAGGGGCCCACTGGTCGCTGTTGGGCCAGTCGCTGCCGTAGAGCACGCGGTCCTCGCCGAAGATGGCGAACAGCTCATCCAGGCGCGAGCGGTAGAAGCTCAGATCCTCGGGCACGCGGCCGTCCACGCGGCGCAGGACCTCAGAGATCTTGACGTAGACCTGGGGGCGCTTGCCCAGCTCGCGCAGATCGGCCTGGTACGCCGCGCGAGCCGCGGGCTCGTTCGGCGGATTCAACTGCGGCAGATGGTCGACCACCACGCGGAGTGCGGGCGCCTTGTCGGTGGCGCGAACGGCCGCGGCGATGAGCGCGGGATTGGGATTGGCGGTGTCGAGCACCAGGCCGGCTTCCGCGAGCGCCTTGAGGCTGGAGACGAAGTCGGGCTTGGACAGCTCAGCGCCGAGATCGCGGCCCCAGAGATTGCCGTAGCGGATGCCGCGGAACAGCGGGTTGCGGTGGAAGCGCTCGAGTTGTGGGCGGAACTCCGGCTTGCCCGGCTCCAGGTCGCCCACCGTGCCCACGATGATCGTATCCTTGGCGGCAACGTCGAGTACCCACTGGTTGTCCTCGAGCCAGGTGCTGCATTCCACCTCGATGGCGCCGGCGATACCCAGGGGCGCGGCGATCTGCCGGTAGCGTCCGGGCAAGGCCGGGTGGTAGAGCACGGTGTTGTCTTTCGCCGGCCACGGCACGCCTTGCGGGCGGGTGGTATCGAACAGATGGATGTGCGTATCGATGATGGGGAAGGTGGGCGGCTGCGCATTGGCGCCGGTCAGCGCAGCCCCGGCGGAAACACCCAGAAACGTTCGGCGATGCACGGTGCTATTGTAGCGCCGGCGTGTGGGGCGGTCGGGGGCGAGTTCGTTAGTATGCGCAAAACGCTTGCTGGCGCGCGCTGCTCCGTTTCGGTTGGCAGGCGAAAGCGCCGGCCACGGTTACCGTGTGTGGACCACGCCGCCCTTCATCACGAACGCCACTTTCTGCAACACGGCGATGTCCTGGAGCGGGTCGCCGGGGACGGCGATAACGTCGGCCAGGTATCCGGACTTCAACGCGCCGATCCGGCCCTGCCAGCCGAGCAGCTTCGCGCCGTTCAGGGTGCCGGCCTGGAGGGCTGCGAGGGGAGTCATGCCATACTTCACCATCAACACAAACTCGCGCGCCGGTGTGCCGTGGGGAAAGGGCCGGCATCGGATCCCATGGCCACGGGCACTCCGGCGGCCACTTGCTTGCGAAACTCGCGCTCGTGAAAGCCCACCAGTTGTTTCTCGAACGCGCGCGGCCCTTCCGTGGGAGCATGGTCGGCGAAGTACTCGGAGAGGGTGAAGGTGGGGACGGCGAAGATCTGTTTGTCGCGCATGAGAGCCATGGTCTCGCCGCCGAGCTGGCCGGCGTGATCGATGGAGACCACTCCGGCGCGCGCGGCATAGAGTGCGCCGGGCTCGCCGTTAGCGTGTACGGCGATGCGCTTGCCCATGCGCGCCGCTTCCTTCACGGCGGCGGTGAGCTCGGCTTCGGTGTACTGGTAGGGGGTGGTGAGTTTGTCGCCGTCGAACGAGTCGTGGCCGGTTTCGTAGATCTTGATGAAATCGGCGCCGTCCTTGAACTGCTGGCGGATCGCCCGCACCAGTTCGGCGGCGTTGTTGGCGCGGGTGGCGTTGGAGAGCACGTGCTGCTCGGGGTTAAAGTCGTTGGCATCTTCGTGCCCGCCGAGGATATCGACGGCGTTGCCGCTGGTGCGCAGGCGGGGTCCGGGAAAGAGGCCCTGGTTGATGGCATTGCGCACCGCGGTGTCGGCGGGACCGGCGCCTTCGGTGCCCATATCGCGCCCGGCGGTGAAGCCGGCCATGAGGTCCTCGCGCGCGGCCAGAACGGCGGCGAGCGTGCGCTGCGGCACGGATTCCAGAACGGTCTGCAAGTCCTCGGCGCCAGGATGGAGGAAGAGGTGAATGTGGGAGTCGATCAGGCCGGGGAGGAGAGTGCGGTCGCCCAGGTCGATGATTTCGGCGCCGGCGGGATGCGCCACGGCGGAGCCGATTTCGGCGATGCTCACTCATTCATGCCAGAATCTAAGGGCTTCCATTCGCCGTTACCGTCCGGTGACAATTCTCGGTAGACGATGACGAAGTTGTTCAGGGTTATCGGCGGGGTCTCGTTAGTGGAGTGTTTTCCGATGGGTGGCGCGGCTAGTTAGCTGGTTGCAGACGCAGCCGGTATGCCGGTTCGCCACCAGCGTCCTCAACCCCCAAATGAGATGGGAACCCGCGAATTCTATACCAACCGCCTGCCCCGCTAGAGGGCCTGCTACACTAGCGGTTTGCACCCTCAAGTGTCTCGCGCCGGAGGCTGGTTTCTGCATTCCGGAATTCATGAACGGAACGGCGGTGTAGCCCGCTACTATCGCGCCGACCAGCAGCGCAGCCTGGCGGTGTCGACCGAGATTACGGGGTACGCCGTGAGCGCCCTGGTGTACCTGCACGCGATCGCGAAGGATGAGCCGGATATCTACCTGGAGCGCGCGACGGCGGCGGCGCGTTTTCTAGCCCGCGCGGCTTGGGACGCGAAGACGCGAACCATGCCGTTCGAGCTTGACCCGCCAGCTTTCACGTACTTCTTCGATTGCGGAATCGTCGTGCGCGGTCTGCTGGCGGCCTGGCGGGCCACGGGCACCGAAGAGTTCCTGAATGTGGCGGCAGCGGTGGGCCAGTCGATGGCGTCCGATTTCGCGGCGGAGAACGATTACCATCCGATCCTGTCGCTTCCCGAGAAGCGGCCGCTGGAACGGGAGGCGCAGCGCTGGTCGCGGTCCTCCGGCTGCTACCAGTTGAAATCCGCAATGGCGTGGTGGGACCTTGCGGAGGCTACCGGCGATCAACGGTTCCGCGAGCTCTACGATGGCGTTCTGGAATCATCCCTGCAAACCTACGGCGGGTTCCTGCCAGGCCATCCGGAACCGATGAAGGTGATGGACCGGCTCCACCCCGCGCTGTATTTCCTCGAAGGGTTGTTGCCGCGCGCCGGCGAGCCGCGTTGCGCCGCGGCCCTTCGAACCGGCATTGCCAGCGTGGCGCAGCACCTTCACGACATCGCGCCGGAATTCGTGCGATCCGACGTGTACGCCCAGTTGCTGCGCATCCGGCTGTATGCGGATTGGGCCGGCGCGGTGCCGCTGGATCGAGAGGCGGCGCGGCCGGAAGCCGAAAAGCTCGCCACGTTCCAGTCCTCCGATAGCGATCCGAGGATCGACGGCGGGTACTGTTTCGGGCGCCGTGGCGGCGCGTGCATACCGCACGTGAACCCGGTTTCCACGGCATTTGCGCTGCAGGCGCTGGCGCTGTGGGAGGCAAGCCGGACGGGCGAAGCCCAGCCACACCGCCACATGCTCATCTGAACTTGAAGGCGGAGATCGAGATCGCGTTCTGGTATACGGCGGCGCGCATCGCCGGGGCGTTGCGTCCGCGGCGGCGCACGGTGATGCCGTGGCCACGTCGCGAAGCGCCTGCGGGCATCTCGGTGGTGATTCCATCGCGCAATGGAAAGGACCTGCTGGCGGCGCAGATGGAGGGCATCGCGCGCGAACTGGAGCGATTCGCGGCGGAGATCATCGTGGTGGACAACGGCTCGGACGACGGCACCGTGGAGTGGCTGCGCTTGTCCTGGCCGCAGGTGCAAGTGGAGGTTTCGGCGGCGCCGCTCTCTTTCGCGCGCGCGGTGAATCGCGGCATCGCGCGGGCGCGGTACTCGCACGTGTGCCTGCTGAACAACGACATGATCCTGGAGCCGGGCTTCTTCGCGGCCCTGGTACGGGCATTCGAGCGGGTGCCCGATCTTTTCTGCGCGACCGCGCAGATTCTGTTCCCCGCCGGCGCGCGCCGGGAAGAGACCGGCAAGGCAGTCTACTTTCAGCCGGAGCCGGCCGATTTTCCCATTCGCTGCGACGAGCCGCTTCCCGGCGAGGATCTCACATGGGTGCTGTATGGCAGCGGCGGATGTTCGCTTTACGACGCCGCCAGGCTGCGCGCGCTGGGCGCCATCGACCAGGCGTACGACCCGGCGTACGTGGAGGATCTGGATATCGGATATCGCGCGTGGCTGCGGGGCTGGGGCAGCGTGTATGTCGCCGGCGCGGTGTTGGAACACCGCCATCGGACGACGTCCACGCGCTATTACACGGGGGAGCAGCTCGAAGAAATACTGGAGATCAACTACCTGCGATTCGTGGCACGGGCAGTAGCCGGCGCGGAGGTGTTTCGCAGGATGTGGGAGCAGGCGCTGGAGCGGCTGAGGATTCGGGCGGCCGCGGCGGACGCTCCACGCAAGGCTCTGCGGGCGGCGGCGCGGATCGCGCTGAGCGGCGGGCCGAGGGCAGCGGCGGATTATTCCGAGGAACTGCTGCTGGCGCTGGGGAGCGGCGCGATTGCGGTCTTTCCGGGTCGCGCGGCGCCGGGTGAGCCGCGAACGATCGTTGCGGGCGGGCCGGGAGGGCCGGCGGGCGCGGTGCGGGTGGTCTTTGGCGAGCGGCTGGAGACACCGTCCGCTGAGGCGCTGTCGGAGTGCGCGGAGGTGGTGGTGGTGCGGCGCTCGGGCGGGTCGGCGGCTTTTCGGGCGGCGTTGCGGGAGACGGTGCGGAAGTGGCGGCCGGCGGTGGTGTACCTGGAGGGGAGCGAGATGGCGGAGTATGCGGGCGATTGCGGGGGCGCGCGGGTTGTGATGGGTTCACCGCCGAGGCGCCGAGACGCAGAGTAAAAACAAAGTCAAGACCTGAGAGCGCGGAGGGGGCAGAGATAACCTCGCCGAGGGCGCGGCCGCGGTGAGAGGGCGGAGGCATCCGGTCATCTGCTCCAGGTCCTCCGCGGTCACGTCCAGGGAGGGCGCGGCCGCGGTGGGAGGGCGGAGGCATCCGGTGACGGGTTTGGGGGAACGCCTCATAGGCGCCAAAATAAAGCCT